>NZ_CP059597.1:1200000-1513382 GCF_022369435.1 Campylobacter sp. RM10537 | reverse complement strand
AATCTCTCTTTGAATTTTTTAATTGTATAAATTTTATCTTAAATTTTATAAAAAAAGGTTAAAATCTTTATTTATCTTTAATTAAGGCTAGTTATGAAAATTTTAGGGATTGATCCAGGTTCAAGAAATTGTGGTTATGCTATTATAGAAGCGGATAAAAATAAAAATGTATTGATAGAAGCAGGACTCATTAAAATCAAGCCTAGCACTTTACAATATCAAATCACAGAGCTTTGCGAAGGTTTAGATCTGATCTTTAAAACACATCAATTTGATGAGGTAGCTATAGAAGATATTTTTTTCGCTTACAATCCAAAAACCGTTTTAAAACTCGCGCAATTTCGCGGGGCTTTGAGTTTAAAAATTTTACAAATTCATGGAGATTTTGCAGAATACACCCCTTTACAAGTTAAAAAAGCCGTCACAGGTAAGGCAAAAGCCACAAAAGAACAAGTTGCCTTTATGGTAAAAAGACTTTTAGGACTAAGTAAAGAAATCAAGCCTTTAGATATCACAGATGCTATAGCAGTAGCCTTAACTCATGCTGCAAATTTAAGAATAAGAGTTTAAGGCTATATTTTTAAAATTTCAAAAAATTTCTTATATTTATCTCAAAAATTTCAAAAGTTGGAACAGAACTTGCTTATAAAATTGCATAAACGCGAATGCGTTAAAAGCAATATTTTATAAAGGATTCAATCATGATGAGATCACTTTGGTCCGGAGTGAGCGGACTTCAAGCACATCAAACAGCAATGGATGTTGAAGGTAATAACATCTCTAACGTTAATACAACAGGTTTTAAGTATTCTCGTGCTGATTTTGGAACCATGTTTAGCCAAACTGTTAAGATTGCTACAGCGCCAACTGATGGTAGAGGCGGACAAAATCCACTTCAAATTGGTTTAGGTGTTTCTGTGAGTTCTACGACAAGAATTCATTCTCAAGGATCGATTCAAACTACCGATAAAAATACCGACGTTGCGATCAATGGTGATGGATTTTTTATGGTGAGTGATGATGGAGGTTTGACAAATTACCTTACAAGAAGTGGGGATTTCAAACTTGATGCTTATGGAAATTTTGTCAATAACGCAGGTTATGTTGTCCAAGGTTGGAATATCAACTGGGATACTCAAAGCATCGATTCATCAAGATCCCCTCAAAACATCTTCATCGATCCAGGTATGCATATCCCCGCCGCAAAATCAACCGAAGTAGCCATTAAAGCAAACCTAAACAGCGGTCTAAACATAGGCACAGCAAAAACCCCTATATATGCTCTTGATTCAGTCCATGGTTACAATAAAAAAACTGGCGAAACCAAAGACGAAAACGACACAGGCATCACCCAATTTTACACCACTTCTAAAAATTCAGTTGAAGTTACTGAAAAAGGGGTTGATTGTGCTTCTTTATTTAATGGAAGTGGAACAGGACTAAATTTACGAGAAGGCCAAGGCATTTGGGTATCCTATGCTGATGCTAAATTCAGCACCCAAGGTGGAAATGGTTTTGATAAAAATAGTGTTAA
This sequence comes from Campylobacter sp. RM10537, assembly GCF_022369435.1. Lineage (NCBI taxonomy): Bacteria > Pseudomonadati > Campylobacterota > Epsilonproteobacteria > Campylobacterales > Campylobacteraceae > Campylobacter > Campylobacter molothri. The sequence continues at coordinate 1,511,848 of NZ_CP059597.1, read as the reverse complement.
AAATCAAGATAATGTTATTTTTTGGGGTGATACTAGTAAGCCCACAAAATTAGATATTACCATAAATGGAATTCATATTCAAAACGATAATATCACAGGCATTGATGAAGCTATAAGATATATCAATACCTATACTGTTCCAACCGATAGCCGAGAAGGCACAGGTGTAAAAGCCGTTAAAAATAAAGATGGCACAGGCATAGACTTTATAAATACCAATGCTGATGGTACCACCGATAATATGAAAAATATCGACTTAACTGTTAATAATGCTAATACAGCCGGTGAATTATGGAATATAAAAACTAAAAAAGATAACGAAAGTGATATATTTGATTGGGATAATACTAATCCCGTAGGAAGTGTTAATGATAATGGAACACATTGGATACAAGGTGACGGTAAAGATAAAACACATAATATTCATATCGTAACAGCCCATAAATACGTTTATACTTCTTCTCCAGTCGATCTTCCTCCTTTATATAATCCAGATAGTGGAGCAAATTATAATACTGCATTAGAGAATACTTCAGGAACAGCTGAAAATAATTATAGATTAGCAATGAATGGTTCTTATTTAAATACCGATCAAAGAACTTTCCATACTACCGAAGATCTAAGAGAGCTCTTACAAAGAGATGCCAGATATGGGGTTGATTATGATGGTAGTGGTGGCTTTGAAGTCGATGGTAGCGATCTAAATGAAGGTGTAAAAGTAACCATAAGCACAAGCGGAGAATTTATAATATCTAATCCTAGTGAGCAACCAGACAGACCAGGTTATAATGGTCAAACTCAAACTCAAAGAAAAGCTCATAATATTAATTTCAATATCACTTCTTATACAGATTCAGATGGTAAAGTAAGCACTAACGAAGCCTTTACTAATATCTTTAAAGGTTTTGATGGAAATTTAAATGTAGGCAATAGCAACAGAAAAAGCGAACAACTTTTCTTGAGTGCTTTCTCAGCCGGACTTGAAATTTATGATTCTTTAGGTTCTAAACACACCCTAGAAGTACAATTTGTAAAACAAAGCACCACTCAAGATGGAGGAAATGAATGGCAAATGATCATCCGTGTTCCTGAACCTGCTGAGATTAATACCACAGGTGAAGGCCCAAGCAATATTGTTGTAGGAACAGCAAGATTTAACAATGATGGATCTTTATCTTCATACAGTCCTAGAACCCTAAATTTCTCACCAAACAACGGTGCAGCACCAAATCAACAAATCAAACTCAGCTTTGGTACAAGTGGTGCTAATGATGGTCTTGTAAGCTCAAATTCAGCTTCAGCACTCACAAGCCAAGCAACCGATGGTTATCCATCTGGAAATTTAAAACCAGATGCTATACGTGTAGATGATAAAGGAAATATCTTAGGTGAATTTACCAATGGTAAAACCTTTGCCGTTGCAAAAATGGCTATGGCTTCTGTAGCAAATAACTCAGGACTTGAAGAAATCGGCGGCAATCTTTTCAAAGTGACTGCTAACTCTGGTAACATAGTAGTAGGTGAAGCAGGAACAGGCGGTCGCGGCGATATGAAAACCTCGGCGCTTGAAATGTCAAATGTGGATTTGAGTCGTTCTTTGACAGAACTTATCATCATCCAAAGAGGTTATCAAGCAAACTCAAAAACCATTTCAACGAGTGATCAAATGCTTCAAACTTTGATCCAATTGAAACAATAAATTTTTGATCTTTTGATTCTTTATAAAATTTTTCCCACTTTTGTGGGAAACTAATCTTGCTTTACAAGTCTATTTTCTGGTAGATTTGTAATACTGGATTGGACTTGACTGCCTTCAAAATTATTGCTAACTCGCTCTTTTTAGAGTGAGTTGCAAATAATTTTGAAAAAAATTATAAAAAGCATCGATTCATTTGGAATATCAACTGGGATACTCAAAGCATCGATTCATCAAGATCCCCTCAAAACATCTTCATCGATCCAGGTATGCATATCCCCGCCGCAAAATCAACCGAAGTAGCCATTAAAGCAAACCTAAACAGCGGTCTAAACATAGGCACAGCAAAAACCCCTATATATGCTCTTGATTCAGTCCATGGTTACAATAAAAAAACTGGCGAAACCAAAGACGAAAACGACACAGGCATCACCCAATTTTACACCACTTCTAAAAATTCAGTTGAAGTTACTGAAAAAGGGGTTGATTGTGCTTCTTTATTTAATGGAAGTGGAACAGGACTAAATTTACGAGAAGGCCAAGGCATTTGGGTATCTTACGCTGATGCGAAATTTACTACTGAAAAAGGTACTGTTTTTGATGAAACTAATCATGTAACTCAAAATGATATTATTTTTTGGGGAAATACGGATAATCCTGTAACTTTAGATATCACTTTAAACGGAGTTCATATCCAAAATTCAACTATTAAAAGCATTGATGAAGCCGTAGCTTATATTAATACTTTTACTGTTCCAAATGATAGCCGAGATGGCACAGGAGTAAAAGCTGTTAAAACAGCTGATGGTAGCGGTATAGAATTTGTTAATGACAATTCAAATGGCACCACCGATAATATGAAAAATATCAATTTAGTGGTAAATGCAGGCAATGAAGCAGGTGAACATCAAAATCTTACTTGGAGTGAAGATAATAAAAAATTTACAGTCCAATTAACTCAAGCAGGTCAAGATAGTGATTGGTTTAATGATAACCTGATGGAGGGTCGAGTAAATAATCATGTAGAAATCATCACAGCTCATAAATATATCTATAGCTCTTCCCAGCAAAATTTATCTCCTATGTATAATCCTGATGGAGGAAAAGGATTTGAAGCAGGCACCGGTCAACAAGCTCCTACTGATCCTGCCTCTAAAAATTATTATGATGCTATACAAGGGGGTTTAAGAAATACTGATGCGAGAATCTTTCATACCACCGAAGATCTAAGAGAGCTCTTACAAAGAGATGCCAGATATGGGGTTGATTATGATGGTAGTGGTGGCTTTGAAGTCGATGGTAGCGATCTAAATGAAGGTGTAAAAGTAACCATAAGCACAAGCGGAGAATTTATAATATCTAATCCTAGTGAGCAACCAGACAGACCAGGTTATAATGGTCAAACTCAAACTCAAAGAAAAGCTCATAATATTAATTTCAATATCACTTCTTATACAGATTCAGATGGTAAAGTAAGCACTAACGAAGCCTTTACTAATATCTTTAAAGGTTTTGATGGAAATTTAAATGTAGGCAATAGCAACAGAAAAAGCGAACAACTTTTCTTGAGTGCTTTCTCAGCCGGACTTGAAATTTATGATTCTTTAGGTTCTAAACACACCCTAGAAGTACAATTTGTAAAACAAAGCACCACTCAAGATGGAGGAAATGAATGGCAAATGATCATCCGTGTTCCTGAACCTGCTGAGATTAATACCACAGGTGAAGGCCCAAGCAATATTGTTGTAGGAACAGCAAGATTTAACAATGATGGATCTTTATCTTCATACAGTCCTAGAACCCTAAATTTCTCACCAAACAACGGTGCAGCACCAAATCAACAAATCAAACTCAGCTTTGGTACAAGTGGTGCTAATGATGGTCTTGTAAGCTCAAATTCAGCTTCAGCACTCACAAGCCAAGCAACCGATGGTTATCCATCTGGAAATTTAAAACCAGATGCTATACGTGTAGATGATAAAGGAAATATCTTAGGTGAATTTACCAATGGTAAAACCTTTGCCGTTGCAAAAATGGCTATGGCTTCTGTAGCAAATAACTCAGGACTTGAAGAAATCGGCGGCAATCTTTTCAAAGTGACTGCTAACTCTGGTAACATAGTAGTAGGTGAAGCAGGAACAGGCGGTCGCGGCGATATGAAAACCTATGGTTTCAAAGACAATATAATTTTTTTGTAAGATGGAAATTTGCTATAATTTGGATTTTAAATTATTGCAAAGGAAAATAAATGCGTTATGGTGAAAAAGAAATCAAAGAATTTAATGTAGACAATATGGAAATTTGGCCAAATGATGCTAAAAATGATTATATCATAAAGATTACTTTGCCAGAATTTATGTGCTGTTGTCCTAGGAGTGGTTATCCTGATTTTGCAACTATATATCTTGAGTATATGCCTGATAAATTTGTAGTAGAGCTTAAGGCCATAAAACTTTATATAAATACTTTTATGTATAGAAATGTTTCACATGAAGCAAGTATCAATGAAATTTACAACACCCTAAAAGATAAACTCAAACCAAAATGGATCAAAGTTGTAGGAGATTTTAATCCTCGTGGAAATGTTCATACAGTTATAGAATGTCGTAGTGATATTGTAGTACCTAAGTGAGTAAAATATTCCCATTTTTTAATAAAAAATTAAAATTTATTTAAAATAAATTTGATATTAAATATTAAAATTATACAATTTAGAAATCTAACTTATTTTTTAGATTGATTAAAATTTTAAGGGAAAACATGAATAAAAAATTATTGAGTATAGTTGCTGGCACGTGCTTATTTGCTAATCTAGCTATGGCAGATGAAAGATCAGGATTTTTTATAGGTGTTGATGCTGCTTTAATGAATGCTAAAGTAAAAGCTGATCTTAAGCATAGTAAAAGTGGTACAAACTCTACTTTTAATGGTGATATTTCACAAACAATTCCGGTTTTAGATCTTAAATTGGGATATCGTTTGAATGAATCTCATAGAATTTATTTTACTTATGCTGGCTCTGATGATTTTAATGATTTTATAAAAACTCCAGCACTTTATATAGAAGGTGATTTTTCTACGCAAAAATTTTTATTGGGTTATGATTTTACTCCAAAGCTTTTTACAAATACAAGGGCGGTTTTAGGTGTGTATTCTGGTTATGCAAAAACAGATGTTGATTTGAAAACTTCATTTTTAACTTTATCTCAAAATTATGATGGTTTTGTTTATGGGGCAAAATTGGGTGCTATCTATGAAATCACTCCGCATAATGAAATAGAATTGGGTGTTAAAGCAGAACAAATACACTATAATACTAAGAATTTTTACCAAAACCAAGTTGGATCAAATTTCTATGATCCTAAAGAAACAAATTATAGTGCTTATTTAGGATATGCTTACAAATTCTAAGCGAAAAAATGTCGCTTTTTTAGGTGCTGGTTCTATAGCAAACAAAGTTGCACCAATGTTAAAACAAGCTAGATTCCATCCTTATGCGGTGGGATCTTTAAATCATGCAAAAGAATTTGCTTTTAGACATGGTTTTGAAAAATTTTATACAAATTATGAAAAATTGCTTGAAGATAAAAATATAGATCTTGTTTATATCAATACTCCACATTCTTTGCACTACGAACATATAAAAATTTGCCTTGAAAATTATAAAAATGTCCTTTGTGAAAAATCCTTTACTTTAAATTTCAAACAAGCCAAAGAGCTTATAGAATTAGCAAAGACTAAAAAATTACTTTTGGCTGAAGCTATTTGGACGCGTTATATGCCTTATATAAACATCATTAAAGATTTTTTAGCAAAGGATTTAATCGGCGAAATAGTTAGTATAGAAGCAAATTTAGCCTACAATGTCATGCATAAAAACCGCATAACAAGCTTAGAGCTTGGTGGAGGTGCTTTGCTTGATGTTGGAATTTATACTCTTAATTTTGCACTTAGTTTTTTAAAAGATGAAATTAAAAATATAATCGCAACTTGTAAAAAAATGCCTAGTGGCGTAGATGAAAGCAATGGAATTATTTTAGAATTTCAAAAGGGTGCTTTTGCTTTTTTAAATTCAAGCGTAGCTGCTATTAGCGATAGAAAAGGCGTTATCAATGGAACAAAAGGTTATATTTGCGTCGATAATATCAATAATCCTAAGTCAATAAAGGTTTATAACAAAGAAAGAAAGCTAATCAAGCATTCTCTTGTACCAAATCAAATCAATGGCTTTGAATATGAATTTCAAGCCTGTTTTAAAGCTATAGAGCAAAATAAAATAGAATGTGATGAAATGAATCATGAAGAAATCTTAAAAATGATGAATTTGATGGATAAAGTGCGTGAAAAAATGGGAGTAAAATTTATCGGTGAGTGATTTAATTGCCTCCACCGATAAAATATTTTTCAACATCGTCGAGTAATTTTTCGCAAATTCTTGATTCTGTGTTTTTATCTACAACAAGATTGATTGCAGTTTTTGTATCTCTAAAGCTTCCAGCTGATTTTGAATTTTCGCGTGAAAGTTTTTGATTGTCCCTAGTATATTCTATAGTGATATTAAATTTAAGAGCAGCACTTGCTTCACCTAGATTGGTTTTTACTAAAACATTCATTTGAGAAGCTTTAGCTAAAGTCGCTTGAGTTTTATTGACTATTTCTTTAAAGCGTTGGCAAGAGCGGATTAAAGAAGAGATAAATTTATTATCAAGTCCTTCATAAGCAACTTTGAGTTTGTTTTTAATATCTTTCGTGCTTTCTTTTTCTGGTGCAACAAAAACCATATAAAAACCATTTTTTATTGGAACATTATCGCTTTTTGTATCACGTCCACTTGACATTACCTTAACATAAATTGCATTATCAAGATATACACGATCAACCATAGGACCGTAAATTTCATATTCTTTTCTACGAACAATAACTTCTCTTGCTAAGACATTGAGCTTGACATTAGCTTCATGGATAATTGGCTCCATTTCTTTTTTAATTTCAAGTAATTCTTTTAACATAAAAAATCCTTTTCTTGTTAAACGCGTTTAAGGTTGATTTTGAAAAATTTCTTTAAAATATCAAATCTTAGTTTTTATATTTTTAAAACTAATAATTATATCATAACTAATTTACTATATCGTTTTAATGAGAATTTATTTTAATCCATTTTGTATTAGAATGATCAAATTAAGGATTATTAAAAGTTTAAAAAATGGTGGCTCCGATTGGACTTGAACCAACGACCACTACCATGTCAAGGTAGTGCTCTACCAACTGAGCTACGGAACCATGGTGGAGCATAGCGGGTTCGAACCGCTGACCCCAACGCTGCCAGCGTTGTGCTCTCCCAGCTGAGCTAATGCCCCTTATTTTTAAGGAAATTGAATTCTAATAAAATATTACTTTTTTTTGCCTGAAAATTTTAAGTAAAAATTAAATTTTTTGTAATTTTATTGGAATATTTGCAAAATTTCTTTTTGATTGATTTTTAATTGGTCTGAATAATAAAAATATTTGGCTAAAACTAATATGCTAATATGAAATTCTTTTTTTCTATTTAAAAATTGATTGATAAAATTATGAGCATTATTGATAATTTCAATCGCTTGTTTTGGGTGTTGTATAAAATAATTTATCGTATCTAGTAAATTTTCATTATTAATTAAAACAAAATGTTCATTGGCTTTTAATTTTCCCTCCATAAACCAAGTTTCACAAGTCATTTTTGTGGATAATACTAAAGAATTTGAACTCATTGCCCATTTTAGATTTGTTGCAACATCGTTTCCTTCTAAAGAGATAATAAATTTATATTTGCTTTGTTCTTTTTTACTTAAAAAATTTTTCTTATAAAGGCTATCATGTTTTCCAGTATCTCCTATATCGCAAAAATTTGCATTAAAATAGCTTTCAAAAAATTTTTTTCTATGTTCTTGATATACTGCACCTCTATAGATGGCTATATCTTTTTTTTCTTTAAATTTTAAAGGATCTTTAATAAATACAAAATGTCTATTTTTATCAAGATTGAGTAAAATATTATTAGAACTTTCTTTTATAGGTCTTGATTTGCAAATTGTGGGATTTGAAAAGATATAATTGACATCTGAAAATTTTTTATTCCATAAAAAGCTATCTTTGAAATATTTACTAATTTCATAAGCATCATATGCATAAGATGTATTTTTAAAAGGTAATTTTCCTATTTTGTTTACTTTGTTATCTTCAATACTAAAATGACTTTTTATTTTATTGTAGTAATTGACTCTAGTAGCTATATGTTCTAATTCAAAATCTTTGTATTTTAAAATTTCATTAAAAATTTTATCTAAATTTTTTTGAAATATAAATCTTGGAATAAAGGCACTTGAAATTCCTTTTAAATTCATAAATAATCTAGATTTAAACATATTTTTTCTTAAAATATTTGTAATCGATGGCAGACAGGAAGGGATTCGAACCCTCGAAAGCTTGCACTTTACACGCGTTCCAGGCGTGCTCCTTCAACCGCTCGGACACCTGTCTAAAATCGTTATTATAACTAAAATTTTTTAGAATAAAGAAAAATTTTAGAAAAAAAAGCTATAATTTTGACTCAAAAACTTTTTGTCAGGGTAGCTCAGCTGGTTAGAGCGCTGGTCTCATAAGCCGGAGGTCGGGAGTTCAAGTCTCCCCCTTGACACCATTTCTCAATTTTATCTCGCTTTATTTAATAAATTTTAAATTATTATTTTATAAATATTAACTTATTAAAGATTTTTTATAATTTTGCTAATTTTTAAGTAATTTATGCTAAAAATAAGTTATGGAAAAAAATATTATTTTGGAGAATAATTCGTATTTAGAAAGATTCTTTTTATATCTAAAAATAGATAAAGAATCAGTTTATAAGACTATTTGTGAAAATACAAAAACCTTTATCAATCAAGCTCCACATAAAATAAAAAAAGTTAAAGGATGTAAATATCAAGATAAAACGATTTATGAGTATAAGTTAAAATTACCCAAACAAGCTTACCGTTTGGCGTATATTTTTGATGGAGATAAAATCAAGATTTTTTATATTTCTAAGACTTTAATCAAGGCTGATTTTGTAAAAGAAATATCAAAAGTAGTATAATGATACAAAATAAAGATTTTATTCAAATTTGTTTTAAAAATTTGAAACAAATAAGTCCTTTAGATATTTTGATTTTCCAAACCTCTAAAAAAGATAGATCTATAAAAATTCAAAAAATATCAGATGAAAAATTCAATATTTATGAGGAAGGTTTCTTTCATAATGAATTTTTAGATTTGGACTTTAAAGAACTCAAAAAAATCCTAAAGCAACTTCAAAAAATAGAATTTCCAAGATCAAATCAGCTTTGGTTAAAAATAGTTAAAAATAAATGATTGATTTTATTTTTGTTGCAGATTAAGGAGTATCAACTAATAAAGTTAAATAGCTTTGGAATTAATTTTTATTTGTTTTATCTTTAAAAATTACCCAAGCCATTCCAGAAAAACCAACAATAACTACTATTGATACAAAAATAATTTCAAAAATATCTAAACTTGTCACGATGTTTTTATCCTTTCTTTTAATTGTCCGCAAGCAGCCGAGATATCAAGACCTTTACTTTCTCTTATGGTGCAAGTTATACCTTTTTGACTAAGTAAATCTTGAAATTTGATAGCATTTTCTAATTTAGGACGTTGGTATAAACTTCCTTCATGAGGATTAAAAAGTATTAAATTTACTTTAGCTTTAATACCATTTAAAAGCTTAACAAGCTCTTTGGCGTGTTCTATTTTATCATTTATATTATCTATCAATAAATATTCAAACATTACTCTTTTTCTTTGATCTATAGGAAATTCTTTAACCGCTTCCATGATAGCAGCGATATTGTAAGCTTTATTGATCGGCATTAATTCTGTGCGAAGTTCATCATTTACTGCATGTAGAGATATAGCAAGAAGTACTCCTAAATTCATCTTGCCTAGTTCTTTTATTTGTTTAGCTAATCCGCTTGTGCTGATAGTTTGTCTGCGAGGGCTGATAGCTAAACCATCATTACAGGAGAGTATTTTAACTGCTTTAGCTACATTTTTAAGATTATCAAGAGGTTCTCCCATCCCCATATAAACTATATTGATTCTTCTTTCATAAGGAATTTGATTATCCTTTTTAATGTAAAGAATTTGTGCAACAATTTCTCCAGCGCTAAGATTTCTTTTAAGCCCTCCTTTTGCGGTTAAACAAAAACTACATCCGCTTTTACATCCTACTTGAGATGAAACACAGATTGTAAATTTTGCATGAGCTATTCTTTTTCCCTCTTCATTAAATTTCTCTTTTTTCATCGGTAGCAAAACGCTTTCTATGCGTAATCCATCTTTTAATTCAAAAAGATATTTAATACTTTCGTCTTTACTTTTTTCTTTAAAAACACATTTTACTGCATCAAAATAATATTCTTTATTTAATTCTTCTCTTAAATTTTTAGGTAAAGAGCTCATTTCTAAAAAACTATCAGCGTATTTTTGATAAATCCATTGATAAATTTGTTTCACGCGAAACATTGGTTGAATTTTATTTTCTAATTCTTCAGGAAGGAAATCTAAAATATTAATACTCTTTTGCAATATTCTTCCTTGATTAAATATATTTGTGTTCTTGTAAGTAATTTTCTAATTTTTCTTTAGCTTTTTTATGATTTTTTAGAAAATCTTCATGAGCATTTTCATTGCAAAAATTTGTTGCACACAAAATACATTTTGCTTGAATATTAAATTTTTTTGCGACGCTAAAGACAGAAAAAACTTCCATATTTTCAAAATCCAATCCAAATCGAGCTAATTTTTTAGCTGCAGAAGTGTTTTGACAAATATAATTTGAAGAATTTATTTTATAAGATGTTTCTTGTGAAACATTTTTAACATCAGAATTAAAATGAATTTCATTAAGCGTTGGTGTATAAAAATTTTCGCTGATTTGAGAATATTCTATATTAAAAACATGAGAACTTTCATAAATTCCAAGAATTTCTCCCTTGTCATAAATTCCACAACTTCCTATAAAAAGTAGGCTTTTAGGTTTTTCTTTTAAACAAAGTTCTGTTAAGTTAATGCTCGATTCTATGAGACCAATTCCAATACTTTTAGCAAAGGAAAAATTTTCATTACCGCCAGCACAAACAGTCATAAAGTTCTCCTAAATATATTTTTAGTATAATTTTAACTAAATAAGACTTAAAATTAAGAATTTTTGGCTAAAATAAAAATATTGAAATTATGGTAAAAGCGAAAAAACATTACGGACAAAATTTTTTAAATAATAAAAGCATATTAGATAAAATCATCCAAGCCATACCCAATAGTGTAAAAAATATAGTAGAAATTGGGCCTGGCTTAGGTGATTTAACGCAAGAGCTTTTGAAAATTTCTAATGTAAAATCATATGAGATTGATTCAGATCTTATACCTATTTTACAAAACAAATTTCAAAAAGAGTTAGAGTGCGGAAGGCTTAATTTAATTCATAAGGATGCAAGTGAAGTTACATGCCTAGATGAAAAAAAGTATTTTTTAGTTGCCAATTTGCCTTACTATATAGCAAGTCATTTGATTTTGAAAGTTTTAGAGGATGAAAATTGTTCCGGCTTAATAGTAATGGTACAAAAGGAAATGGCATTGAAATTTTGTGCCAAACAAGGCGAAAAAGATTTTTCTGCTTTGGGAGTTTTAAGCACTGTCATTTGTGATTGTGAAATACTTTTTGATGTTAGTCCTGAATATTTTTCTCCACCGCCTAAAGTGATGTCAGCGGTGATAAAAATGACTAAATTTAGGGAATACAAAGATTTTTGCCATATCGACACTTTTAAGAGATTTTTAAAAGAATGTTTCAAATCTCCAAGAAAGCAACTTATGGGAAATTTAAAAAACCATAAGATAGAATTGGAAAAGATTTTTAAAGAGTTGGAAATTAAATTAAATTCAAGACCACATGAAATCTGCGTTGATTCATACCTTAAAATTTACGAAAGAGTAAAGGAAGACTATGAACGAAAATAACAATGAAAATACTGAAAATTCTGTAAAAACAAAAAAAAATAGATTTTATAATAAATTTAAAAATCGCAAGAAAAAAACAACAGATTCTGAAAATTCTAATGAAGCACAAGAGCAGGCAAAATTTAAAAATTCAAATGAAAAGATTAATGCCAATGAAGAATTTAAAGAAAAAAGAAAAAAGAAAAATCGCAACTTACCTTCTAAGCTTAGCGGAAATGAAGATTGGCAAATAGCTCTTGCAGAATGTATAGAAGCAAATCGTGTTTCACATGAAAATCGTTTACATCCCTTAAAATATAATAATTCTAGCGAACACAAAATTCGCGTTATTCCTCTTGGGGGGCTTGGCGAAATTGGTGGAAATATTACCGTTTTTGAAACCAATAATGAAGCAATTATTGTAGATATTGGTATGAGTTTTCCAGATGGAACAATGCACGGGGTAGATATAATCATACCTGATTTTAGCTATATTAGAAAAATTAAGGATAAAATAAAAGGTATTATTATCACTCATGCACATGAAGATCATATAGGAGCTGTGCCATATTTTTTCAAAGAATTCCAATTTCCTATTTATGCTACGCCTTTAGCTCTTGGAATGATTTCAAATAAATTTGAAGAACATAATCTTAAGGCTGAAAGAAAATGGTTTAGACCAGTTGAGAAAAGAAAGGTCTATGAAATAGGCGAATTTAGTGTAGAATGGATTCATATTACTCATTCTATTATTGATGCTTCAGCTTTGGTAATCAAAACCAATGCGGGAACAATTATCCATACAGGAGATTTTAAAATAGACCAAACTCCAATAGATGGTTATCCTAGTGATTTAAATCGTTTGGCCTATTATGGAGAAGAGGGCGTTTTATGTCTTTTAAGCGATAGTACTAATTCTTATAAAGAAGGTTATACTAAAAGTGAAAGTTCAGTAGGACCAACCTTTGATCAAATTTTTTCTAAGACTAAAGGTAGAGTGATTATGAGTACCTTTAGTTCAAATATACACCGTGTTTTTCAAGCAATAAGTTATGGGCTAAAATATGGTAGAAAAGTTTGTGTTATAGGTCGCTCTATGGAAAGAAATCTTTATACGGCTATGGAGCTTGGCTATATTAAATTAGATCGTAAAATTTTTATCGATGCAGATGAAGTGAATAAATTTAAAGATAATGAAGTTTTGATTGTAACCACTGGAAGCCAAGGTGAGACTATGAGTGCACTATATAGAATGGCAACGGATGAGCATAAATTTATCAAAATAAAACCTACAGATCAGATTATTATTTCTGCTAAGGCAATTCCAGGTAATGAAGCTAATGTATCTGCAGTTCTTGATTATCTTTTAAAGGCTGGAGCTAAAGTTGCATATCAAGAATTTAGCGAAATTCATGTGAGCGGTCATGCAAGCATAGAAGAGCAAAAATTAATGCTAACACTTGTAAAACCTAAATTTTTCTTACCAGTACATGGAGAGTATAATCATATTTTAAAGCACAAAGAAACAGCTATGAAATGTGGAGTTCCAGAAAGAAATATTTATCTTATGAGCGATGGAGATCAAGTTGAAATTTGTCAAAAATATATCAAGCGCGTTAAAACGGTTAAAACCGGTAAAGTTTTTGTAGATAATCAAATCAATAAGCAAATTGCTGATGATGTTGTAATCGATCGTCAAAATTTAGCGGATAATGGTATTGTAGTGATTATTGCTCAGCTTGATAAAGCGACAAAAACTCTTATTAACAAACCTAGAGTTTTTAGCTATGGACTTGTAGCTGATAAACATGATCATGCTTTTTCTAAAGAAATGGCGGATATTTTGAGTCAGTTTTTTGCCAATGTAAAAGACGAAATTTTAAATGATCCAAGATTTTTAGAAAATCAAATCAGACAGGTATTAAGAAAGCATATTTTTAGAAAAATCAAAAAATACCCAACTATAGTTCCAACTATTTTTGTAATGTGATCAATGAGAATCAATAAATTTATATCGCATAATAGTCGTTATTCTCGTCGCGAAGCTGATGAGCTTATTAAACAGGGCTTAGTGAAAATCAATAATAAAATAGCTCATTTAAGTGATGATGTTAAATTTGATGATAAGGTTTTTTTAAAAGGAAAAAGGCTACAAAAAAGAACGCAATTTAGCGTCATCATTTATCATAAACAAAAAGGCGAAATAGTCAGTAAAAAAGACGATCGCGGAAGAAAGACGATTTATGATACTTTGCCAAGACAATTTAATACTTGGCTTAGTGTAGGAAGACTTGATTTTGCAAGCGAAGGTTTGCTTTTACTAACAGATTCTCCTGTTATAGCTGATGCTTTAATGCATAGTGATTTAGAGCGTGAATATTATCTTAAAGTCAAAGGCATAGTAAATAAACAAGTCATAGAAGCTATGCAAAATGGCTTAGAGATAAAAAATGAAAAAAAAGGCGCTCATGTAAAAACCAAAATTACCTCTATGACTTTTTCTCCTTTTTTGGATTTCGAAATTTTTGGCTCTAGCGGTGGTTATACTAAGTTAAGAGTTGTTATTAATGAGGGTAAAAATAGAGAACTTAGGAGATTTTTTGGGCATTTTGATTTAGAAGTTATGGATCTTAAACGTGTGGCTTTTGGGGCTTTAGATTTGGGTATTTTAAAAGCTGGAAAATATCGCTATTTGGAAAATGGAGAATACGATAAATTAAGAGATTTTTTAAAATCTAATGAAATCAAATATTAAAAAGTCCTTTTTTGGACTTTTTAATATTTTAGTATTTTTCAAAATATTTTTGAATTTGAGCATTATTGTGAGTTTTTGTAAGAGCCAACATCAAAAGAACTCTTGCTTTTTGCGGGTTTAAATTTTGAGCACTAATAAAGCCTAAATTTTGATCATCTTTATTTATTGCTACAGATCCCGCGACGACTCTAGTACTTACAACTACTTTCAATCCTTTTTTTATCAAATCCTTTAAGACTTCTTTTTGATTCTCATGAATGCTTCCAGCTCCACTTCCTGCTATAACTAAACCTTGTGTACCATTTTCAAATAAAGCTTTAGCTGCAACGCCACTTCCATCATTAGAATAAGTATAAAGTATATCAACTTTTGGCAAAGTTTTTAATTTACTAACATCAAAAGGAGTTTTTGTAGTGTGATCCTTTGAAATTGTATTGTAGAAAAAGACTTTTCCATCAACAATATAACCTAAATTTCCAAAATCAGGTGAAGTAAAAGCATCAACATTAAGAGTATGGGTTTTAACTACTCCTCTTGCACCTAGTATTTTATCATCCATTGCAATCATTACACCTTTATTTTTTGCATTTTCGTTGGCTGCTAAAGCTACAGCATTGTAAAGATTTTTAGGACCATCTGCACTCATAGCAGTTGCTGGACGCATAGCGCCTACCAAAACAACAGGCTTATTGCTTTTTACGGTTAAATTTAAAAAATAAGCAGTCTCTTCCATAGTATCAGTTCCGTGAGTAATTACAATACCATCAACATCTTTTTTAAGTAATTCATTGATTTTTTTGGCTAATTTTAACCAAATCTCATCATTCATATTAGAACTATCGATATTAGCAATTTGTTCTCCACTTACTTGAGCTATATCTTTAATTTGAGGAACAGCCTTGATTAAAGTTTCTACTCCTATAACTCCAGCTTTATATCCTGTTGTTTCAAGTTCACTATCAATTGAACCAGCTATGGTTCCACCTGTGGCTAAAATTACAATTTTTGGCTTAGCTTCTAAGCAACTGACACTCAATAGTAAAAATACTATCAATGAAATGATATTTTTCATATCTTGCCTCCTTTTTTAAATATTTAATAATTATACAATTTAAATAAAAATAAATTTTAATTAAATATTTAAAAACTAAGCAAGTATTTTTTTATTGTATTTATATAAAATAATAAAATTGATTTTTAAAATTTTAATGCTATAATTTAGCCCTTTTAAGTTTGCAGGTTGCAAAATAACATTTTTAGAGGTTTTTTATGGAAAATTTTTTAATTAATTTTTTTCATTTATCCCAAATTAAAAGTTTATTGCTACTTTTTTTTATCACTTGTCTTTTTGCTTTGCTTAAATTTTTTAAAAAAAAGCTAAAATTTTATTTGATTATGGCAATTTCTTTAATTTTAGGTTTTGCTTTGGGATATTTTTTGCTTTATTTGGCAGATTTTTCTAATGAGGAAATATCAAAATTTAATTCTTTGAATTCTTTGCGTTGGTTTTATGAAATTCATATTTGGATGAATTTTTTAAATACTTTGTACATAAGTATTTTAAGACTTTTAATTATCCCTTTAGTGTTTATTTCTTTAATCCATGTTCTTATACATTTGGATGAAAAAATTCAAGTGAAAGCTTTGTTTTCTCGGGCTTTTTTTTGGTTTTTGTTTTCAACAGGTATTTCAGCTTGTATCGGAATTACTATTGCAATAATTGCAAATCTTGGAAATAATATAGCCCTTCAATCAAATTCAAAAAATCTTCATGAACTTAAAAGCCTAGATGAGATTATTTTAAATTTAATTCCAAATAATATTATTAGCGCTATGAATTCAAATAATATTTTGGGAGTAATTATCTTCGCCTTTATTTTATCTTTTGGAATCAGAAATTTAAAAGAAAATCGCGGATTTAGAATTTTTTCTTTACTGACTAGTTTTTTACATCAAGTTATTATGAAAATTAGCCTTTATGTGATTAAAATCATGCCTTATTTTATTATTACGATGATTGCTAATGCGTTGATTTTAAATGGCTATAAAGTACTTATTGATTCAATTTATTTTATAGCTTTGCTGTATGTCGCTTTTATGGCCGTTTTTATTTTGCATGCATTATTATTATTATTTCATGGATTAAATCCTTTTATATATTATAAAAAAGCCTTTCCAGCTTTGTTAATGGCTTTTAGTTCAAGAAGTTCAGCAGGAACTTTGCCAGTTACTATTTCTACTTTAACTCAGAATTTAGGCGTTACCCATACTAATGCTTCTTTTGTTGCAAGTCTTGGTACAACTATGGGAATGAATGGTTGCTCCGGATATTATGCAGGTATGATAGCTGTTTTTATGTTTCATGCCCTAAATATACCCATAGGAATGAGTGAAATATTGACAACTGTTGCTTTATGTATTATTGCTTCTTTTGGGATAGCTGGAATTCCTGGTATTACAATAATGATTATTTCTGTGATGCTTTCAGGACTTGGAATGCAAAGTCATTTTGCTTTATTGGCGGTCATTTTAGCTATAGATCCTATACTTGATATGGCAAGAACTTGTAGTAATGTTTCAGGTGCTATGGTTGTAAGTCTTATAACGGATAAGGAAATGAAAAATTTAGATATAAAAAAATATCAAGAAAGCTAAAATATAAATTTTTAAATATGGAAAAAATTTTCAAAGAATTTAATTAGAATTGTTAAATTCTTTGAATTAAAATTAAATCGTAAAATTTTTCAAGATATGTAAATTTTGATATTTTGTTAAAAAGTTTTTATATATCTAAAAATACAATTATTAATCTAAGTTTTAATATCAAATTTTAGGCACATAATACTACTAAAATAAAATTTCAATTAAAAATAGCGAAAATTTGTATTTTACTTATTTTAATTAAAATTTATTTTTTAGTATTTTCAAAATTTTTATTACAGATATAATTATATTATTTTCCTTTTTAAAAGGATAAAAATATAATTTTTTATTAAATTTTCTTGACTTTTGAAAGCCAAATTTACTATACTCTCATTTTTATTTTTGGTTAGTTTAAAGCTAACGAGTTCTTTTTAAAGGAAAAATTATGGAAAGAATCAGGCTTAAGCTAAAAGCTTATGACCATCGAGTACTAGACAGAACAGTTGCAGCAATCGTAGAAGCTGTTAAAAGAACAGGTGCGGATATTAGAGGTCCAATACCAATGCCTACAAAAATCAAACGCTATACAGTTTTAAAATCTCCACATATTAATAAAGATTCTCGTGAGCAGTTTGAAATTAGAATTCACGCTCGTATGCTAGATATAGTAGCAGCGACTCCAGATACAGTTGATTCTTTAACTAAGCTTGATTTGGCGCCAGAAGTAAGCGTTGAAGTTAGAGCTATGGGTAAATAAAGGATAGAATATGGAATATATTGTAGAAAAAATTGGAATGAGTAGAACTATCAATAGTCCAAGTATCGCTGTAACTTTGCTAAAGGTTGTTAATACAAAAGTATGCGAAGTTGAAAATGGAAAAGCGATAGTAGCATATTCAAAAGGTAAAACAAATAATAAATGTATCGCGGGACAACAAAAAAAATACAATCTTTCTGCTGAATTTAATCGTTTTGCAACTTTAGAAGTGGCAAATACTGAAGCAGGTGATTTAGATGAAACCCCATTGAGTGAAGCTAAAATTTTAAAAGTAAGTTTCAATTCTAAAGGTAGAGGTTATAGCGGTGTTATGAAACGACATAATTTTGCTGGAGGTCCGGCAAGCCACGGTTCAAGATTTCATAGACGCCATGGTTCTATTGGTAACAGAGAATGGCCAGGTCGTGTTCAACCAGGTATGAAAATGGCAGGGCATTATGGAAATACAAAAATAACTGTTAAAAATGAAGTTGTGTCTTATGATAGTGAAAATAAGATTTTAGTTGTTAAAGGTGCAGTTCCAGGATATAATGGAGCTATGGGTAAAATAAGGATTGCAAAATGAGTAAAGTAACCGTTTTAAATGATAAACTAGAAAAAGCAGGTGAACTTGATTTACCTTCAAAATACGCAGAAGTAAATCCACACAACCTTTACTTATATGTAAAATCTTACCTTGCTAGTCTTAGAGCAAACACAGCTCATACTAAAGGCAGAAGCGATGTAAGTGGTGGAGGTAAAAAACCTTGGAGACAAAAAGGTCGTGGTGGTGCTCGTGCAGGTTCAACTAGAACAAATGTTTGGGTAGGCGGTGCTGTTGCTTTTGGTCCAACAAATGAAAGAAATTACTTTCAAAAAGTAAATAAAAAACAAAAAAGATTAGCGCTTGAAAGAGCTTTGGCAGATAAGGCAGCTAAAGGTGCTTTATTTGCTACAGATTCTTTAACCATAGAGAGCGGCAAAACTAAAGATGCAAACGCTGTTATTAAAAAACTTGGTGTAAAAGATGCTTTAATTGTTAAAGATTTACTTGATGAAAAAACACTTTTAGCTTATAGAAATTTAGCAAATTGCTATGTTGTAGATGTAACCGAAGTTAATGCTTATTTGGTATCTGTGTTTAATGCTGTTATCGTAGAAAAATCGGCATTAGAATCTATTACAAAAGAAGGATAATTATGGCAGATATTACTGATATTAAAACAATACTTTATACAGAAAAAAGTTTGAATTTGCAAGAGCAAGGTGTCGTAGTTATTCAAACTTCTCCAAAGATGACTAAAACGGGTTTAAAAGCTGTTTTAAAAGAGTATTTTGGCGTAACTCCACAAAGTATTAATTCTTTAAGAATGAGTGGAAAAGTTAAGCGTTTTAGAGGTCGTTTGGGGCAAAGAAACGATTATAAAAAATTCTATGTTAAGCTACCTGAAGGTGTTAGCTTAGAAAATGTGGAGGCTTAAAATGGCAATTAAAACTTATAAACCATATACTCCAAGTAGAAGATATATTACTGGTTTAAGTTCAGAGGATATTACAGCAAAACCAAGTGTTCGTTCATTACTTGTTAAACTTCCATCTCATGCAGGACGCAATAGTTATGGAAGGATTACAAGTCGCCATAAGGAAGCTGGTGCTAAGAAACTTTACAGAATTATAGACTTTAAACGTCGTAAATTTGGCATCGAAGGCAAAGTAGAAGCAATCGAATATGATCCATATAGAAATTGTAGAATCGCTCTTATTTCTTACAGAGATGGCGAAAAAAGATATATTATTCAGCCACGTGGATTAAGTGTAGGTGATATTGTTGCTGCAGCAGAAGGCGGACTTGATATTAAACCAGGCAATGCAATGAAGCTTAAAAATATTCCTGTGGGTACTATTGTTCATAATATTGAGTTAAAGCCAGGAAAAGGTGGTCAAATGATCCGTTCAGCAGGTGCTTATGCTCAGCTTATGGGTAAAGAAGAAAAATACGTTATCTTAAGACTTGCAAGCGGTGAAATGAGACAAGTTTTAGCTGAATGTATGGCTAGTATTGGTGAAGTAGGTAATGAAGAATGGTCTAATATTACCATAGGTAAAGCGGGTAGAAATCGCCACAGAGGTATTCGTCCTCAAACTCGTGGTTCTGCGATGAACCCAGTTGATCACCCACACGGAGGGGGAGAAGGTAAGAAAAATTCTGGACGTCATCCAGTAACTCCATGGGGTAAGCCAACCAAGGGTGCAAAAACTCGCCGTAAAAAAGCTAGTGACAAATTAATAATTTCAAGAAGAAAAGGAAAGTAAGATGGCTAGATCACTAAAAAAAGGTCCTTTTGTTGATGATCATGTAATGAAAAAAGTCATCGCTGCTAAAAAGGCTAATGATAATAAACCTATAAAAACTTGGTCTCGTAGAAGCACTATTATTCCTGATATGATAGGTTTAACTTTTAACGTCCACAATGGAAAAAGTTTTATTCCAGTTTATATAACTGAAAATCATATTGGTTATAAGCTTGGAGAATTTGCTCCAACTAGAACATTTAAAGGCCATAAAGGTTCTGTTCAGAAAAAGATAGGTAAATAAGGAGAGGGGTATTTATGAGTAAAGCTTTAATTAAATTCATAAGATTATCTCCAACTAAAGCAAGACTTATTGCTAGAGAAGTTCAGGGGATGAATGCAGAACTTGCAATGGCTAGTTTAAAATTTATGCCAAATAAAGGAGCAAAGTATATTGCAAATGCAATTTCAAGTGCAGTAGCAAATGGTGGCTTTGAAGCAAATGAAGTGATTGTAAAAAGTTGTCGTGTGGATGCAGGTGCTGTCTTAAAAAGATTTAGACCACGTGCTAGAGGAAGTGCAAGTCGCATAAGAAAACCTACTTCGCATATTTTAGTTGAGGTGGCGAAAGTAGAAACAAAGATCGAAGAAAAAGCAGCTAAAAAAGCTTCTGAAAAAAAGGCGACTGCAACAGCTAAAAAAACAAGCACTAAAAAAGTAACAGCGAAAAAGGAAAGCTAATGGGACAAAAAGTAAATCCAATTGGTCTAAGACTAGGAATCAATAGAAATTGGGAGTCAAGATGGTTTCCAACTAAAGCTAATTTAGTAGAAAATATTGGCGAAGACTATAAAATAAGAGCTTTCTTAAAAAGAAAACTTTATTATGCAGGAATCAGTCAAATTTTAATTGAAAGAACTGCTAAAAAGCTTCGTGTAACTGTAGTTGCAGCAAGACCAGGTATTATTATTGGTAAAAAAGGTAGCGATGTTGATAATTTAAGAAAAGAATTACAAGATCTTATTGGAAAAGATGTCAATATCAATATTAAAGAAGAAAGAAGAGCGGGAGCTTCTGCGCAACTTGCAGCTGAAAGTGTAGCAACTCAGCTTGAAAAAAGAATTGCTTTTAGAAGAGCAATGAAAAAAGTAATTCAGGGAGCACAAAAAGCGGGTGCTAAAGGAATTAAAGTTTCAGTTTCTGGTCGTTTGGGTGGTGCTGAAATGGCAAGAACAGAATGGTATCTTGAAGGGCGTGTACCACTTCATACTTTAAGAGCAAAAATTGATTATGGTTTTGCTGAAGCTAGAACGACTTATGGTAACATAGGTGTTAAAGTTTGGATTTTTAAAGGTGAAGTATTGCAAAAAGGTTTGCAGGCTGAAAAAACCGAAGAAAATGCTCCAGCTAAAAAACCAAGACGCACAAGAAGGAGTAAGTAATCATGTTAATGCCAAAAAGAACAAAATATCGTAAAATGATGAAAGGGCGTAACAGAGGTTATGCTAATCGTGGAACTGAATTTACTTTTGGCGAATTTGCTTTAAAAGCAACTGAAGCTGGAAGAATTAATTCACGTCAAATTGAAGCGGCTCGTATCGCTTTAACTCGTTTTGTTAAAAGACAAGGTAAGACTTGGATCAGAGTTTTTCCTGATAAACCTTTAACTAAAAAACCTTTAGAAACTCGTATGGGTAAGGGTAAAGGTGCTGTTGAAGAATGGGTAATGAATATCAAACCAGGTCGTATTATATATGAAATGGCAGGAGTAAGTGAAGAAATGGCTAAAGAAGCATTAACTTTAGCAATGCATAAATTACCATTTAAAACTAAGTTTGTTACAAGAGAGAGCCAAAATGAAATATACTGAGATTAAAGATAAAACAGCAGCTGAGCTTGCAACAATGCTAAAAGAAAAAAAGGTGCTTTTATTCACTTTAAAACAAAAGCTAAAAACAATGCAACTAACTAATCCTAAAGAAGTTAGTGAAGTTAAAAAAGATATTGCTAGAATAAATACAGCAATTAACGCTTTAAAATAAGGATAAAAAATGGCATTTAAAAGAGAAATTCAAGGCGTTGTTGTAAAAATTGCTGGAGAAAAAACAGCAAGTATTTTGGTTGAAAGAAAAGTTGTTCATCCAAGATATAGAAAAATCGTAAAACGCTTTAAAAAATATCTAATTCATGATGAAAGAAATGAAGTTAAAGTTGGTGATACTGTTGTTGCTGTAGAATGCAGACCACTTTCTAAAAGAAAATCATTTCGCTTAAAATCTGTATTAGCAACAGGAGTTGAGTAATGATTCAAAGTTTTACAAGACTTGCAGTAGCTGATAACAGCGGTGCAAAAGAACTTATGTGTATTAAGGTTTTAGGAGGTAGTAAAAGAAGATATGCTACTGTTGGTGATGTTATTGTTGCATCTGTAAAAAAAGCTTTGCCAAATGGTAAAGTAAAAAAAGGTCAAGTTGTAAAAGCGGTTATTGTTAGAACTAAAAAAGAAATTCATAGAGATAATGGTTCTTTAATTCGTTTTGATGAAAATGCTGCAGTAATTCTTGATAATAAAAGAGAACCTATAGGAACTCGTATTTTTGGACCAATAGGTAGAGAAGTTAGATATGGTGGCTTTATGAAAATTGTTTCACTAGCACCGGAGGTATTATAATGGCGGTTAAATTAAAAATAAAAAAAGGTGATAATGTAAAAATTATCACAGGAGATGATAAAGGTAAGACTGGTAAAGTTTTAGCTGTATATCCAAAAACTCTTAAAGTAGTAGTTGAGGGATGTAAAATTGCTAAAAAAGCGATTAAGCCTAGTGATAAAAATCCAAATGGTGGATTTATTAATAAAGAAATGCCAATGGATATTTCTAATGTGGCAAAAATTCAGGAGTAAGCAATGATGAGATTGAAAGAAAAATATAATCAAAGCATTAAGCCTGCATTGGTTAAAGAATTTGATATTAAAAATCCTATGCTTATTCCAGCAATTGAAAAAGTAGTTATCAGTGTAGGAGCTGGAGAGCTTGCCAAGGATCAAAAAGTATTGCAAAATATTGCCGACACAATTTCTTTAATTGCTGGGCAAAAAGCTGTTATTACTAAAGCAAAAAAATCTGTGGCTGGTTTTAAAGTTCGTGAAGGGTTTCCAGTTGGAGTTATGGTTACTTTAAGAAAAGACAATATGTATGCTTTTCTTGACAAATTAATCTCTATTGCTCTTCCAAGAGTAAAAGACTTTAGAGGTTTGAGTAGAGATGGCTTTGATGGACGCGGAAATTATAATTTTGGTCTTGATGAACAACTTATGTTTCCAGAAGTTGAGTATGATAAAATTTTAAGAACCCATGGTATGAATATTTCTATAGTTACAACAGCACAAAACGATAAGCAAGCGCAAAAACTATTAGAACTTATCGGTGTACCATTTGCAAAAGGAAGAAAAGATGGCTAAAAAATCAATGATTGCAAAAGCAGCACGTAAGCCTAAATTTAAAGTAAGGGGCTATACTAGATGCCAAATTTGTGGACGTCCGCATTCAGTTTATAGGGATTTTGGAATTTGCAGAGTTTGTTTAAGAAAAATGGGCAATGAAGGTTTAATTCCAGGTCTTAAAAAAGCAAGTTGGTAAGGAAATAAAATGATAAATGATATAATTTCAGACTCATTAACAAGAATTCGCAATGCGGGAATGAGAAAACTTGAAACAACTAAACTTTTACATTCTAAAGTTGTTGAAGCTTTAGTTGGAATTTTTCAAGCTAAAGGTTATATTGAAAGTTTTAATGTTATCGAAGAAGATAAAAAGAAATTTATCAATGTGATCTTAAAATATGATGAAAAAGGCAAAAGTGTTATTAATGAACTTAAAAGAGTTTCAAAGCCTGGTCGTCGTGTTTATAAAGGAAAAGATGAAATTAAACGTTTTAAAAATGGTTATGGTACTATTGTAGTAAGCACAAGCAAAGGTGTTTTGGCTAACGATGAAGCTTATAAAGCTGGAGTTGGCGGCGAAATTTTATGTACCATTTGGTAAAAATCTGCTTTTTATGGCATTGGGTATCCATTCTTTGCAAAAAGTAGAAATATCCTAGACAAATAAAAAGGAAAAATATGTCTCGTATAGGTAAACAACCAATAGTTATTCCTAGTGGAGTAGAGGTTAAATTAGAAGGAAATTTACTTAAATTTAAAAAAGGAAATTTAGTAAAAGAGCTTGATACAAAAGCTCATGTTAATGTTGAGATTAAAGATAATAATATTCTTTTTTCTCCAAAAGGTGAAGATAGACAAAGCAGAGCTTATTGGGGAACTTATAGAGCTTTAGCTTATAATATTGTAATAGGTTTGACTCAAGGTTTTTCAAAAACTCTTGAAATCAATGGAGTAGGTTACAAAGCTGCTTTAAAAGGAAAAATTTTAGAACTAAGTTTAGGTTTTTCACATCCTATTAATTATAATATTCCTGAAGGCATTGAAATTGTAGTTGATAAAAATAATGTAATTGTCAAAGGAAGCGATAAGCAAGTAGTAGGACAAGTTGCTGCTCAAATTCGTGAATTTAGACCACCTGAGCCATATAAAGGAAAAGGCGTTAAGTATTCAGATGAGCGTATTATCCGCAAAGCCGGTAAGACATCTAAGAAATAAGAGGACTAAAGAATGAGAGCAAATATATTAAAAAGAAAATTAACTTTAAGAATTAAAAGAAAAAAGAGAATCAGAGCAAAAATTTCTGGTTGTGAAAATTTTCCAAGAATCTCTGTATTTAAATCAAATAGAACTCTTTATATCCAAGCAATCGATGATGTTAAAGCTGTAACTTTGGCTGCAGCAGATGGACGCAAATTAGGTATTAAAGCAAATAAAGAAGGAGCTAAAAAAATTGCTGCTGAATTTGCGAAATTATTGAAGGCTAAAAAAATTGAGCAAGCTGTGTTTGACAGAAATGGTTATGTTTATCATGGGGTAATCGCAGTTTTAGCAGAATCTTTAAGAGAAAATGGTATTAGGCTATAAGGGGTAATTGATGGAAAAATATAATAGAGAAGAATTTGAAGAAGTCATTGTTGATATTGGTAGGGTTACTAAGGTAGTTAAAGGTGGTAGAAGATTTAGATTTACTGCTTTAGTGATTGTTGGTAATCGCAAAGGTTTAGTGGGTGTTGGTTATGGAAAAGCTAAAGAAGTTCCAGATGCTATTCGCAAAGCAGTCGATGATGCATTTAAAAATATTGTTGAAGTAAAAACTAAAGGTTCGACTATTGCTCATGATGTAGAAGTAAAATACAATGCAAGTAGAATTTTACTTAAACCAGCTAGCGAAGGTACAGGAGTTATTGCTGGTGGTTCTACACGTCCTATTGTAGAGCTTGCTGGTATTAAAGATATTTTAACTAAATCTTTAGGCTCAAATAATTCAGCTAATGTGGTTCGTGCTACCATTAAAGCTTTAACAATGTTAAAAGGATAAGTAATGAATTTAACAAAAGCAGCGGGTTCAACGCATAAAACTAAAAGAATTGGCCGCGGTCAAGGTTCTGGTATGGGTAAGACTGCTACCAGAGGAGGTAAGGGTCAAACTGCTAGAAAAGGTTATAATGAAAAAAGAGGTTTTGAAGGAGGTCAGCAACCACTTCAAAGAAGATTACCAAAAGTGGGTTTTACATCTAAAATTGAAAAGCCTTATATAATTAATGTTGAAAAAATTACAGCTATAAAAGATTTGGCTGAAATTACAATTGAAAATATTAAGAGTGTTCATAAGCTTTCAAAATCTGTAAAAAAAGTTAAACTTATCGGTGCTAGTGCTAAAAGCTTAGTATCAAAAATTAAAGACGAGAATATTAGCGTCACTGGAACAAAATAATGAATAGAGCATTGACGAATAAGATCTTAATCACTTTAGCTTTTCTATTTGCTTATAGGGTTCTGGCTTATATTCCAGTTCCTGGCGTCAATGCTGATGTGATTGCAGATTTTTTTAATCATAATCAAAATAATGCTTTAGGTTTATTTAATGTTTTTAGTGGTGGGGCAGCTCAACGTTTTTCTATTATTTCTTTAGGGATTATGCCTTACATCACTGCTTCTATTATAATGGAACTTTTCGCAGCAACTTTTCCAAGTATTGGAAAGATGAAAAAAGAACGTGATAGTATGCAAAAATATATGCAAATTATCCGCTATGCTACCATATTAATAACTTTAGCTCAAAGTATAGGTGTAGCTATAGGTTTGCAAAGCTTGCATGGCAAGGGTGGATCAAGTGCCATTATGATGGAAAATTTAAATATGTTTATTGCACTTTGCGCTATTTCAATGCTTGCAGGAACTATGCTTTTAATGTGGCTTGGTGAGCAAATTACTCAAAGAGGCATAGGAAATGGTATTTCTTTAATTATTTTTGCAGGTATTGTATCAGGAATTCCAAGAGCCATTTCAGGAACTATAGGGCAGGTTAATTCAGGAGAAATGAATTTCTTAACCGCTTTTGCTATTTTTGTTTTGATTTTAATTACAATAGGTGCTATTATTTATGTTGAACTTGGAGAACGTAGAATCCCTATTTCTTATTCTCGTAAAGTAGTAATGCAAAACCAAAATAAACGCATCATGAATTATATTCCAATTAAGATCAATCTTAGCGGAGTTATTCCTCCAATCTTTGCAAGTGCGATTTTAATGTTTCCAACAACCATTTTACAAACTAGCACAAATCCTTATATACAAGCTGTCAATGATTTTTTAAATCCTAATGGATATATATTTCACATTTTAACCTTTATCTTTGTGATTTTCTTTGCTTACTTTTATGCTTCTATAGCATTTAATGCTAAGGATATTGCAGACAATCTTAAAAAACAAGGCGGTTTTATCCCAGGAATTCGTCCAGGAGAAGGAACTTCAAATTATTTAAATGAAATTGCTTCTCGTTTAACTTTATCTGGCTCTATTTATTTGGGAATCATAGCAACTTTACCTTGGGTTTTGGTAAAATTTATGGGAGTACCTTTTCAATTTGGTGGCACTTCTGTGCTTATTGTGGTACAAGTTGCACTTGATACAATGAGAAAAATTGAAGCTCAAATTTATATGAATAAGTATCAGACTTTAAGTGCGGTAGGTTTGTAAAATAATAATAATACAAAAAATAAGCAAGGAAATCTAAAATTCCTTGCTGTCATTTTAAAAAAGTAATGTTATTATTTTTTAAATCAAAAATTTAGTTAGTTTAAAATTTAAGTCGATTTTCTTTAATACAGAAAGAAAAAGATATTAAAATTAAGGTTAAAATAGAGAGCAATAATTTTAAAACTTTAATTTGCGACATCTAAAGAATATTTCAAAACCTTATACATTTAAATTTTTTATAAAAATACATTTAATTTTTCAAGATAAATATCTAACTGTAAAAATTAATATATTTAAAGTAGCATGGCTTTGAAAAAAAATATATTGATAGAATTAAAGGATAAAAAATTAGAATAAATTTTTAAAGATATTATTCAAAATTTGCAAGATTTTAGAATTTCTAAAAAATCTATTTTTAAATTTAGACAAAATAAGATAAAGTAAATTTTCTTAGATAAATATGAAGTTAAGAAGTATTTTTTTTGGTATTCATGGCAGAAGTTGATAGTGTAAAAGCTAAGATTTATTCTTAATTAATCCTAGCTTTCTGTTTCAAAAATATAAATATTATACAAACTGTAAAAATTACAATAGCCCATATTAAAAAAGCATCAACTAATCCTATTTGTCTTACTAAGGGTTGAGATATAATAGGGCTTAAAAATTGTCCAAGAAAAATACAACTTGCTAAAATTCCATAAGCTCTAGCTCTTGCATCTTCTGGACATATAGAAAAAAGATAAGCAGTATTGTTAACAAGCATGATGCCCCCTCCAGTTCCTAATAGCGCTAAGGCTATTAAAACTGCTATAAAATTATGGACTAAAAACAATAACAAAAAGGAGCATCCTACTATAAATAACGTTAAAATATAAATTTTTTTAATACTTAAAAAACGCATAATATATTTATAACTGAGTGAAAAAACCCCATAACAAAGAGCAGAAACAGACATTGAAATTCCTATATATTTAGGATCTAAACCTAAGTGCCCTTCTATATAATAAGGAAGTTGTGTTGGAGAAATATAATATACAACCATGATAAAAAATCCTATAAAATAAATAGGAAGAAACTGCCAATAATTTGTCTTTGTTTCTACTTTAGTGTGATTGTAAAATTTAAAATGTGGCTCAAAAAGATAAAGTATAGCTATAAGAGTAATAAGTATCCCGAGTCCATAAACTAAAAAAGGATAACGCCATGAATAACTAGAAACAAAACCTGCAATAGAGATAAAAACAGCACCTCCGACTGCACAGAAAAAACCTTGCAAACTTAAGGCGTTTTCGCGTCGATTAAAACCACCATGGCTGTAATAATCTCCAAGCAGAGCTGAAGCTCCTGTCATGATAAAAGCTGTAGCCATCCCAAAAATAGCTCTAGAAAGCAAAATAGCATAAATATTATTAAGAAAAAATCCACTCACACCAGCTATAGTCCATATTATCATTGCAGGAAAAACAAATTTTAATTTGCCAAATTTATCCATCAAAATTCCCGCAAAAGGCGATAAGATAACGACGAAAATAGCAGGCATAGTTAAAACTAATCTTACTAAGATATCAAGGTGGGCTAAAGTAAAACTTGTTGAGCTTGTAGCACCTGCTTGAATTAAAAGATTTTCAAAATGTTTGCTTATGGCTGGCAATGCTGAAGAAATAACTACGCTACCTAACATAGTCATAGCTGCCATAGAAAATACTGCGATTTTAAAGGTAGATTTTTCAGTAATTTCAACTATTTTTTTATCTAATTTTGTATCATTGGGGTGAAATTGATAATGTTTTTTTTGCATTTTAAAGCCTTTTTTAATTTATTATACTCCAAATTAATTATATGTTTCTATTTTTGGCAATTTATAAGTAAATTTTTAAATTTTTTTAGCTAAATTCAGCTTTTGTTTATTAAGATAATGAAATGTTTTTAAAATCAGCATTTGAGGTTTAGCTCATGAAAAAAAATTTAATTATAGTAGAATCTCCCGCTAAGGCTAAAACTATAGGTAATTTTTTAGGAAAAAATTATGAAGTTATAGCTTCTAAAGGACATATAAGGGATCTACCTAAAACAAGTTTTGGTATAAAAATAGAAAATGACGAATTTATACCAGAATACAGAATAACAAGTGATCACAGTAGTTTAGTTAAAGAGCTTAAAGAAAAAGCAAAAAATGCTGCACAAATTTATCTTGCAACAGATGAAGATAGAGAAGGTGAGGCTATAGCATATCATATTGCAAAAGCTATAGGAAAAGATGAAAATATTTTGCCTCGTATCGTATTTCATGAGATTACTAAAAGTGCTATTGAAGATGCTTTAAAAAACCCAAGAAAACTTAATATGCATTCGGTTAATGCTCAGCAAACAAGACGTTTATTGGATCGTATAGTGGGCTATAAATTAAGTCCTTTATTGGGGCAAAAAATTCAAAGAGGTTTGAGTGCTGGACGAGTTCAAAGCGCTGCTTTGAAAATTATAGTTGATAGAGAAAAGGAAATTCGTGCTTTTGTGCCTTTGGAATATTTTAGCATTGATATGATTTTTAATTCTGATTTGGATGCTGAGTTAGTTGAATTTGATAAAATAAAAATTGAAAAGCTTACTATTACCAATAAAGATCGTGCAAAATTAATTCTTGAAGCTTGTAAAAATGATATTTATACGATAGAAAATATAGAGAGCAAGGAAAGAAAAATTGCTCCACCTCCTCCATTTATGACTTCAACTTTGCAACAAAGTGCAAGCAATCGTTTGGGGTTTAACCCTAAAAAAACAATGATCCTAGCTCAAAAGCTTTATGAAGGGGTTAATACTCATCAAGGTATGATGGGTGTGATTACCTATATGAGAACTGATAGTTTGAATTTGGCCAAAGAAGCGGTAGATAAGGTAAGAAAATTAATCCAAAAAGATTTTGGAAAAGATTATTTGCCTAGTAAGGCTAATATTTATGTAACAAAAGCTAAGGGTGCGCAAGAAGCACACGAGGCTATCCGTCCTACAAATTTGGATTTTACACCACAAATTGCAGCTAATTTTTTAGATAAAGATGAATTAAAGCTTTATACACTTATTTATAATCGTTTTTTAGCTTGTCAAATGAATCCTGCTATTTCTCAAACACAAAATGTCTTTGTAAAAAATGATAGAGCTTTATTTAAAATAAGCGGTAGAAAAATTCTTTTTGATGGATATTATAAAGTTTATGGGGATATGGATAAGGATAAAATTTTACCTAATCTTCAAAAAGGTGAGAAGTTAAAAATTCAAAAACTAGAAATGAATTCACATTTTACTGAACCACCTTCAAGATATTCTGAAGCAGGGCTTGTGAAAAAATTGGAAAGCTTAGGTATAGGCCGTCCATCAACTTATGCTCCAACTATTTCTATACTGACAAGCCGTGATTATGTCAAAATTGATAAAAAACAGCTTATCCCTAGCGATATTGCTTTTAATGTAACTGAAGTGCTTGAAAAAAATTTTAGTGATATTGTGGATAGCAAATTTACTTCAAATCTTGAAAATACTTTAGATGATATTGCTGAAGATAAAGCAGATTGGCAAAATATCTTAAAAGGATTTTATTATCCTTTTATGAAAAAAATTGAAGAGGGAAAAACAAAAATTGCAAGTCAAAAAACAGTGACAAAATTAGGCGAATCTTGTCCTGATTGCGGAGGAGAATTAGCTATAAGAAAAGGGCGTTTTGGTGAATTTGTGGCTTGTTTAAATTTCCCAAAATGTAAATATTCTAGAAATTTAAAAAATGAAAATAAAACAAATGATGAAAATATCACTACAAAAAAAATCAATAGTATAGGCATAATCTGTCCTAGCTGTCAAAAAGGTGAAATTGTAGAACGTTTTTCTAAGCGTGGAAAATTTTATGGTTGTAGTGCTTATCCAAAATGTAATTTTATTTCAAAATATAAACCAAGCGATGAAAAATGTGAAGAGTGTGGTGAAAATTTGGTAATTAAAGAATTAAAAAAAGGTACTTTTTTAGAATGTCTTAAATGCAAGATAAAAAAAGAAATAAAAGAATAAAAGAAATTTGTTTAAGTCTTTTTTTGCTAGAATGCAAGTTTTAATTGTTAGATAGGAGAAACGATGCAAATCATGCTTTGTGCTATTTCTAATATAGCAAGCGGAAATTGCTCAGAAGATTGCAAATATTGCACTCAAAGTGCTTATGTAAAAACAGATATTCAAAAATATAGACGTAAAGAAATTTCTCAAATTGTCTTAGAGGCTAAAATTGCTAAGAAAAACGAGGCTTTAGGATTTTGTTTGGTTACCGCTGGACTTGGTCTTGATGATGAAAAGTTAGAATATGTTTGCGAAGCTGCGAAGGCAGTTAAAAAAGAAGTTCCTGATTTATTGTTAATAGCTTGTAATGGTATGGCTAGCGTTGAACAACTTAAAGAGTTAAAAAAAACAGGAATTTTTTCTTATAATCACAATCTTGAAACTTCTAAAGAATTTTTCCCTCAAATTTGCACCACGCATACTTGGGAAAGCCGCTTTCAAACTAATCTTAATGCTAAAGAAGCAGGACTTATGCTTTGTTGTGGTGGAATTTATGGTATGGGTGAAAGTTTTGAAGATAGGATAAGTTTAAGAAAATCTTTACAAGAATTACAGCCTTTCTCAAGTCCGATTAATTTTTTTATTGCTAATGATAATTTAAATTTAAAAGTTCCTAAATTAGATGCTGATGAAGCTTTAAGAATTATTAGTGATACTAAAGAAGCTTTACCTCAAACTGTAATTATGGTTGCAGGTGGAAGAGAGGTTGTTTTAGGTCAAAGACAATATGAAATTTTTAAAGCAGGTGCAGGTGCTATTGTTATAGGTGATTATCTTACAACAAAAGGAGAAGAACCAAGTCGTGATATAGTCGAGTTGAAAAAGATGGGATTTACATTTGCATCAGAATGTCATTAATACACAAGGTTTAATCGATTTAAAAATTCTTATAGTTATAGCGCTTTGTTTATTATTTTCTCCACATATTGCTAAAATTCTACGTTTGCCAATTTCAGCTACTGAAATTATTTTAGGATCTATTGTAGCTTATTTTGGTTTTATTGGTAAGAGTGAGAATTTTTCTATTTTAGCTAATGTGGGTTTTTATTATCTGATGTTTATTGCGGGTATGGAAATTAATTTAAGAACTTTTTTTAGTCTCGATAAAGAAATTATTAAAAAAAGTTTTTTATATATTATTTTGCTCTATATTTTATCTTTGGTGATTGTGTGGATTTTTAAACTTGCTTTTGTTTTTGTTTTGATTATCCCTGTTATGAGTGTAGGACTTTTATCCTTGCTTTATAAAGATTTTGGAAAGGAATGCCATTGGCTAAATATAGCAATGATAGTTGCAACTTTAGCTGAGGTTATTTCTATAGTCTTTTTAACAATAGCGGGGGCATTTTTGCAAGAACAAACAAAAATTGTTGATGTAGTACAAAGTATTTTATATCTCGGTATTTTTTTAAGCCTTTGTTTTTTGATTTTTAAATTTCTTGGCGTTCTTTTTTGGTGGTATCCTCAATTTAAAATTGTTCTAATGCCTTGGGAAGATAAAAATGAAAAAGATATTAGGTTTTGTATGGCAATTTTTATTTTAATTATTGTAGCTATGATTATCACAAAACTTGAAATCGTTTTAGGATCTTTTATAGCAGGATCTTTTATAGCAACTTTTTTAGGTCATAAAAAAGATTTAGAATATAAAATTTCGACTTTTGGTTATGGTTTTTTAATTCCAATTTTTTTTATTTATACAGGTTCAACTTTTAATTTATCAATGATTTTAAATTATCATATTGTATTAAAAGCTATTTTATTAATGTTAGTGATGATAGGATTAAGAATTTTATGTGCCAGTGTTTTTATAAAAATAATTGGTTTTAGAAATATAATTTTATTTGGACTGGGTCATTCTATGCCTTTAACATTACTAATTGCAACAGCCACTCTTGGATATTCTGCAAAAGTGCTTGATCAAGAAATTTATTCAGCGCTTATATTAACGGCTTTATTTGAGGCGATTTTGGTGATGAGTGTGATTAAATATATCTCAAATATTAAAAATAATTTTTGATATTTAGATTTGTAAAATTTGAAATTAAGGAAAATAATGCGCTTGGATTATTGGTTAGAACTTGCTATTGAGGCTGCAAATAAGGCTTCTAAGGCTATTATGCAAGAGCGAAAAAATTTAAAAGATTGGAAAAAGCAAGATGGCTCAGTTTTAACTTCAGCTGATTTAGCATCTGATCAAATTTTAAATGATATTTTAGGAAAAACAGATATAAAAGTTTTATCTGAAGAAAAAATTTTAAGTCAAAAAGAAAGTGAAAATTTACAAACTTTTTGGCTGATTGATCCACTTGATGGAACAAGTGGATTTTTAAAAGGTTCGGATGAATTTTGCATCATGATTTCTTTGATTCATGAGAATCGACCTATTTTATCGCTTATTAAAAGTCCATCAACTGAAGATATTTATTATGGACATAAAAAAAGCAAAGTTTATAAAAATAACCAGTATTTAAATATAGATGAAAAACAGTTTAAGAATAATCAATTTAAAGCTTTATTAAGTGTCAATCATTTAAGCAAAATTGATTTAGAATTTGCACAAAAATATAAATTAGAAGCTATTAATATTGGCTCTGGACTTAAATTTTGTGCTATTTTAGAGGGTAGAGCAGGAATTTATAGACGTCTTGAGAGATTAAATATTTGGGATATAGCAGCTGGAGATTTTTTAGTCAATTTAAATGGTGGTTTTATGGGGATGTTGGATAAAAATTTAATTTCTTATAGTCCTTTGGAGCATAGATCGCAATTTTTCATATGTGTTTCTAAAAAAAACTTTTTAAAAGATTTTTTATAATTATTAAAGGATAATTAATGAAATTATTGTTTGTTTTATTTATAAGTTTGTTTTTAAATTCGAATC
Organism: Campylobacter sp. RM10537; assembly: GCF_022369435.1. NCBI lineage: Bacteria > Pseudomonadati > Campylobacterota > Epsilonproteobacteria > Campylobacterales > Campylobacteraceae > Campylobacter > Campylobacter molothri. Next base: position 1,477,551 of record NZ_CP059597.1, on the reverse strand, counting down.
TTTTTGCCAGTAATTTATCGCAAAAAAAGATTATTAAATTAAAGCCAAGTGAAGATAATTTCGAATTGATAGATCTTGGACAAAATGTAATTAATTCTAATTTAGATGATCAAAAAGCAGTTTTTGATAGCTCAAGTTTGATTGAAAAAAAGCCTATTTTAGTTAAAGATAAAGACAAGGATTTTGCTATTGTTTTAAGCTTTAGAAAAAATTTTGGATATTTATCTGATGGGGTTAGTGTTGATGCTAAAGAGTTTTCAACTTTATTTTCTAAAAGATTGATTAATGATTTAAAATTAAATTTTGCAAATTCTATAGCAAATAATTTATATCAAAATTCTAAAATTTTATCAAGATTTAGCCCTAAAGATGCTAAAATGATAAATGTTAGCCCTTTTTTGATGCATGAAAAAAATAAAATTTATACCAAATCAATAGATTATCTTATCGTGATTAATTTGGATGATTTTTATGTAATTACTACGAATTATTTCATAACCCTAACTAAAGATGCTGTTGCTAAAATCAATTTCAAGATTATTTCTTTAGATAACGGTAAAATTCTTAAAGCAAAAAATGTAAAATTAAATTTTGCCCTTAATGTTAAAAATTTAAGCAAAAATTATCAAAATGTCATAGATGAAATGCCTAAAATGCTATCAGAAGTTATCGATAAAGAAGTAAAAACATTGATGCATTAATTTTATGCATTAATGTTTTTAATTTTTTCTTGTAATTCTTCAATGCTTAAAAATTCTTCTCTTAATTCTTTTGCTATTTCATGTGCACTTATAGGATCAAGTTGAGATAGAATTTTTCTAAGTTCATCTTTGATTTGCCATTTATTCATTTCTTCTAAATTGATATAAATTTGCATATTTTTTCCTGTATTTTGAATTAATAAGAATAAAAATTAAATAATAATGACTTCATTTTCTAACATGATTCCAAATTCTTCAAAAACTTTTTTTCTTGCAAGTTCAATCAAAAAGATCGCATCTTCATAACTTGCATGTTTTTTATTGATGAGAAAATTAGCGTGTTTATCGCTTAGCATTGCATCACCTTTGCTAAAACCCTTTAAGCCAACAGCCTCAATTAAACGTCCAGCAAAATCTCCTTGAGGGTTTTTAAAAATGGAGCCAAAACTTGCTCCACTAGGTTGATTGTTTCTAGCATTTTTTAAAGTTTTATCTTTTACGTGATCAAAGCCAAATTCTAATTTAAATTCTGCCCAAAAAAAAGGCATTTTTAAAGGACAAAATCTATAATCAAAATCGATATTTTCACGCAAAATTTCGCCTTTTGAAGTAGCGATTTTGATTAAATTTTGACTGATGCATTCTCCTTTAAGCCCCGCATTCATTTTCAAAAGTCCTCCTAAGGTGCCAGGAATTTTACTAAGGTATTCAAAGCCACAAAGATTATTTTGTTTGGCAAAATTATATATTTTTCTAGAATTAGTTCTGCACCCTATGCGAAGATGCAAAAAATCTAATTTTTGATCTAGAATTTCAATAAAATCAAATTTTTCACCTAAAATTCCTATATTTTTTGGCTTAGGGCTCATGAGTAAATTATTAGCCCCTCCTATTAAAAAACCTTCAAAATCACTGATTTGATCTAAAATTTGAACTTCAAATTCATCGCCTATGCGAACAGATGAATATTTTTTAAAATCAATAATCATTTAATAAAAGTTGGAATTTGATTGAGGATATTTCGCGTAAAATCAATCATCGTAGTTGTCATCCAAGGCATTAAGAAGATGATTACAATGACTACTAAAATAATTTTAGGCACAAAAGAAAGTGTCATTTCATTGATTTGTGTTGTTGCTTGAAATATACTGATAATCAAACCCGCGATCAAACCTGCTAAAAGCATAGGTAAAGATAGCAAAAGTGTGATTTTAAAAGTTTGGACCCCTAATCCAACTAAAGTACCTTCATCCATGTTTTCTCCTTAAGAATTTCTTGCTTGTTTATATTCGCTAGGTATAAGATAATCATTTACATTTATAATTTTATCATAGAATTTGTAATCATAACCCAATCTAAACAATGTATCAATAGCTTTAAATTGAATTTCATTCATACTAATAGAATTCTTATTTGCATAGAGATTAAGATAAGTATCAAGTTTTTCTTTATCCACGCGGATTAGATTTCTTTCTAGTAACATTGGAGCTATAATTTTGCGATTTGAATCGGCGATTTTTACGGCAAGAGTTAAATCTTTTTCAATTTCAATAGCATCATTTAAAGGCAAAGATCGACGCAAAGCCATTCCACCCAAAGGTAAAGGTAAATTTTCTCTAGCTAATTCCAGCCATATATCCCAAATTTCAGCCTCTACGCAAAGATTTTGATTAAAGTCTAAAATACTTTCATGAATTAATACCCCAGCATCCACTTCTCCACTTAAAACTGAATTTTCAATATCTAAAAAGTTTTTATAAATGATTTTAGCTTCGGGATATTTCATGCGAAAAATTAAGGCATTGGTTGTATTAGCGCCACTAAGGGCAACTTTGAAATTTCTTTTTAACCGGCTATTTTTTTTCTTAATTAGTTTAGGACCATAGCCTTGACCAAAACTTACTGCTGTGCGTAAAAGTGCGTATTCTTTGGCGATTAATGGATAAAGTCCAAAAGAAATAGCACTAGCATCAAATTCATTTTTTAGCGCAAATTCATTAAGAGTTTGTATATCTAAAGCAGTATTTTTATAATTAAAATGATTGCCTACCCAGCCAAAATGAATCGCCATAAACATAAATATATCATCAGCATCTGGAGAGTGTGCAACTGTTATCGTTTTTTTCATTTGTGTAGTTTAACCTTAAGTAATTTTTTTATTGAAATTATTTTATAAAATTTCATTTAAAAATTTATAAAAATAAAACATTATTTAATTTTATTTTGTAGAATTCTTAAATTAAAATTTTTTAAGGAATATAATGGACGATAATAAGAAAAAATCTTTAGATGCAGCCTTAAAAAGCCTTGATAAAGCTTTTGGAAAAGGGACAATTTTAAGGCTAGGAGATAAGGAAGTTGAACAAATTGATAGTATAAGTACTGGATCAGTTGGCTTAGATCTTGCTTTAGGTATAGGAGGCATACCTAAAGGAAGAATTATTGAAATTTATGGTCCTGAAAGTTCTGGTAAAACAACTCTTACTCTTCATATTATTGCAGAATGTCAAAAAGCGGGTGGAATTTGTGCTTTTATAGATGCAGAGCATGCGTTAGATGTTAAATATGCTAGAAATTTGGGCGTTGATACAGATAATCTTTATATTTCTCAACCTGATTTTGGCGAGCAAGCATTGGAAATTGTAGAAACAATAGCTAGAAGCGGTGCTATCGATCTTATTGTTGTTGATAGCGTAGCTGCTTTAACACCAAAAGCAGAAATTGAGGGTGATATGGGAGATCAGCATGTAGGTCTTCAAGCAAGATTGATGTCGCAAGCCTTAAGAAAACTTACTGGTATTGTGCATAAGATGAATACAACGGTTATTTTTATTAATCAAATTCGTATGAAAATAGGTGCTATGGGTTATGGAACTCCAGAAACGACAACTGGAGGGAATGCACTTAAATTTTATGCCTCTGTGCGTTTAGATGTTAGAAAAGTAGCAAGTTTAAAGCAAAGTGAAGAGGTTATAGGCAATCGCGTGAAAGTAAAAGTGGTTAAAAATAAAGTCGCTCCTCCATTTAGACAAGCTGAATTTGATGTGATGTTTGGAGAGGGCTTGAGTCGTGAAGGTGAATTGATTGATTATGGTGTTAAACTTGATATTGTAGATAAAAGTGGTGCTTGGTTTTCTTATAAAGATAAAAAATTGGGACAAGGTAGAGAAAATTCAAAAGCATTTTTAAAAGAAAATCCTGAAGTAGCTGAGGAAATTACTAAAGAAATTCAAAATTCCATAGGTGTTGAAGGTATGATCAGCGCCTCTGAAAACGATGAAGAGGATTAAGATGCTATTGATTGAAGATGTAAGAGCCTTTGAGGTTTTAGATAGTAGGGGTAATCCTACTCTTAAAACAGAAATAATGTTAAATGATGGGAGTATTGGATCTGCTATAGTTCCAAGTGGTGCAAGCACTGGTTCAAAAGAGGCTTTAGAATTACGCGATAATGATGAAAGATTTTTTGGAAAAGGTGTTTTAAATGCTATCTCAAATGTCAATGAAATTATCGCTGAGAATATTATAGGGCTTGATGCGTATAATCAAACTCAACTTGATGAGGTATTAAAAGAGCTTGATGGGACTAATAATTATTCTAAAATTGGAGCCAATGCGACTTTAGGTGTTTCTATGGCCTTAGCACGTGCTGCTGCTAATTCTTTAAATATCCCCCTCTATCGTTATTTGGGTGGAGTTAATGCAAGTATTTTACCTATTCCGATGTGTAATATTATTAATGGGGGAGCCCATGCAAACAACAATATAGATTTTCAAGAATTTATGATTATGCCTTTTGGTTTTTCAAGTTTTAAAGAGGCTTTGAGATCAGTTTGTGAAATTTATGCTAATTTGAAAAAAGAATTAGAAAGTCTTGGACATTCTACAGCTTTGGGAGATGAGGGCGGTTTTGCCCCTAATTTATCTAGTAATGAAGAAGCATTAGAACTTTTAATGACATGTATTAAAAAAACCGGATATGAAAAAAATATTAAATTAGCTTTAGATGTAGCAAGTACTGAATTTTTTAAAGATGGTAAATATCATATAGAAGGTAGGGCTCTTTCTAGCGATGATTTGATTGAAAAATATATTGAACTTTGTTCAAAATATCCTATTTTTAGTATTGAAGATGGTTTAGCTGAAAATGACTTTGATGGATGGATTAAGCTTACTCAGAAATTAGGAGATAAAATTCAGCTCGTTGGAGATGACTTATTTGTCACCAATGAAGATATTTTACGAGAGGGTATTATTAAAAAAATAGCTAATGCTGTTTTAATAAAGCCAAATCAAATTGGAACTATTACTCAAACAATGAAAACTGTGCGTTTAGCTCAAAGAAATAATTATAAATGTATCATGTCTCATAGAAGTGGGGAAAGCGAAGATACTTTTATTGCTGATTTTGCTGTTGCTTTAAATACAGGACAGATTAAAACTGGTGCTTTGGCACGTGGGGAAAGAACTGCAAAGTATAATCGTTTGCTTGAGATAGAGTTAGATAATGATGAATATTTAGGAGAGAAACTCTGAGTGATTTATTAAAAGAATATGATGAAAGCACTAAGAAAAAAGGCTTTTATGTTCATATTGTAAAAATGTTTTGTTGGGCTTTAATAGTTGTTGTTGGAGCGATTTATTTTGGAAATATGCTTTTTGGACAATATTCCTTAGATACTTTACTTTCCTTAGAGGCCACCAAAGAAGATTTAACTAAGCAGATATCTTTACTTAAAAAGCAAAATGCTAAAGCCCAAAAAGATTATTTTGAATTAAAAGGATTGTATCCAAATGAAAACTAGAATTTTGACAATATTTTTAATTTTTACATCTTTTTTGAATGCTGATGAAAATCCCTTTAAAGTAGAAACAAAAGAAAAAATGATTGTACCACAAGAATTTCAAGAAAGAACTTTTAGATTTAATTCTGATGCAAGAATTTTAAAAGGCATTACCTTTCACTATATTAAAGCAGATGGCAGTGAAGATAAATTAAATGTTGATATTAATAAAAGTATCAATTGGCATGATGCTTATGTTTTAACACATTCTAAAACTCCAGAGCCTTCAAAAATTTTAGATGTTTCTGTTACTATACCGCAAAATACTAGTCAAGAAACAAATAAAACAACAGAAGTCGATATTCCTTTGCAAATTGCTAAAATTTATGATTTTATATCTTATACTGTTTATAAAAATAAGATTAAATTAAATACTCAAGATGACCTTATCAGTGATTTTTCGGTAGGCAATCCTAGTAAGATTATTATTGATTTTAAATCCACATCAATTTATCCGACTAAAAATATACGTCTTAAAAATTCTATATTTAAACGTATAGATTTTGGATCTCACAAAGGATATTATAGACTCGTGATTTATCTTGATGGTGTGTATAATTATAATATACAAAAAGATTCTACAGGATATATGGTTCATTTATCTTGATTAAAATTTTCTTTTTATTTTGCTTCTATTCTTTGTCTTTTGCTGATGAAATCTTGCTTTTAACCCAATTTAACAAGCAAGATTTTCAAAATAAAAATTTGCATGAATATGTAATGAGTGAAAAGCTTGACGGTGTTCGTGGAATTTGGAATGGAAAAACCTTAAAAACTCGAAAGGATCAAATCATAACACCACCTTCTTTTTTTATGAAAAATTTTCCTTCCTTTGTTCTTGATGGAGAACTTTGGATGGGTAGAAATAATTTTGATTCAATTTCTTCTCTCATAAGAACAACACATATAGATATAAATTTATGGAAAAAAGTGAGCTATAATGTTTTTGATGTACCTAATGCTTGTGAAGAATTTAATCTTAATCCTTGCAGTCTTGAAAATAGACTTCAAGTTTTAGAAAAATACTTACAAGAAAATTCTAATCCATATATAAAAATCATTCCACAAATTCCCATTAAAAATGAAAAACATTTAAATGATTTTTATGAAAATATTGTAAAAAATAAAGGCGAAGGTGTGGTTATACGCAAAAATTTAGGTTCTTATGAAAGAGGTAGAAGCAAACAAGCTTTGAAATTAAAACCCTATAATGATGCAGAATGTCAAGTGATTGGCTATACAAAGGGCAAGGGTAAATTTGAAAATCAAATCGGTGCTTTAATATGCAAAACAATAGATAATAAAATCATCAAAATAGGTAGTGGATTAAAAGATAAAGATAGAAAAAATCCACCTTCCATAGGAGCTATTATTACCTATAAATTTAGCGGATTTACTAAGAATTCACTTCCACGCTTTCCAGTTTTTTTACGCATTAGAGAATAAATTTCTTGACTTATGATTTCTTTTTTGATAGAATACTAGTTTTTAAATTCGGGGTGTAGCGCAGTCTGGTTAGCGCACTTGGTTTGGGACCAAGGGGCCGAAGGTTCGAATCCTTTCACCCCGACCATTTTAATTATAAAATGGTGAGTGTAGCTCAGTCGGTTAGAGCATCAGATTGTGGTCCTGAGGGTCGTGGGTTCGATTCCCATCACTCACCCCATCAGAGCGCCCGTAGCTCAACTGGATAGAGCGACAGACTTCGGATCTGTAGGTTATGGGTTCGATTCCTATCGGGCGTACCAACCTTTTATGCGTTCATAGCTCAGCTGGATAGAGCAACGGCCTTCTAAGCCGTAGGTCAGAGGTTCGAATCCTCTTGAGCGTACCACTTTGCGGATGTGGTGAAATTGGCAGACACGCCAGACTTAGGATCTGGTGCAGCAATGCGTGAAGGTTCAAGTCCTTTCATCCGCACCACTTCATTTTTCTCGTTTTTAAAATCATTTATAAATTAAAGCGATAATAAATTTAACTAGAGACTTTAAAAAATATACTTATTTAATTTATTACAAAGTAAAAAACAATAAATATATGCTAAAATACACATCAAATAAATAATGTTAATTTATAAAAAGTAAGTGATATAAACATACAAAAAAGGAAAAACTATGAAAAAAATACCTGTAAGCTTAAAAGATATATTTAATATAAAAAAAGAAGCATCACGTGAATATAATAGTTTTATATTATATTTAATAAGAATTTTATTTAATAATGATAGAGAAAGAACTCTTTCTGAGTATGATATAATATCTAGTACAACATTTATTAATTTTATAAATCCGAAGATACCTTCTATAGAATTGGATAATTATCAAGGAGTATCTTCAATACATGGATTTTATTACACTTTGAATTTTTTTAAAGTATTCAAATTAAACCATCCAGCTATTAAATTCTCCGAGTATATTTGGTATGATAGTATTTCATCGGATACTATGTTTATAAATGAATCTTATAATAATCTTATTAACACTAGAATTCCATATTTTAACCCAGATTATAACGGTTTGGATTATGTGGATATTAATAGAGGTGAATTTAATAAGTTAATAAATAAAACCCATAAATTAAAATTAATGCTAAAAAAATATGAAAATTTAAAATTAGATAATCATGTTAAAAATAATATAGAAACTATAATTTGTTTATTGTGTATTTATTGTAGTGAATTAGCAGATGATATTGAAGTATCTTCGTTAAATGATGATAGGATAGTGCTAAATGTAGCAGGATATTTTAGTATAGTTACTTTTAAATTTAATCTATTTAAACCAAGTTATATTAAGATCATAGGGCATTATGATATAAAAAAGGATATTAAAAATGATAAATTAAATATATATACACTGAATGATGAGTGTATAACACTATTTGGTTTTATCAAATTTATTACTTTGGTTAATTATATATATAAAATGAAAAAAGATATAATGGGATATATTGCAAAAAATAAAATAGATATCAACTCATTAGATACAAAAAATCCTAATATAATAAATGATACTAAGTTTGCAACTATTTATAAAATTATTTTAGATAAATATGTGAATAATTACAAGAAAGTTGTAGCTGAAAATAAATTGAGAATAGATAAAAATAGTTATTTTTATAAAAGGTTTATTAAAACTGCTGAAGATATTTCTATACTTCTTACATTAGATATTGTATCTAATATGAAAAAATAGTTTTATGATGTTAGTTTAATATTAATTTTATAGGCTTTATTTTCTAAAGTATTTATTTTTCGTTGGTGGTTTTAGTAGCATTGCAAATTATTTCAGAAATAACATCCTTAGGATCATAGGTCTAGTAGTATTTTTTTACTTGATCATGTCATTTTTTTAAGTTTAGCTTCTGTATATCCTACAATACTTATGCCCTAAAATTAAAGGTAGCATTCTTTCTCTTTGATTTAAGATTGCAAAGAAAGCAAAAGATATCTTTGTGACAGATTATGTCATGAATTTTTACATGATCTTTCATACAATAATTATCAAAGTAGTAAAGATACTATTCTTTTAATTGCGGGTTTAATTTATTTAATTATGATAAGAATTTTTGGGAATTGTTTTATTATTTCTGAATTTTATACAAGTAAATATGGATTTAAATTTTTTTCAAATGATTTAGTGTTATTAAAACCATAATATGGTTGTTAAAAAATTTAAAATAATTTACATTAAAATTAATTAATTTTTATAAATTTATTTCTTAATTTAAATACACAAAGTTTGCATTATAAAAAATATTTTTTATTTTTATCATTATAAATTTTTATTATTAAATGTAATAATTATTACTGTATAATTGCAATTTTTATTTAAAAATCAAAAGGAGAAAATTTTGAAAAGCTTAAAAATTAAATTCTCACTTATTGTAAATATAATATCAATTACAATTTTAGTGATTTTAGGTGTTGTAACTTATTTTTTTCTAAAAAATTTAATTTATAATCAAGTTATTAAAACTGAAACTAGCTATATAAAAGTTGCTAAAAATTCTATCGCATTTTTTAACGAAAAAAATTTAAAAACTCTTAATGGTTATGCTAAAAATATTTTAGAACTTCCTTATGAAAAGTTAAATTCTCAAGAAGCTCTTATGGAAAATATCGGAGAAGATCTTAAGATTTTAAGAGATACTGGCGGTTTTTTAGCAGCATATATTGCTCAGCCAAATGGAGAATTAGTTATTTCCGATACTGATACTGATGCTAAAAGCATAGATTTTGGAACTTATGGCAAAAAAGATAATTATGATGCAAGAACTAGAGAATATTACCAAGAAGCCTTAAAAACAAATGGTGTTTATATAACTTCATCTTATATTGATGCTTCTTCAAAACTTCCATGCTTTACTTATGCTAAAGCTCTTTACAAAGATGGTAAATTTATAGGTGTTCTAGCAATTGATGTTTTAACAAAAGATTTACAAAAAGAATATGAAGCAAACCCAGGAAGAACTTTTGCATTTGATAAAAATAATAAAATTTTTGCAGCTACAGATAAATTTCAATTAACTGAAGATTATGATGCTTCTCATATTACAGTTCCTGCTAGAACAAAAGCAGATTTTGAATCTTTTGAATATATAAGAAAAAAAGATGGATCACAAGGGCTTGCCATGTGTGTTAAAGTAGGAGAGAATACTGTATGTACTGGCGAATCAATAAGCAAAATTGAAGAACCTATCAATAAAATGAATTATATGCAAATTATCATTATAACTATTGCAATTATTGTTAATTTTGTATTAATCTACACACTTACTGCCAAACTTCTCTCCCCACTCACCATCATCCAAAACGGTCTTAATGCTTTCTTTGATTTTATCAATCATAAAACAAAGAATGTTTCTACTATTAATATAAAAACTAATGATGAGTTTGGTCAAATCTCAAAAGCCATTAATGAAAACATCCTTATTACTAAACAAGGTTTAGAACAAGATAATCAAGCTGTAAAAGAATCAGTCTCTACAGTTCAAGTTGTAGAAAAAGGAGATTTAACAGCAAGAATTACTGCAAATCCAAGAAATCCTCAACTTGTAGAACTTAAAAATGTTTTAAATAAACTCTTAGATGTCTTACAAGAAAAAGTAGGTTCTGATATGAATGCTATTCATAAAATCTTTGAAGAATATAAGAGCTTAGATTTTAGAAATAAATTAGAAAATGCTAGAGGTAGTGTTGAAGTTACTACTAATGCTTTAGGTGAAGAAATCATTAAAATGTTAAAACAAAGTTCTGATTTTGCTAATCACTTAGCAAGTGAAAGTTCTAAATTACAAAATGCTGTTCAAAACCTAACTAGCTCTTCTAATTCTCAAGCAGCTTCTTTAGAAGAAACTGCTGCTGCTTTAGAAGAAATTACTTCTTCTATGCAAAATGTTTCTGTTAAAACCTCTGATGTAATCACTCAATCAGAAGAGATTAAAAATGTTACAAGTATTATTGGAGATATTGCAGATCAAATCAATCTTTTAGCATTAAATGCTGCTATAGAAGCAGCACGTGCAGGAGAACATGGACGAGGCTTTGCTGTTGTGGCTGATGAAGTTAGAAAACTAGCAGAAAGAACTCAAAAATCATTGAGTGAAATAGAAGCTAATACTAACTTACTTGTTCAATCTATTAATGATATGGCAGAATCTATTAAAGAACAAACTGCAGGTATTACTCAAATCAATGAAAGTGTAGCTGCTATTGATCAAACCACTAAAGATAATGTTGAAATTGCTAATGAGAGTGCAATCATTTCTAATACTGTTAGTGATATAGCTAATAATATATTAGAAGATGTTAAGAAGAAAAGATTTTAAGAATCTTTTCTTTAAATTATAATCAAATGATTATTCTTTAAATCATAATCTTTAAACTATTATCTTAAATCATTATTTTTAAATAGTTATTTTTAAATAACTATTTTTTATGATAATTGAATAGATAATTTTTATGCTTTTTATCTTTCTTTCTAATGTAAATACTTAATTTTGACTATTGATTTTAGCTAACACAAAAAAATATTAAAAATTAATTATATTAATAAAATATTAAATATTTTAGTTATAGAATGATTATTTATTAAATTTTTATTTAAGGATTTGCAATGAAGAAAATTTTTATTTCTTTACTAATTCCAACAATTTTTTTATGGGCTAAAAATATCGCTTATAGCGATGAAGTTGTTTCTCTTTATCTTAATAAAGATGATGCTAAAGTTATTGGAAAATTACTTCCTACTAATCCTTTTGAAATTTTAAAAGATCAAAATAACAAGGTAATGATTAGAATTAGTGGCTATATTAATCCAAAATTTCCTTCAGTAATTTATTTTAATAATTCTCAAAGAATTATAGTAGCTGCATTTTCTAAAAATATTAAATTAAATTATTCTCAAATAAAAAAAGGAGAGAAAGGAAAATGGGATAAAGTAAATCTTGAAATTTGGGCAGATAAGAAAGATTTTTCTAAAGATAATAGAAAAATGTTAAATCATGCTAAAGAGCTCTTTGTTAATAATTGCGGAATTTGTCATGCTTTGCATTCTGAAAAAGAATTTAACGTTAATGCTTGGCCAGCAATCTTTAAATCCATGGTTAATAGAACAAGCATAGATAAGAAAGATCAATGGTTAGTTATAGAATATTTACAAAAAAATGCAAAAGATTTTAAAATAAAATAAAAAGGAAGAAAGATGTTAGATAGAAGAAAATTTTTAAAGATTGGTGTAACTTTAAGCACTTTACCATTTATTCCATCCTTTGCTACAGGAAAGAGCATTGAAGCTTCTAAAGTGAGTCTTGGACTTGTTAAGAATGGAGAAGTAATTACAGCAGCTCATTGGGGAATTTTAAAACTCACTATTAAAGATGGTAAGGTGATTAAAAGTGAACCTTGGGAAAAGGTGACAAAAATGGACAATCCTCTGCAACACTACACCTCAGATATGATTTATAAATGTCGCGTAAAATATCCTTATGTTCGAAAATCTTATCTTGAAAATCCAGATGATCCAAAACCAGAACTTCGCGGAAAAGAAGAATTCGTACGTGTAAGTTATGATAAGGCTATAAAACTCATTGCTAAAGAACTTAAAAAAACAAGAGATGTAAAAGGTACGAGTGCTATTTTTGGCGGAAGTTACGGCTGGAAATCTAGTGGAAATATGCAAAATTCCCGTATTTTGCTTCAAAGATTTCTAAATGTAACCGGTGGTTTTGTAGGGGTTACAGGTGATTATTCTACAGGAGCATCTCAAATTATTATGCCTTATGTGGTAGGTTCTATTGAAGTTTATGAACAACAAACTTCTTGGGAAAATATTTTAAAATATTCTAAATATGTTGTGATTTGGGGTGCCGATCCGCTTTCTACTTTACGAATAGCTTGGACATCTACAGATCAAAGAGGTTTAGCTTATTTTGAAAAATTAAAAGAAAGTAAAATTAAAATTATTTGTATTGATCCTGTAAGAACAGAAACTGCTAAATTTTTAAATGCCAAATGGGTTTCTCCTCGTCCAAATACTGATGTAGCTTTGATGATGGGAATGGCAAGCCATTTAATTGCCAAGAAAAAGGTTAATTATGAATTTTTGCAAAATTATACTATTGGTTTTGATCGATTTAAAGCTTATTTAGATGGTCAAGAAGATGGAATTAAAAAAGATGTTAAATGGGCTAGTCAAATTTGTGGTATTGATGAAAAAACCATAACAAATTTGGCAGAAATTTTTTATGATAATCCAACTATGATAATGAGTGGATGGGGTATGCAAAGAGCGCATCATGGAGAACAACCGCATTGGATGCTTGTTACTTTATGCTGCATACTTGGACAAATTGGAACCAAAGGGGGTGGTTTTGGCTTAAGTTATCATTATAGCAATGGTGGTGTTCCAACTTGCAAAAGTGGGATTATAGGCGGTATAAATGCTGGAGAACTAGGAATTTGGAAAAATGGTAAATTTAAAGGTTTAGCAAAATCAAATCAAACTGATCAAGGTGCTGAGTGGTTGCAAAATTCTGCAAAATATTCTTTTCCAGTGGCTAGGATTGCTGATGCTCTTTTAAATCCAGGTAAAACTATAGATCATAATGGAAGCAAAATTACTTATCCTGATATCGATTTTATTTATTGGGTTGGTGGAAATCCACTTGTCCATCATCAAGATACCAATAATAATATAAAGGCTTGGAGAAAACCGAGAACTGTAGTTGTTAATGAAATTTATTGGACTCCAACTGCAAAAATGGCGGATATTATTATGCCTACAACTTCATCTTATGAAAGAGATGATATTACTATGACGGGCGATTATTCCAACATGCATATAGCTCCTATGAAACAGGCTATTGAGCCTATTGCAGAAAGCAAAGATGATTATGTGATTTTTTCTGATATTTGCAAAGAGTATGGAAAAGATGTTTTTGATGCTTATACTCAAAATGGCAAAAAAGCTAAAGATCTAATCAAAGAATATTATAATAGTGCTTTAAAACAAACTAAAAATTTTGGAAAAGCTTTTACAACGCCTATGCCAAGTTTTGAAGAATTTTGGGCAAAAAATGAACCTATTGTTTTTGAGCCTTCTATGGAAAGTTTAGAATGGACTCGTTTTACAGATTTTATCGAAGATCCAATTTTAAATACATTAGGAACAGATTCTGGACTTATAGAAATTTATTCAGAAAAAATTAAAAAATACAATTATGATGATTGCAAGGCACACCCTACTTGGTTTGAACCAATTGAATGGCTTGGAAATGCTGACAAACAAACGCCTTTTCATTTGATAACAAGTCATCCAAGAAATCGTTTGCATTCTCAACTTTGTCAAACAAGCTTAAGAGACACCTATACTGTAAAAGATAGAGAACCTATACTTATAAATTCTAAAGATGCTAAAAAACTTGGAATTAAAAATGGTGATTTGGTTCGAGTATTTAATAAGCGTGGTGAAGTTTTAGCAGGAGCTGTTGTTAGCGATGATATTATGCAAGGAGTAGTGAGACTTTGTGAAGGAGGTTGGTATGATCCAGATGAAAATGGACTTTGCAAATACGGAAGTGCAAATGTTTTAACTATTGATATGCCGACTTCAAAACTTGCGAATGGAAATATTTCTCATACAGGGCTTGTAGGCATTGAAAAATTTACACAAAAAGTGCCCAAAGTTACAGCATTTACAAATCCTAAAATATTGTGAAGGATTTTTTTAGTTAAAAATTTGAAATTTTTAAAGGAATCTATAAAAATGCAAGTAAAGACAAACTTAACTCTCTTGCTATTTTTTTTACCTTTAAAAACCATATTATTGGTTTGATTTTGAGATTTTCCTTTAATATTTTTGCAGGTGGATAAAATTTTAAAAAGGAAATATAAGCTTAGGTGTTTTTTGCATAATTTAAGCTCTTTTGATTTTTTAAAATCGAAATTTAGGTTATTATATAGTTTTTAGCATGGAAAGATCTTAAAAAAGATAATCTTTAATTGAATTAACAATTTCAATAAAACTAGTTAAAAACTAGTTTTATTTAACTTTAAATTCCAATTTTTTTCCAGCCATGAAAGGCACCACGTCACCATATTTTTGCGGTACCTGCCATTCTTTTTTTTCTAATTTTATAATCTTTTCTTTTTCAAACTTAAAATTATAAATTTCACTAGCATTATCGGAGATAAATTTTTGTAATTTTTTTTCATTGGAATTTTTTTCAAAAAGTTCAGCTAGAGTAGGCAAAATAACAGGTGCACTAAAAACTCCAGCCGCACAACCGCAACATTCTTTGGTATGCAGTGGATGCGGTGCGCTATCACTTCCAAACATCACTTTTTCATATCCACTAAAAGCAAGTTCACAAAGAGCATCTTTGTCTTCATAACGTTTTGCTATAGGTTTGCAAAATAAATGAGGATCCATTTTTCCGCCTATAACATCATCTAAAGTAATCATTAAATGATGCAAAGTTATGGTTGCATATAAATTTTCATAATCTTTGAGTAAATCGCATAAAACTTTAGTAGTAATGTGTTCCATGACTATTTTTAAATTTGGAAAATTTTGAGCTAATTTTTCATAGATTTTTGCAAAATTTGCTTCTCTATCCATTACAAAATCATTAGTTTCTCCATGTACCAGCAAAGGAATATCAAGTTCACTCATTGTATTGAGTGTGGGTTTTAAATTTTGTAAATCAAAACTTGAAATTCCTTTATCTGAATTTGTAGTAATACCAGCAGGATAAAGCTTGATAGCAAAAATTTCATCTTTTGCATTCTCTAAAAATTTTTCATCATATTCTTTAAAAAATAGAGTCATTAAAGGTGTAAAATCTTCATTATTGCAAGCTTTTATAATCCTTTGTTTGTAAGCTTTTAAAGAATTTATATCTGTAATAGGAGTGATCAAATTCGGCATTATAACGCCTGCTTTAAAGTCCTTTGCACTAAATGGCGCTACTAAATCAAGCATTTTTTCATCGCGTAAATGTAAATGCATATCCAAAGGATTTTTTAGTACCATTGTTTCTCCTTATTTAGAAAAATAATTATTTAAATTTATCAAAATATATAAAAAAGATAAATTAAATTATATTTCTTCTTTAATATAAATTTGGTATAAACCATTTTTAAGGCGTCTAAAAAGCTTTTTTTCTTCTAAAAATTTAAAAGTAGCAATAATAGTTGGCTTACTTAAATTAAGTTTGCTTTGAATTTCACTAATTTTGACCATAATAAAACCATTTTCATCAGCATTTTCACATAAAAATTTTAAAAGCTCATAGCGTTTTTTACCAAAAATAGCACATATTAATTTTTCAAAATTCATATCAAGCCTACTATAATAAAAATCCAAGAAAAAAGAGCCAAAATCACACTAAAAAAGACTCCAGTGCTAGCACAATCTTTAGCGATTTTTGCTTTTTGATGCCATTTATCGGTTATAAGATCAACACAAGCTTCAATAGCTGAATTAAAGGATTCTGCGATTAAAACTAGAATTAAAACTGCTATTAAAATAAGATGCTCTATTAAGCTTATTTTAAAAAAAAAGCTGATAAAAATAGCAGGGATAATGATACAAATTTCAATGCGAAAAGCCATTTCATTTTTAAACAAGGCTATAACTCCTTCTAGGGCATATTTGGCATTATTAAAAATATGATATTTTGGTTTCATGGATTTGCCTTGAGTTTAGGATTAAATAAATCATAATTTGATTCATAAACATGAGTTTTTATATCAAAATAGCCTAAAAGTGTGCTAAAAAGATTATCTTGAGAAAGCTTTAAATTTTTATGTTTTTTAGCTAAATTCATAAGCTCACTATCATTGCTCCAAAAAATCATAGGAATATGAGTTTGCGTACTTGGTGCGAATGCGTAAGGCATACCATGTAAATAAATTCCATTTTCACCTAAACTTTCTCCATGATCAGAAAGATACAATAAAGAACTTTGAAAACCTTTTTTTTCTTTTAAAAGAGAGATAATATTGCTTAAAATATAATCTGTATAAAGTAAGGTATTATCATAGGTATTCATCAAAGCATCTTCAGTGCACTTTGATAAATCATTTGTATCACAAGTTGGATTAAATTTTTTAAATTCTTTAGGATAACGTTTATAATAAGCTGGGCCATGAGAACCTTGCAAATGCAAAACAATTATATTTTGAGTGCTTAAATTGTCTAATTTGTTTTTTAATGGACTCAGTAAATTTTCATCATAGCCACTTGAGAGCTGAATTTTTTGTTTTAATCGACTACACACTCCTTTGCATCCTCCTGAATTATTATCTATCCAGCTAACATCTACACCACTTTTATTAAGTATATCAATGGCGTTTTCTTGATATTCTTTATTTGAAAAATCGATTCGTTTTGAAACTGAAAACATACAAGGTAAGCTAATAGCAGTGGCTGTTCCGCAAGAAGATACTTGATTGAAAAATACAACATTGTCTTTTTTAGTGTAAAAATTAGTATCATTTTTTGCATAACCACCAAGCGAGTAATTTGCAGCTCTTGCAGTTTCCCCAACTACTAAAACTAAAATTTTTTTAGTGTGATTATCATCCTTATAAGCGTCATTTTCTATAGCTTTAAACTGAGGCTTAGCTTGAACAAAAAGAGTATAATAACGATATAGAGCATATAATTGATAAAAAGGGATATTATACATTCTTATTTCATTATAGTTTCTAGCAAAAGGAATAAAAGTTTTGCTCAGTGGAAGAAAAATAGCAAAAATAAAGATCAAACCTAAAATAATATTAATAAATTTAATTTTAAGATGAGATTTCATAGACTTATAATCAATTTTAATTTTTAAAATATAAATGATAAAAATTAAAATTAAAATTATAGTGATTACTAGTTTGAAATTAATCAAATCTTCTACTTCTTTAATATCGGTTTGTACAGCATTTTGAATCATATTTGAATCGATCAAAACCCCATAAAAACTAATAAAATAAACACTTAAAAAAGATGCTACAATAAAAAAAATTGAAAAAAATTTGCTTAAGTATTTGATAAAAATCAAAGAAAAAATAGTATGCACAAAACCAAAATAAATCAAAATGAAACTAAAAGTGATGAAAAAATTTTGAGAGCTTTTTTCATACACAAAATGAAATAAATTAAAATTAAGTGCCACAATCAACAAAGAGTTTAAAAGTGTAAATTGAAGCCAAGTGAATTTAAACATTAGAATTGCCTTAAATATAGATTATTTATTGTATAAAAGTTTGTTTAATCGCCTGTAAAAATTTAATTTTTGTGCTATGATTTTGGAATTATTATTTTATTAAGGATAAAGATGAAACTATTATCGTGGAATGTCAATGGCTTAAGAGCAATTTGCGATAAAAATGCACTTGATTGGATAGAAAAAGAAAATATTGATTTTATAGGCTTTCAAGAGATTAAAGCTCATGAAGATAAATTTCCTAAAAGAATTTATGAATTTCCTTTTAAACATATATATTCTAATTCTGCAAAAAGAGCAGGATATTCAGGTGTTATGAGTCTTTGCAATTTTGATTGTGAAGTAAAAAAATGTGAATTTTTTGATGATGATGAAGGTAGGGTTTTAGAACATAGGTTTAAAAATGTGGTACTTTTTAATATTTATTTTCCAAATGGACAAAAAGATGAAGAGCGTTTAAATTTTAAAATGAAATTTTATGCGGATTTTTTAATTTATCTTAAAAAACTTTTAGATGAGAATAAAGAAATAATCATTTGTGGAGATGTTAATACAGCTCATCGCGAGATCGATTTAACCCATCCTAAAGCAAATGCAAATACCTCAGGTTTTTTACCCATAGAAAGAGCTTGGATTGATGATTTATTAAAACTTGGTTTTTTAGATACTTTTAGAGAAATCAATGGAGATGTTAAGGAAAAATATTCTTGGTGGAGTTATAGAATGAAAGCAAGAGAAAGAAATGTTGGTTGGAGAATTGATTATTTTTTCATTTCAAATAATTTAAAAAATAAATTAAAAAATGCTTTTATAAGAAATGATATTTTTGGATCAGATCATGCTCCAGTAGGTATAGAAATAGATATTTAATATCCTATAAAATAGGATATTTATTTTTTGATTAAATTTTTAGCTTTTTCCCAAAGTCTTATGCCTAATTTTTTTGCCTTTTGGGAATTTATATCTTTGTATTTTTCATTGGCTATATTTTCTAATTCATAAATTTCTTGTTTTAAACGATAGAGCTTACTTTGAGTTAGTCTATTAAAATCATTGATTTTTGGATTTTTCTTAATATCATTTAAAACTAAAAGAAGCTGTTCTCTACTTTCACTTGCAAGACGTTTGAATTTTGCAAAAAGATTATCTAGCTCGTATTCAAGTAAATTTTCAACTATTTCTTTAGCTGGATTATTTTGTTTTTTAATTTCTTTTTTTAAGAGTGTAATAAAATCATCTTCTATGCCTATTAATTCTTTGCTTTTTAAGTTAATATCTTCTTCAAAAGCTGCATAGTTTAACGAGGATTTAAATTTTTCCATTGCTAGAGCAATTCCATCACGTGTTCCTTTGATTACCCCTAGGCAAAGATCTTTTGCATAAGCCATTGATTCATTAGCTATTTCAAAAGCTGTATTTAAAACAATACTTGAAATTTTTAAAATACGTTCTTTTTCAAAATGTGCTTCACAAATCGCATTATAAACAAGATTTTTAGCAATCTCATTGCTCGTAAGTTCTATATCTTCAGCTTTTTCTAAGGTTGTCAAAAAAGCACTTTCAGCTGTTTCTTTTAAAATTCCAAGCATTTCTATATCAAATAAAATTGCATCATTTAAGCTGCTACAAATTTGATTGTCAAGATGTTCTTGTAAAATATTTTCAAATTCAAAAAAATGATTACTGATTTGATTTTTTATCAAATTTTTTTGATTTTCAACTTGTTTATTTAGAATTTCAATTTCATTCATATAATCATAAAGCGTATTTTGTGCATCTTGGATGCTAGCTTTCACTAAGGCTTTAATAACTTTTGTAGTATTTTCATCATCGAGCAAATCTAATTTTTTTAAAATATTTAAAAATTCAACTAGAAGAGAATTAAGAATTTTTTGCGTATAATGAGAATTGTGAGTGATTTGTTTATAAGCAAGATTAAAACACAAATCCTCTAATAAATCTTTAGCTTCTTTTTTACTAAGATTCAATAAAGAATTTTCAAAAATAATCAAAGTATTTTTCATTAAATTTTTCCTTTAAATAACAAATTTTGCTTCAGACTTAAGCTTTTCAAAAATATCAAGACGATCTTGTTTGCTATCAACATATACGCTTAACAAAAAACTTTGATATTTTCCATTGGAACTTGTATTAGAGTGTTTGTATTTAAATTCTCTTTGACCTAATATTTTTTCAAAAATTTCACCTGCATGCACATGAATATCAAAAATAACCTTATAATCCCAAAATGTTGGATAATTAATAATGGGTTCTTTATTAAGATCGCACAAATTCACCACTTTTACCCCCTTGCTTATTTTCAAGAATAATTTCGCCTATTTTCATAGTTTTATCAATAGCTTTAACCATATCATAAATGGTTAAAAGCCCTATGCTTACCGCAGTTAAAGCCTCCATTTCAACTCCAGTTTTCCCCTCACATTTAATTGTAACAATAAGTTTAAAAGCAAATTCTTTTTCAAATTCAATTATATCAGTTTCAATTTTAGAAAGCATCAAAGGATGGCACATGGGTATTAATTCACTTGTTTTTTTTGCCCCCATAATAGCTGCTATAATTGCTGTTTGCAAAACAGGACCCTTTTTAGCTGTATTATTTTTAATACTTTCAAAGGCTTCTTGAGACATACTTATCATTCCACTTGCTTTAGCAAGTCTTTGAGTGATATTTTTTGAGCTTACATCTACCATTTTTGGACGATTTTTATCATCTAAATGAGTTAAATTCATAAATAAACCTTTTAAAAAATTCAAAAAATTATATCAAAAGCAAACAAATTTGAGTTAAAATAATTTTATAATTTTAATTTTAGGAGAAAATTATGGAAAATGAAGAAGAAAATTTAGATTACGATACTTATGAAGAGGAAGAAGAATATACTCATGCTAATCATCGATCTTATAATTACGATGATGATGATTATTCCTATGATGATGAATCAGACGAAGATGAATTTTATGAAATGGATTAAAATTCATCGCTTCAATAATATCCAACACACATACTATCAGTAATTTTTATACGTTTTTCAAAAGGGGCTGGGCTGAAAAAATGGCATTTTTCTATGTAAATATGCTGATGGTAATCAAGCCCTAAAAAATCATAAAATTTTTTTAAATTTACAAATTTAATCCCTTGCACTTCTTTAAGTTCTAATAACTTATAAATAGAAGAATCATTATTTTTTACTAAATGCGAAGGAGCAAGGGTAGTAAAAGAACAAAAAGCACTGGCTAATACAAAACCATTTAAATTTGTGCATAATTTTAATTTTTCTTGATGTTTTTTTAGAATAGAATTTTTATGCAAAAAAATAACACGTGTTCCTTGGTATCTTCCTATTTCTACATTTTTCCAAAATTTATAAGCATTTTTAGAAATGCCTACTAAACGGTGAAATTCAGCATTTAAAACATAATGATCTAAAAATTCATTAGGAGGTAAAATAATACTTTTCATTAAATCAAAGAAAAAATAAACTTATTTTTTTTCTTTTTCTATTTCTTCTCTAATTTGTTTTGGAAGTTTTGAAATAAAATTATCTAAATTAAATTTTACACCTTGAGTTTTAGCTTCTTCGATTAAAGCAATAGACGCTTTTACATTAAAAACAGAAAAATTTCTATGCGGCATAAATAAATGATCAAGTACGGCTAAGGCATAAGCTGATTTTTTAACTTCATTACGTGCCGCATGAGGAGATCTTATAAAACAAATTGTCTCTGTTAATATATCATCAAAATTCCAACGATAAAGCAAAAAGCCTAAAAAAGAAATATGATCAACTCCTAAAAATTCATTTTCTACTAAAGAAAGATCTCTAAAATCTATTTTTTTTAAATGTTCTAAAAATTCAGCGTCTTTATTATTTTGAATTAAAAAATTAGAAAAAATAACTATACCAAGTCTTAATATCAAAGCACAAGGAACCAAAAAGTGAGACAGTTTTTTATCTTCTTCATTGAGCCAATCTGTAATAAAAGCAGTTTCTTCGCTGCATTTATTTATAAAATCTTTAGTATTTAAACCATAAGGCGAAACATCGATTTTAAAATTATCTCTTATAGAATCTGCCATAATGGTATTAATAATATTCCCTATACCCAGTAAAGATACAACTTGATTCAAAGAAGTAATTTCTCTTGAGAAGCCGTAAAAAGGAGAATTGGCTAAACGTAAAAGTTTGGTTGTCATTAAGGGATCACTTGAGATAATATCAGCGATCTTATTGATTTCTAGATTGCTTCTTGATTCTTCAATATATTTTCTTAATTTGCTGATTGTGTCAGGCAAAGAAGGTAGAACTTCAACACTTTGTAATAAAATTTCATTCATATCTGATGCCATAGATTTTCCTTGACTAAACTAAATTACAAAATTTCTCACTAAAAAATGTATTATAACTAAATTTCAATTTACTTAGTATATAAAATTTTATAATTTTTATCATTAATAAAATTTTACTACAATTAAAAACAGTTTTAATTATCTTATTAAAATCTTATTTACAGATATATAGATTTAATAAGAATAACATTTATCGAGGTTAATAATGTTTCACAGCTTTTTTAAAAAAAATGAAAAAAAAATCATAAAAACAAAACCTTTGGAAACTCTTTATTTTTTAGAAGACGAAATTGAAAATACTTTAAGTAATTTGCAATTTAAAACTAAGTTAGCCATAGGATTTGCTTCCTATCAACTTGATTTAAAAAATATAGCAACAAAGATAAAAAATTATTTACCTCAAGAATGTGAATTAGTTTTAATTTCTGCTTCTGATTTATTATGCAATATCAATCAAAATAAACAAATCATTGATAATCCTTATTTACATAATGTTCAAGGTATCGCTTTAATTCTTTTTGGCAATGAAATGATAGAAAATTTATATATCCACAAAATCAATCTTTTTGATCATATAGAAGATTATCAAGATAGAAGAGTTTATATAGAAAAAGAAATTGCGTCAATGCATGTTCCTTTTAAGGCACATTGTAGTAATACTTTGCACTATTTAATTCATAATGGAGTAAGCGGAAGCGAGAGCATGGTCATAGAAATGCTTTATAAATACGCTCAATATCCTTGCCCTATTTTAGGAGCTGGTGCAAGTGGAGACTTGGATAATCTTCAAGGAACCTGCATTGTTTATAATCACGAAATACTAGAACATCATGCTGTTAGTATGCATATTCAATTTAAACCAAAATATCGTTTTGATTTTATGAAATCTCAAAATTTTTCTGAAACTCATGATAAAAATACAACATTTACAGTTTTAAATGCAGATCCTAAAAATAGATTGGTATATGAATTCTTAGATACAAAAACTTTTCAGTCTGTAAATGCGATTGAAGCTTTATGCAAGCATTTTTCTTGTAGCTTTGAAGAATTAAAGCTTGATAAAGCACAAAATTATACTTTAGGTATTAAAATTAGTAATGATTATTTTATTTCCCCTATGAAAATCATTTCAGATAAGGTTTTGTTTAGTTATGGCGCAATAGCCAATGGTCAAGAAATTGTTTTATTAAAAAGAACTGATTTTATCAAAGATCTTGAAAAAGATTATGAGAAATTTATCCAAAAT
This sequence comes from Campylobacter sp. RM10537, assembly GCF_022369435.1. Lineage (NCBI taxonomy): Bacteria > Pseudomonadati > Campylobacterota > Epsilonproteobacteria > Campylobacterales > Campylobacteraceae > Campylobacter > Campylobacter molothri. The sequence goes on along the minus strand of NZ_CP059597.1, from coordinate 1,453,668 downwards.
AAACCCAATATGAAGCCTATGGCAGCAATTTTTAATGATTGTATCCTAAGAAGATTCCAAAATAGTAAATTTATAAAAGATATTAAATTAAATCAATTTCCCATTGTAGGTTTTTCTTGTTTTGGGGAAATTTATGGCGTTGGAATTTTTAAAAGTTTAGTAGCGATATTTTTTTACGAAGTAGATGAAAAAACTGAATTTAATCCTGTATATATGCAAACTTTTGTAAATAAATATAGCGACTTTAAATATTATTATCTTAGTTTTAAAGTACAAAAACTTGAAATTATTAATAAGGTTAATAAGCTCGTTTTAGATAGATTGAAAAATACCACTGTTAGTATAGACAATAATTCCAATATTTTTAAAGAAACTTTCAAAGATTTTCAAAGTATTAAAGAAAGCCTTTTAACTATTGATGAAAATTTTATTAATTTTATTCACTATTTAGAATATAACTTATATCAAAGTGAAGAAAAAATGAATTTAGAGAAAGAAATTCAATCTTCTTTTAAAAATATTGATCAGCTTAATAAAATGCTTAACCTTATTTCTGGCATTGTTGAACAAACAAGTCTTTTATCTTTAAATGCGGGCATAGAAGCTGCAAGAGCTGGGAAAATGGGTAGAGGCTTTGCTGTTGTTGCTGATGAGGTAAGAAAGCTTTCTGATAATACCCAAGAAAGCTTAATAGAAATGGAAGCGGCTATAAAATTAGTAATTCAAACTATACAGTCTATTGCTAAAAGCTCGAATTCTAGCACCCAAGAAATGAATTTTATCAGAGATAAATCGAACGAATTTTCAAAAACTATTTCTGAACTTATTAGTTTAGGGAAAGAAATTTCAGATAAGCTTGAACAAAAAAGTGATACAAGCACTCATTTGGATAAAAATTTAAATGAATTAAAACTTTACGAAAACGTTTTAGCGAAATTAAATACGACGGGGGGGGGGTAATCCAAGAAAATAATCTTGGATTAAAGCGCTTTTTTAACAGCCTCCACAATTTTTGAAAATGCAGCAGCATCATTCATTGCTAAGTCTGCTAAGATTTTTCTATCAAGTTCAATACCTGCTTTTTTAAGTCCATTAATAAATCTTGAATAACTTAAATCATTTAATCTGCAAGCAGCATTGATACGCACGATCCAAAGACGGCGAAAATCTCTTTTTTTGCGACGTCTGTCACGATAAGCATAGACGAGACTTCTTTCTAATTGTTCTTTTGCTTTTCTAAAATGTTTGCGACGTCCGCTATAAAAACCACGTGCTAATTTTAAAACTTTTTTGTGTCTACGACGTCTTACAACACCTGTTTTTACTCTTGCCATTTTTATTTCCTTTCATAAAGTGGCGTCCAAATTTGGAGCTTGCCCTTAATTTTATTTTTAAGGGGAGTTTGAATGACTTTGGTCAAAAACTTAAATTCCTAACATCTTTTCTACAGCTTTTACATTTGTACTATGAACGTATTTAGCTGTACGAAGATCACGCATTCTTTTAGCAGGTTTTTTAGTCAAAATATGGCTTCTAAATGCTGAACCTCTTTTGATTTTATTTTTACCTACCTTAAAGCGTTTAACAGCGCTTTTAACGCTTTTCATCTTTGGCATACGCTTTCCTTTCGGATAAAATTTATTTTCCAAAAAATTTAGAAAAGCTAAATAATAATAAATTTTTACTGATTTTTGACTGAATTTTTATCATCTTATAAACTTGGCACACCTTTTGCTTGTTAAAAAATAGCAATATTTTTGGAAAGATTAAACGATGACAATAAATTCGGCAAATCCTTATCAAAATTTGGCTTTGTCTAATCCTTTAAATAATAGTTCTGCTTTGAATTTGATCAAGGATAGAGAAATTTCAAATTTGAAAGAGGATCATCATTTAGAACAATTAAATTACATTTTTAATAATATAAGTTATGCGAGTGAGTTTGGTTTTAGAATCAATGAACAGGGCTTTTTCGATAAAGATTTAAATAAAATAGCTAATATTCCAGAATCCTATGATATTCATATCAAAAGTGTTAGAAATATAGCAAAAGAATTAACAAAGCAAGATGAAAATTTTAACTATAATAAAATAGATTTGCCCTATCTTTTAAATAGTTATTATAACTCTTTAAAAGCAATTAATAATGAATTTATAGGAGATGATAATATCAATTTAAGTCGCAATAGCATTTCAAAACTTTCAGCAGGTTTTTCCACGGAAAATGGAGAATTTTTAGGCAAAATTACAAGAATTTATAATAATCAAGAAGAGTTAAATTCTGCATTAGATAAAAATCTTCATCTTAATACCTTAATGCTTGATAATAAAGTTATTAGTTTTCATTTTGATAAAACCTTAAATAATACTTCTTCTAATGAAATTTTAAAACCTTATTTAACAAAAAATTCAGAGGTCTCAAAATCAGGACTTTTAATGAATTTTATTTATCAAGATATTAAGACTCAAAATGAGAATGAATTTAACTTTTTTATGAAACCAGTTAACTTAGATATTACCTCTCGTCAAAATTTGCAAAAAATTCTTGATGGAAAAATGGATATTGAAGATTATATTAAAAAAAATAATGAAGAAAAAATGAGTTTTGATTTATATCTTTATGTTAATGGGGTCAATAAAAAAACTATTTCTAAAGATAAGCTTTCTGTTTTTTTTCAACAATATATTAATTATCAAAAAGATATGGATTTGAAAGAATTTGCTAATTCTAGTTCAATTTTTCAAATTTATACTGATCAAATAAAAAATGATTTTAATGATTTAAAAAATGAGTATAAAAAACAAAGCGAAGATGTATCCAGAATAGATAAAGCAAATTTTACGCGCTCTAGCTCTATAGATCATTTTCTAGATCGTCGCCAAAAGCAAGCGAATTTAAATAAAATACTTAACTCTTATATGTCTGTTATGATGTAAATATAAAAAATAATATGAATTTAAGTATTTAAAAATTATAATCTAAATTTTAAACAATAATTTAAAATTATCAGTAAATGAAAGTTTAAATTATGATTTCTAACCAAAAAATTGTTTCTATGAATAATGAGCTTTTAGATTCTCAACATCAAGATATTTTTGAAATTTCTATTAAACTTTCTTTAATGAATCATCGACATATTAATTCTAAAGAATTAAAAGAAGTTTTAAAAGAATTGCTTGTTATGCTAAATCGGCATTTTTCGGATGAAGAAGCTTTTATGAGAGAAATTAATTATCCTTTTATTAAAGAGCATATGAAAATTCACCGAAGTATTATTTTTGAAATTGAAGAAATAATCGTAAGAGAGGCAAGAACAATCCACGTTTTAACTGAAAAGTTGGATTTAGTAGTGAGGGATTTTATTATAAATCATACCTCAAAAGAAGATTCTAAAATAACAAAATACTATGAAAAAAAATTAAAAAATTTAATTTAATATTTTTTTATTTTTCTTAATTTATAATTTAATTTTTAGTATTTAAACTAAAATTAATAAATTTCTGTTATTATCTGCTATGTGATTAACAGGATAAAAAATATCCTAAATGAAAAATGGATATAATTTTATTAAGGATGAAAAAGTGAAAGTTTATTTAGATAATAATGCAACAACAATGATTGATCCTAATGCTTATGAGCTTATGTTGCCATTTTTCAAAGAAATGTATGGTAATCCAAATAGTCTTCATCAGTGGGGAAGTACAACGCATCCAGCCTTAAAAGAAGCTTTAGATAAGCTTTATATAGGACTTGGTGCTAATGATTTAGATGATATAGTTATCACATCTTGTGCAACTGAAAGTATCAATTGGGTCTTAAAAGGTGTATATTTTGATCATATTTTAAACAAAGAACGTAATGAAGTGATTATTTCTAGCGTAGAGCACCCAGCTGTAACCGCAGCAGCATATTTTTTAAAAAGTCTTGGCGTTAAGGTTATAGAGCTTCCGGTAAATGAAGAGGGTGTTTCTACTGTAGAAGATTTACGTAAGGTAATTTCTGATAAAACTGCACTAGTTAGCGTTATGTGGGCTAATAATGAAACAGGTATGATCTTTGACATCAAAGCTATGGCTGAACTTTCTCATGAATTTGGAGCCCTTTTTCATACAGATGCAACACAAGCAGTAGGTAAAATCAAGGTTAATTTAAGAGATGTTGGCGTTGATTTCGCATCCTTTTCAGCGCATAAATTTCATGGACCAAAAGGTATTGGTGGATTGTTTATTAAAAAAGGACTTAAACTTACTCCATTATTACATGGTGGAGAACACATGGGTGGTAGAAGAAGTGGGACTTTAAATGTACCTTATATAATAGCTATGGGAGAAGCTTTACGCATAGCTAATACTATGCTTGATTTTGAAGATTCTCATATACGTCGTTTAAGAGATAAATTAGAAGATAAAATTTTAGCTTTGCCTGATACAACCGTGGTTGGAAGAAGAGAACATAGAGTTCCAAATACTATTTTAGCAAGTATAAAAGGTGTTGAAGGTGAAGCTATGCTTTGGGATTTAAATAAAAATGGCATAGCAGCAAGTACGGGTTCAGCATGTGCTAGCGAAGCACTTGAAAGTAATCCTATTATGGAAGCAATCGGCGCAGAGCATGATTTAGCACATACAGCATTAAGACTTTCTTTATCAAGATTTAATACAGAAGAAGAAATTGATTATGCTGCAGAACAAATAAAAAATGCAACACAAAGATTAAGAAAAATTTCTTGTACTTATGCTTACAATCCAAATAATTATAAATAAAAAGGATAAAAAATGGGAAAGAATAGTTTAATTGGAGGATCGATTTGGGATGAGTATTCTCAAAAAGTTCAAGATAGAATGAATAACCCTCAACATATGGGAGAATTCAGTGAAGAAGATGCTAAAAAACGTAATGCAAAACTTATTGTGGCTGATTTTGGAGCAGAAAGTTGTGGAGATGCGGTAAGACTTTTTTGGCTGGTTGATGAAAAAACAGATAAAATTATCGATGCAAAATTTAAAAGTTTTGGTTGTGGAACTGCTATAGCAAGTAGCGATACTATGGTGGATCTTTGTATAGGAAAAACCGTAGATGAAGCAGTAAAGATTACAAATTTAGATGTAGAATTTGCCATGCGTGATAATCCAGAAACTCCAGCTGTACCACCTCAAAAAATGCATTGTTCGGTTATGGCTTATGATGTTATTAAACAAGCTGCTGCTCACTATAAAGGAATTGATCCTGAAGATTTTGAAGATCAAATTATAGTTTGTGAGTGCGCTAGGGTAAGCCTTGGAACCATTAAAGATGTTATTAAACTTAATGATTTACACACAGTTGAAGAAATCACTCAATATACCAAAGCTGGTGCTTTTTGTAAATCTTGTGTAAAACCAGGTGGACATGAAAAAAGAGATCATTATCTTGTAGATATTTTAGCTGAAACAAGAGCTGAAATGGATAGAGAAAAATTAAAAAATGCAACAAAAAACGACGTTGCTTTCGATGAAATGACTTTAGTGGGTCAGTTAAAAGCAGTAGAAAACGTTTTAGATACAGAAATTCGCCCTATGCTTCATAATGATGGAGGTGATTTAGAGGTAATTGATATACAAAAGGCTGAAGGTGGCGCTATTGATGTTTATATTCGCTATTTGGGTGCCTGTAGTAGTTGCTCTAGCGGAAGTGGCGCTACTTTATATGCTATTGAAAATATTTTACAAGAGGAATTAAGTTCAAATATTCGCGTTATGCCAGTATAAGAATAGCAAGTGCTATTCTTATGGTTTTAAATTAAGTGGAGGTAAATTTTCTATATAAATACTACGACTTGGGAAGGCAAAAGTTAAACCATTTCTTTCAATAATACGCATAAATTCAAGCATTAATTCTTGTTTAGCTTCTCTAAATTCTTTTGAATGGATGGATTTGGTATAAAAGTATAATTCTATATTAATACTACTGTCTGCAAATTCACTTAAACCTACATAGCAAGCATTTTTATAACCTTCAAGATCATTAATTGATACTAAATTTTGGCGGTATTTTGTTGTATGATCTCCATATTTTAAAGCACCATCATCTTCGTGAGCTACTAATGGACTTGAATTTAAAAGCTCTTTTAAATCTTTAATGCAATTATCTAATTTTTCAGGGGTAGCATCATATCCTACTCCAAGATACATTTTTATATGACGTCCCATACGACGTTTGCTCCAGTTTTTAATATTAGCACCCATAATGGTTGAATTAGGTAAGAAAACTAAGCAATTATCAAAAGTTCTTATGGTTGTTTTTCTAAGTCCTATTTCAACAACAGTTCCCTCTATACCTGAAACCTCAACCCAATCTCCTTGATTAAAACTATTATCAAATAATAATAAAATTGATGCAAAAAAATTAGCAATAATATCTTTAGCTGCCAAAGCAACAGCTAAACCACCAATCCCTAAAGAAGCAATGATAGCTGAGATATTAAAACCAAGTTGAGCCAAAATATAAAGTAAAGCTATAATAATAATAATAAAATATAAAATTTTAATGACTAAATTAACTACTTCTTTTTTCTCACTTTTCTTAGCTAGTTTGGATACTAAAACCACACCATAACCATCAAGAATTTTTAAAATAAGCCAAGCTATTAAAACAGCGTAAATTATATTAAAAAGATTACTCAGGCCTATATTTAAAGGCGCAGGATAAAACGCTATAGTAAGGCAAAGCGAGAAAGCATAGCAAATGAGTAAAATACCTACTGGCTTTTTAATATTTCCAATAAAAATAACTTTAATATCATCAGCTTCTTTTTTATTACGATAAATTAAGCGCACAAGAAAAAAATAAACTATATTGGAAAAAAAGCGTCTTAGGGAAATAAAAAAAATCAAAACTAAAATAGAAATACTTATTTTTCCGACATTTAAAAAATCAATATTGACAAAGGCATTGATTTTATCAATCCAAATTTGAAGCCCTAAAAGAGAGAAAAGATAATTGCTTTCTAATAAATGAGCATTGGAGCGTAAATATTTTAAAATTTCCACATAAGCATTAAAGGTATTGTTGATCATTGCTTCTTTAGTGGCAATTTTTTCAAGCTCTTTTGGATTTGTAATTTTATTTTTATATTCATCCAAATCAATATTAATTAAGTTCTGCAAATCCTCCATTGCTTTATCAACTGCAGATACTATGCTTTCACTATCAGCTGCATTTTTAAAAAGTTTTTCTAACTCAAACAAAGACGAAAAAAAACTCTCAACCATATTAAAATAGGTAAGATTTAAGGTTGTGTCTACATAAATAAAGGGTTTATTTAAACTTCTTTGCTGCAATTTCAATAATTCTTGTTTTCTTTTTAAGAAATTTTCTATAGCCTTTTCATCAATTTTTTGTTCGACTATCATATCAGGTATTTCAGATAATATAGTTTTTTTATCCCTTTCAAATTCTTTTAAAATTCCACTATAAGAACTTGAATTTTCATCGTTATTTTTTCTAAATTCTCTAATTTGATGTTCAATTCCAATATATTTTTGAATTAAACCATAAATTCCAGAATTTTCGCTTGCATTGGTGTCAATGAGTTGTAAATCATCGCCATGAAGATATAAAAAACTTAAAAAAATTAAAATTATTTTTTTCATTATTATCATCTCCTATTTTGAATTAAAGTAAAGGTTTTTTCTTTAAAATTATATTCATAAATTTCGCCTGTTTCGATAATATAATACCAAGCATGAAGTTCTATTTTTCCCTGATTTAAAGCTTCTTCAACTCCAGGATAAGTAAGAATATTTTGCAAAGAATTGACTAAATTTAATTTTTCTGTAAGCCAAGATCTCATAGCTGTATCGTTTTTTGATATCGATTTTATATCTTGTTTAATAGGTTCAAGCAACATAAGCCATTTTTTTACATTTGGAATTTTACTTAATTCCTCATCAGTATAATAAAGCGCATTACATCCACCGCAATTACTATGTCCGCATACAATAATATTTTTAATATGCAAAGAATTTAAAGCATATTCTATAGCAGAAGTGGTTGCTAAAAAATCCTCTCCTATGCGATAAGGTGGTACTATATTTGCAATATTTCGAATGACAAAAAGTTCTCCTGGTCCTGTATTGGTGATTAAATTAGGAATTACTCTTGAATCAGAACATCCTATAAAAAGAGTATGAGGATTTTGCTTATTTTTGAGACTTTCAAAAAGCTCTTTATGCTCTTTAAAATCTTGCTGCATAAATTTAATTGCACCGCTAATAAGATTTTCCATAAATACTACCTAGAAAATAAAATTAAGATAATTTATAATTATAACAAAATCTAAAAAATGTATTTTAAAATACTTAATATGAATTTTATTTTAAGAAAATAAATTGTTAAATCAAATCTGATATAATTTCGTTTGTACAATTATATCAAAGGAGAATGATATGAGTCTTTATGATAGAGACTATTCAAAATCAAGAGAATTTGAAAATACAAGAACTAGTGATCTTGGCATTTTTATCAAGCAAACATACCAACTTTTTGCAGCTTCACTTTTAGCTGCTACAGTAGGTGCTTATGTAGGAATTTTTGCTTTAGCATCATTTTTCATTGAATCTTTAGCAACATTTTGGATTCTTTTTTTTGTGGAAATAGGATTATTATTTGCTTTAATGTATAAGAAAAAAGAAGCTCCATTAAATCTTATTTTACTTTTTGCTTTTACCTTTTGTTCAGGTTTAACACTTACACCTTTACTTATTTCTGTTCTTGCTTTACCTGCAGGAGGAATTATTATAGCTCAAGCTTTTGCTTTAACTACTGTGGCATTTGCAGGTCTTAGTATTTTTGCTATGAATACGAAAAAAGATTTTACTATGATGGGTAAAGCTTTATTTATAGTTTTTTTAGTTGTTTTTGCAGCATCTTTGATTAATATTTTCTTACATAGTAGTATATTTAGCTTAGTGATTTCATCAGTATCTGCAATATTGTTTTCATTTTACATTCTTTATGATACTCAAAATATTATTCGTGGAAACTATGAAACTCCAATTGAAGGAGCTGTAGCACTTTATCTTGATTTTGTAAATTTATTTATTAATTTACTTAATATTCTAAGAAGTCTTAACAGATAATTTTTGCGTCGCAATGACGCAAAAATACAATAATTTCAAATCTTTTCAAGTTTTATTTCGCTAAAATATTTTAAGTTAAAATTATTTCAAAGATTAGGAAAACTTATGATTACTCTTTTAACTGTCCTGCAATTCGTCATTGTTGTCATTATTTGTATAGCTGTTTTATTGCAAAAAAGTTCAAGCATAGGTCTTGGGGCTTATAGTGGAAGCAATGAAAGTCTTTTTGGCGCAAAAGGACCTGCAAATTTTTTGGCTAAATTTACATTTATAATGGGAATTTTGTTAATTGCTAATACTATAGGTTTAGGATATTTGTATAATCATACAAAAAAAGATTCTTTAGCAGAAAAAATTAAAATAGAAACTAATGCAAGTATTCCAAGTACAATCAATTTGTCAAAAATTCCATCTATGCCACAAAATGACACAAATGCAAGTAAATAATTAAGGAAAAATATGATTAATGAAATTTTAAATAAACAAAAAAGTCAAAATGATAAAAGTTTAGAAGCTTTAAAAAAAGACTTTACAACCTTAAGAACTGGTAAGGTTAATATTCATATATTAGATCATATTCAAGTTGATTATTACGGTAGTTTAACACCCTTAAATCAAGTTGCAACTGTTTTAGCTAGCGATGCTTCAACTATTAGCATCACCCCTTGGGAAAAACCTATGTTAAAAATCATAGAAAGTGCTATTGCTGCAGCAAATATAGGCGTTAATCCAAACAATGATGGAGAAAATGTTAAATTGTTTTTTCCTCCAATGACTAGGGAGCAAAGAGAAGAAAACGTTAAACAAGCTAAAGCTATGGGTGAAAAAGCAAAAGTTTCTATAAGAAACCATCGAAAAGATGCTAATGATAGCATTAAAAAACTAGAAAAAGACAAAGCAATTTCAGAAGATGAAGCAAAAAAAGCATACGATGAGGTGCAAAAGATTACAGATTCTTATACTTCTAAAATTGATGAAAGTGTTAAAAATAAGGAAACAGAGCTTTTAAAGGTTTAATAATGAATTTGGAAGAAATTTACAAAAATTGTCAAGCTTATTTAGAGGGTCATTTTTTATTAAGTTCTGGAAAACATTCTCAATTTTATCTTCAAAGTGCAAAGGTATTAGAAGATCCTGCTTTAGCTGAAAAATTATGCAAAGAATTAGCAAAAATAATTTTTGAAAATTCTATAGAATTTGATAGCATTTGTTCTCCAGCTTTAGGAGGAATTTTAGCAGGATATGAATTAGCTAGAGCCTCTAATAAACGTTTTATTTTTACTGAAAGAGTTAATAAAGAAATGACATTAAGAAGAGGTTTTGCGGTTAAAAAAGGCGAAAAATTTATCATTTGCGAAGATATTATTACTACAGGTGGTAGTGCTTTAGAAAGTGCAAAAATCATAGAAAATCTTGGAGGAATTGTAGTTGGCTTTGCTGCTTTGGCAAACCGAGGTTTTTGTGCAGTTAAAAATTTAAATACTCAAGCAAAAGATAATGCTAAACTTCCTAGCAATATCCCCCTTTTTACTTTAGGAAATTTTGACTTTGAAATTTATGATGAAGAAAAATGCCCACTTTGTCAAAAAGGAAGCAAGGCTATTAAACCTGGAAGTCGCGGGAATTAAATGAAAAAGACAAAAGCTAGAATAGCTTCGCGTTTTTTGCGATTTAAAGCTTTTGTTATTGATATTTTTCTTATTTATGTGCCCATTTTATATTTAAGTTATTTTTGGTTAGGATCTAAGGATGCTTTTTTGCATAGTAGTTTTACTACAGCCTTATGTTCCTTTCTTTTTGGATTAATTCAAGCTTTATTTTTGCAAAGAACGGGTCAAAGTCCTGGTTTAAAAGCTTATGATCTTTATTTAGTAGATTTTAAAAGCGGAAAAAAAATTTCTTTTTTAAAAATTGTACTTAGATATGTTATATTTTTTATAAGTTTTGGTTTATTGGTGGGAATATTTTTTAGTTTCATTAGAAAAGATTCTCTTAATTTACATGATATATTAACTCAAAGTTGTATATTAGAAAGGTTAAATAATGCATAGAAAAAGAATTTATAATCCCAATTCAAATGAAACTCTTGGAGAAAGAAAAGTTTTTGATGGAAATCCTCATGGAATTCTTAATTTTACAAAAGCGAAATATACTTGGGCTTTAAAACTTTGGGATGTTATGGAAGCAAACACTTGGTTTCCTAAAGAAGTTGATACAACTAAAGATGCTCTTGATTATCGCTGTAATCTAACTTCTGGCGAGAAAAGAATGTATGATTTAGTTTGGTCTCAATTGATTTCTATGGATAGTTTTCAAACCAATAATCTAGCAGATAACATAAATCCTTATATTACCGCTCCTGAAATTAATGCAGTTTTAGCAAGACAAGCTTATGAAGAAGCCAATCATTCAAAATCTTACGCAGTTATGGTAGAAGCAATTTGTGAAAATACGGATTTAATCTATGAAATGGAAAAACACGATGCAACTCTAAGGGAAAAAAATGATTTTATCTCTAATATCTATGAAGAATTGGCTGGTGATGTAGATGATAATAAATTGTTGCTTGCGATGGTAGCAAATCAAATTTTGGAAGGAATTTATTTTTATAGTGGATTTACTGCAATTTATGCCCTTGCTAGAGCCGGTAAAATGCTGGGTTCAGCACAAATGATTCGCTTTATACAAAGAGATGAAATTACACATTTGCTTTTATTTCAAAATATGATTAATTCAACACGAAAAGAAAGACCGGATCTTTTTAATGAAACCAATATTAATAAAATTTATGAAATGTTTCAAAAGGCAGGAGAATTAGAAATTAAATGGGGTAAATATATCACTCAAAATCAAATTATGGGATTTACAGATGATATTATTGAAGAGTATATTCATTATTTAATCGATCAAAGATTAATAGCAATTAATCTTGATAAAATTTATAATGCCAAACATCCTATCAAATGGGTTGATGATTTTTCTAAATTTAATGATCAAAAAAGTAACTTTTTTGAAAGCAAAGTAACTAACTATTCAAAAGGTAGCATTAGCTTTGATGATTTTTAAAATTTAGGCAATTTATGGAGAATTTTTCTACAAAAAAATCTAATTTAACCTTGCTTTGTGATTTTTATGAACTTACTATGATGCAAGGTTATTTTTTAAATGGATTTGAAAATAAAATTTGCTATTTTGATGTATTTTTTAGAAAAACTCCAGATAATAATTCTTTTGCTATATTCGCTGGATTATCTGAAATTTTAGATTTTGTTGCAAATTTAAGTTTTAATGCAGAGGATATAGCATATTTACGTTCGAAAAATATTTTCTGTGAAGAATTCTTAAATTACTTACTTGATTTTAAATTTAATGGAGAAATTTATTCTGTACAAGAAGGTGAAATTATTTTTCCTAATGAACCCTTTATGATTATTAAAGCTAATCCCATAGAGGCACAATTTTTAGAAACTTTTTTATTGTTAAATATCAATCATCAAAGCCTTATTGCTACAAAAGCAAATCGTATAGTAAGGGCAGCTAAAAATCGTCCTGTTTTTGAATTTGGATCACGCAGAGCGCATGGAAATGATGCTGCAATTAAAGGAGCTAAAGCCGCTATTATAGGCGGATGTTTTGCAAGCTCTTGCACCTTAGCAGGAAAAAAATATGATATCAATATAAGCGGAACAATGGCACATTCTTGGATACAAATGTTTGATAATGAATTCGAAGCTTTTTGTCATTATATAGAACTTTATCCCAAAAATCCTATTTTGCTTATAGATACCTATCATTATGAAAGTGGTTTAAAAAATGCTATAAAAGCTTTTAAAAAATACAATATTAAAGAATGCGGAATTAGAATAGATTCTGGCAACTTAGCCTTTTTGAGTCAAAATATCCGTAAAAAGCTTGATAGTGAAAATTTGAAAGAATGTAAAATTATTGTTTCCAATTCTTTAGATGAATTTGAGATAGAAAAATTACAAAATTTACCTATAGATGCTTTTGGCGTAGGAGAAAGATTGATTACTGCTTCAAGCAATCCAGTATTTGGTTGTGTTTATAAACTTGTGGCTATACAAGAATTTGATATAATAAAACCTAAAATTAAAATCAGCGAAAATAACTCAAAAACAACCTTGCCTCATTTTAAAAAAATTTTTAGAATTTATAATAAAAAAACAAAAAAAGCGCTTTATGATGAAATTTATATTTATGATGAAAAATTAGATGAGTTAGATGATGATCTAGAAAGAAAAGAAATGCTTCAATGTGTTTTTAAAAATAATCAAATTCAAATAAAAAATTTAAAAATATCTCAAATTGCATTATATACAAAAAATCAAATTAATTCCTTAGAAAAAAATATACTTTGTGATAATTCTCAATATTTGATTAAAATTTCTCATAAATTACAAATTTTAAAGACCAATTTAACTCATCAAGCTGATTAATTTTTTAGAATAATTTTGTTACAATTTTTCGTTTATTTAGGAGAGAAAATGAATTTATTTGAACAAAAAAGATGTAAAGCTATGGCTGAAGAAATCGCACAAAAAGTTTTTATCAACCATGAACTTTTTAATGCCTTTTGTCAAGTACCGCGTGAAATTTTTTCTCCTTTAAAAGCACACGCTTATCGTTTAGATGCTCTACCCTTAGCAAATTCTCAATGGATTAGCTCTCCTTTAACTGTTGCTAAAATGACTATGGCGCTTGATTTTAAAGATGCTGATAGTGTTTTAGAGGTTGGTTGTGGTAGCGGCTATCAGGCTGCTATTTTAAGTCGTGTGATTCGAAGAGTTTTTACAATAGAACGTATAGAAAAATTAGCAAAAAGTGCTTCAGAAACTTTTAGAACTTTGGGATTTAGTAATATTAATGTTCGTTTTGATGATGGGCAGCTTGGATGGCCAAATTATGCACCTTATGATAGAATTTTATTTTCTGCTTATGCGACATCTATTCCAGAAATTTTGCTTGATCAGCTTGCAGATGGTGGGATATTAGTTGCTCCTATTTTTCATAATCAAAAACAATACATTACCAAAATAACAAAAAATGGTTTGAAACTACAAAAAGAAATTCTTGAGGAATGTCTTTTTGTACCTATAGTTGATGGAAAAGAATAGATCACTTAACTAAAATATATAATTGCTCTTTTACATAAAGAGCACGATTTCTTAAATTTCTACTTCCTCTAAAGGCATTATATTTTTGTTCAATAATATAACATTTTCCTAATTTTTCTAAACGCTTGATAAAATTTTCTTTTTTTATAAAGCCTTCGCAATTATAAGATAGTAAAATAATTTTAGCTTTAAGTTTGAAAATCAAATCAAATAGTGCATCTTCAGCACTTTTAGCATTATTATAAATACTTCTATTCCAATTTTTTGGAATTCCACTTATTTGAGAAATTTCAACAGGTTTTTGATAATTTGCAACTAAATTAAGCATAAAATAGTTAGATCCATAAGGATGTTGGTTGTAAGGTGGATCAAGATAGATCACATCTAACAAATCTATTTCTTTGGCTAAACAATTAGCGTCTTTTTGTTCTACAACAAAAGGACATTCAAAATTTGAAAATATTGGCAATTTTAAATCAATTTTACCTTTGATACGCTTTAAAGCATTTTCCCCTTCACCGCCAAATTTTCCTATTCCATTTTTATCTTTATAAAATCCTTTAAAAACTCCACTTGTATTAGAATGAACACTCGCTTCATATAAAAGTGGCGCGATAAAAAAATGTTTAAATTCATTTGGAATTTCTTGCTCAATTTTTTTTCTTAAAGTATCTAAATATATAGCATTTTCTATGGTATAAAAAACTCGGTCATTTTTTTGAATTCGTTTTTCATCTTTTGGAGCGTATAATTCGCTTATAAAACCTTTTTCAAAAACAAGATTTGATAAAAGTTTTTCATAAAAAAAATATAGGTGATTTTTTAATTCTTCGTTTTGATTACTCAGATAGCATTTATTAATAATTTTAGAATAATCTTCTAAATCATTAGCGAGTATAAAATTTGAATGAGCTTTAGCAAAGCGACTTACAATTCCAGAACCACTAAAAATATCACAAAAACTAAATTTATCTTTTTTAAGTTCTTTTTTGGCAAATTTAAAACCTTGTCCTAAAAAATCTAATAAAGCTCTTTTATTACCAAGGTAAGTAATGATTTGTTCTTTTAAAAAGGCAGGATTTTCTTTCATGATACTCTTTTAAAAAATATAATATCTTAAGGAAGTTTCAGCAATTTCTTTCATAATAGCATACATTTCATCTACTTCCCATTTTTCTTCCCTAAAATACATGCTTACTGGAGAAAAATAATTATGATCACTATTGCCATCGGTTTTAAAAATATAAGTTTTATTAAGATAGTAAAATTCATTTAAAACGTTTAATTTGGCCAAAACTGTTTTTTCATTACTTGCAAAATCACAACCCCAGCCAAAACAAACAAAAGGAGTAATTTTTTCATGATTTAACATAGCTTTAATTCCTGTTAAATTTTTACCCAATCTTTCAATGGCATTTCCTGTAGCTTGTTTATTTTTCCCTTCTTTTTTTCGTAAATCATTTGTACCTTGACGCTTAGCTTCCGTAATAAGTAGAATTTTTTTATATAAAGGGTCATCTTGTTTTCTCAAGAAAAGGACTCCACCGTCAGGTTTGATTTTATTATTAAGAAATGTAGTGTCAAATTCAGCTCTAATTTTAGTTGATTTTATATTATTGATCATAAAAGAAATTTCTATATGTTTTTCTATTTCAAAATAATAATTTCCATCTATAAAATTAGAGATTCCTTCTTTTAAAAATCTTTGTTCTAAATACTCTTTTGTTTTATTCATAGCCAAATCAATATTTAAATCATCTAGTTTTGAATATTTATTTTTAGGCTGATGTTGATTTATATTTTGTATTAAATTTTCCCTAGGCATTGAAAACCCGTTAAGATTTTTTAGGCGTTACAAGCATATTGACATAACGACCTTCAAAATTAGGTTCTTTATCACGATTTGCTTCATTTTCTATCATGATCCAAATTTTTTCAAGCAAAGCAATTCCTGCTTCAGGAGTAGCCATTTCTCGACCTTTTAAAAATACGCGAAATCTTACATGCTTACCTTGAGATAAAAATTCAAGAGCGTGTTTAACTTTATAATTGATATCATTTTGAGCAATTTTAATCGAAAGCTTAATTTCTTTTATATCAATAACCTTTTGCTTTTTCTTAGCTTCTTTTTGCTTTTTTTCTTGTTGATAACGGAATTTTCCATAATCCATGATTTTACATACAGGTGGTTTAGCATCAGGGGCTATCATAACCAGATCAAGCCCTAGTCTATTAGCTATTTCTAAACCTTCATCACTACTAATAATGCCATAAACTTTGCCATCATCACCTATACATCTTATTTCATCCGCTCTTATCTCATCATTGAGCAATACTTCTTTTTCTTTACTCAAAAATATACCTCACTTATTTTCTCCTTAATTAAAGTTATAAAATCATTTAAACTAAGATTTCTTTGTTCTTTAGCTCTTCTATCTCTTAGAGCAACGCTGCGTTTTTCCAACTCTTCATCACCTAAAACCAAAATCATTGGCAATTTTTGTTTTTCTGCAATTCGAATTTTTTTATTTAAACTTTCATTTTTATCATATATTTCACAATCTACGCCAAGTTTTAAAAGCATATCATTGATTTCTTGTGCATAAGAGATATGATTATTTGAAATTGGTATGATACCTACTGCTGTTGGAGCTATAGAAAATGGAAATTCTCCTGCACAATGCTCGGTTAAAATTCCTATAAATCTTTCAAAAGAACCCAAAATAGCACGATGAAGCATAACAGGTTGTTTTTTCTCATTATCTGTATCAGTATATTCAAGTTTAAAGCGATTTGGTAAATTAAAATCTACTTGTATGGTTCCACATTGCCATTTTCTTTTTAAAGCATCAGTAATTTTAATATCAATTTTTGGTCCGTAAAAAGCTCCACCACCTTCGTCAATTCCATATTTTAAGCCCTTTTCATCTAAAGCTTCTTTTAAAGCATTGGTCGCTATATCCCAAATTTCAAGATCTCCTATAGCTTTTTGAGGTCTAGTAGAAATTTCCATTTCGTAAGTGAAGTTAAAAAATTTCATTAGCCCATCAACAAAATTTAAAATCTCTAAAACTTGATCTTTGATTTGGCTTGGCATACAAAAAATATGTGCATCATCTTGAGTGAATTCACGCACCCTTAAAAGCCCATGTAAAACTCCACTTTTTTCATGTCTATGCACAACACCATATTCAAAGAATTTTAAAGGTAAATCTCGGTAACTTCTAATATCGCTTTGATAAACTTTTATATGCCCAACACAATTCATAGGCTTAATGCCGTATTCTTGTTCATCAATTTGTGTAAAATACATATTTTCTTTATAATTATCATAGTGTCCACTTATTTTCCATGCATCAGCTTTTAAAAGTTCGGGCCCTCTTACAGGCTCGTATCCCCGAATTCTATGGGCTCTATAAAGCATTTGTTCTAATTTACTTCTAAGTCTTGCACCATTGCTTAACCAAATAGGCAAACCGCCTCCTATTTCATCATCAAAGGTGAAAAGTTTTAATTCAGTGCCTAATTTTCTATGATCTCTTTTTTTAGCTTCTTCAATGATTGTTAAGTATTCTTTTAAACTTTCTTTATCGGCAAAAGCTGTCCCGTAAATACGTGTCAACATTTCTCTTTTTTCATCACCACCCAAATAAGCTCCAGCAACTCGAGTGAGTTTAAAAAAGCGTAAAAATTTTGTATTTGGTACATGTGGACCACGGCATAAATCTTCAAAATCACCTTGAGTATAAATACTTACTTGTCCATCAGGAATACGAAGCAAAACTTCTTGTTTTAAATCATCATTTTGAAATTTTTGCAAAGCTTCTTTTTTACTTATTTCATATTTGCCAATTTCAATCTTAGATTCGACAAGTTCTTTCATCTTTTTTTCTATTTTTATTAAATCCTCTTCATTGATTTTAGAATCAACACGAAAGTCATAGTAAAAACCATCTTCTATCACAGGGCCAACAAAAAATTTAGCTTCAGGATATAAAATTTTAATCGCTTGTGCCATTAAATGCGCACAAGAATGGCGTATTACTTCTAAGCTTTCTTTAGAATTATCAAAATAAATTTCTTTTAAGTTATTTTTAGATTGAACACTTTGTAAATCAACTATCTTTTCAGTATCTAAAAATGCAATAATTTCTTTTTCCATATTAAATTTCACCTTTAAGCTCACTAACTCTGCGAGTTTTAATTTAAATTTATAATTTTATCTTTGTCTGCCTTAATTTTTTTTAAAAATTAATTTTATTAAATAATTTTAAAACAATATTTGAATTTAAAATTGATCTCCTGAATTTAAAATTCCACTATAATACAAATAAAAAAACAAAATTCCTAGAATAATTCTATAAATTCCAAAAGGGATGAAATTAAATTTTGTGATAAATTTTAAAAAAAACTTTATAACAAAAACAGCAACTACAAAAGCTGTAATAAATCCTATTGATAGAGGAATTAAAGAATTAGCATCGCTAAGTAAATTAGGCTCTTTATAAATTTTATATAAAGTAGCTATAATCATCGTTGGAACAGCTAATAAAAAGCTAAATTCTGCTGCACTTTTGCGATTTAAACCCAGTAATAATCCACCAATAATACTTGATCCACTTCTTGAAGTACCAGGTATAATAGCTAAAGATTGAATAATTCCTATGCAAAATGCTTTTTTATAAGTTATTTCATCAAGTGAATTAATCTCGTATGTTTTATTTTTATGGTATTTTTCAATGATGATAAATATTATCCCACCAATAATAAGCATACTAACTACAACATAACCATTAAATAATTCTTTCAAATATTTTTCGGCAAAAAGTCCGATAAGACCTGTAGGGAAAAAACCTACTGCTAATTTAAACCAAATATCAAATCCTTGAATCAAACGTTTCCAAAAGACAAAAATGACAGCTAAAATAGATCCAAGTTGTATAATGATTAAAAAACTTCTCCAAAAATCATCCATTTTAAGTCCCAAAATCGTTCCACCTAAAATCATATGACCAGTTGAAGAAACAGGTAAAAATTCGGTTAATCCTTCAATAATTCCTAATATTAAAGCGTAAAAATTTTCCATAAACAACCTATCTATTTTTAATGATTCTTTTAATAAAATATAATATCACAGCTACAAAAAATATAAAAGCAAATAATGCGCTATCATGAAAATTTTTAAAATTTAAAGCCAAAATATTTTCATCTCCACCCATACTAACAGAAAAAACTGTAATAGCTGCAATAATAACACCAAAAATACTTTCTCCAACAATTAATCCTGAAGCGAATAAAATACCATTTTGTTCACATGCAGCTATTTTTTCTTCTTTTTTAGAATTATTTTTATATTTTCTTTTTAGATATTTCATCACGCAATATTTTAAAATTCCTCCAATAATTAATGGTATATTAACATCAGGCGGCAAGTATATACCAATTCCCACTGCTAGAGGTGGTAAAGACATTTTACTCATCTTTTTTAAAACTTTATCTATAACAACAATGATAATACCCACACCTACACCAAAAAGAATATAGTTCCACTCTATATTGTGATTAAATATTCCTTTAGCTATTGTACTCATCAAATTAGCTTGTGGTGCATTTAAGGCTAAAGAGGTGTCCATATTTGCTCTTGGCATTGCTCCAACAAAACCATAAGCTTGATAAAGTAAATTTAAAACAGGAACAATGGCTAAAGCGCCAAAAACACAACCTACAAGCAAGGAAACTTGTTGCTTCCAAGGAGTTGCACCTACTAAATATCCTGTCTTTAAATCTTGTAAATTATCATTAGAAATTGCTGCAGTAGCCAAAATAACACTTGTAGTAAAAATAGCTAAGGCAATGGCGAAATTCGAAAGAATCGGATCTTTAAAAAGTTCTGCACCTAAAAGTAAAAAAATGATTGAAGATGCAATAATACCGATTAATCCTATACCTGAAATAGGACTTGAGGATGAACCTACAAGTCCAGCCATATATCCGCAAGCTGCTGCTACAAAAAAACCTATTAATACTGCAATTAAAGTTCCAGCTGCTGTAAAAAGCAAATGATAAAATAAATTTAAATGCGCATCGCCAACAAAACTATAAAAAGTGATAAAAAGTCCTATAACCATCAATAAAAAAAGTATAAAAATATTTTTTATTGATAAATCTATATTTCTAGAATCACTGTTATTTGTATGAGGACTTTTGACATTACGAATAATTTCTTTAATTCCATCAAATACAGGTTTTAAAAGCTCTATCAAGGTCCAAAGTGCAGCTATAGCTATAGCACCAGTCCCTATAAGCCTAACTTTACTACTCCAAACTCCTGAGGCAAGCTCTGCTGCTTTTTTAATCCCATCAAATTCAAAACTTGAAAGATAAGGAGTAAAAACTCCCCAAGCTAAAAACATTCCCACCAAAAGCGCCATAGCTCCTGCTAATCCAACAAGATAACCTGCTCCCAAAAGAGCTAAAGAATATCCCATTGAAAAACCAAATGCCATTTTATTCCATATAAAAGCAAAACTACTTTCACTTGCAATCAATTTAAAACCGCTGCTAAATAAGCTATAAGAAGCTGCTATAATTCCACCTAAAGCAATTTCTTTAACACCTTTTTTACCTTTTTTTATTTCTTGATCTTTATTGGCCATTTTTAAAATTTCAGCTGCTGCTCTACCTTCTGGATAAGTAAGTTTACTTTCTACAACCATAGCTCTTCTTAGAGGTATAGTAAAAAGAACTCCTAAGCCTCCGCCACATAAGCAGATCATAAAAGTTTGCCAAAGAGGAAATTCGCTCCAATATCCACATATAAAAAGTCCAGGTATAACAAAAATAACCGAAGAAAGAGTTCCTGCTGCAGATGCTTGAGTTTGAACCATATTATTTTCTAAAATATTTGAATTTTTAAACAAGCTCAAAACAGCCATAGAAATTACAACAGCAGGTATAGAGGATGAAAAAGTAAGACCTACTTTAAGTCCCAAATATACATTTGAAGCTGTAAAGATAATGGTTAAAATACTTCCTAATAAAAGCCCTCTAAAGGTTAATTCGGGTAAAGAATGCTTTTTGCGCATAGTTTCTCCATTATTGAGTATATAATTAAATTATACAATTTATAAAATGTTTTTTAGCATCGCGATAATAAATAATTAAATTTCTATTTGTTTAAAGTTTGCGCAGATAAAAAACTACTTATAATTTTAGCATATTTTATATTTTAATAAAATAATTCTGTTTTTTAGTTAAAACTTCACTTTCGCTTCACTTTATTTTTTTAACATTTCGACAAATTAAACAAAAAAAGGAGAAAATATATTTATGAAAAAAACATTCTTTTTAGCAGCTAGTTTAGCAAGTACTATTCTTTTAGCTGATAGTGTTAAACTTGAAGGCACGATTGCACAAGTTTATGATAATAATAAAACTCTACTTATAGATTCTGTTTATGGTGGGCAAATTGCGATTAAAGTTTTGCCAAACACAGAAATTGAAATGGATGATTGTGGAATTTTTGGCACTGATAAAGATGGGACGTTTAAAGATTTAAAAGTAGGTGATTTTCTTGAAAGTAAAATTTTCTATGGTATGCCTATCACTCCAAATACTCCGGCTATTCCTGTAGCTAGAAAAATAGAAATTCAATGCTATAAAAAAGCTTATTAATAATTACTTTGTTTGCTCTGTCAAACAAAGTAAATTTTCTTAATCTTACATTATATTTAATATTTTTAAACTTTTTTTAACAAGGAATTTGTAAAATAACATTGAAATTTGTCAAGGAATAATATTTTGAAAAAATGGATGATAATTCCTGTTTTAATAGGATTTTTCTTTGTTATCCATATTTTTTATATGGGTTATGCAAATGAAAATATTTTAAATAATCTTGTAAATAATAAAAATTCTAATTATAAAATTATAAATTTAAACTTTAAAAAAGGTTTTTTGCACTCTGAAGCAAATTTTACTATAAAAGATAGCGTGGGTTTAAATTTTACAACTGAAGTAAATGTAGTTTTTAATAATAACTATTTTTCAAAATATATCGCACAGGGAGATTTAAGCAACCCCTTTTATTTTTTAGATCAACATTTAAAAAATAAGAAATTGGCTAGTTTTATATTGACAAGCAAACAAAAAGATTTTAATTTAAGGTTACAATTTCAAGATATAAATTTAAGTAATGAAGGCGGAGATACTTTATTAAAAAATGCTTCTATTTCAATTTTAATTGATAAAAATATGCAGGTTAAAAATATTTATTTTAATATAGATAAAGCTCAATTTACACAATTTTATTCAAAACTTTCCATGCAAGATTTCAACTACAAGCAACATTTCAATCATCCCATACCTTTAAATGATTTATTGCAACCTAAAGAAGGTGTTGAAGAATTGCAATTTCATTCTTTTGTATTTAATAACAATAAAATAGCTTCATTTTACAGTAAAAATACTTTTCATTTTCAAGATAAAAATAAATTAAAAATTCATTTTCAAGGTAAAGCTTGTGATATAGTTCTTGATATGAATTCAAAACTTTATCAAAATTTAAATTTTGATAAAGTTGATTTTGATATCATTTGGAATGAGATAGCTAAACATTCTTACAATAAATTCGATTTAGATTCTCTTATTAAAGAAGGATTAAAGTTAGATATTATTAATTTAACTTTTTATAAAGACAAACAAAACATAGATATCAATGGCAATATTATATTAGGTAAAAACAATAAGGCTAATATTCAAATTTCTAGCACAGAAGAGCCAGATAAAATATTTACTTGGGGACAATTTTTTGGAGGATTAAATCAATATTTTATTAAAAATAGTGATTTATTTATTATGAATTTATTTTATGATAGTCTTTCAAATCCTCAACTTAAAATTAATGGCAATCAATTTTCTTATATAGACTTAAACTGATGAATTTAGCTTTAGAATTTCGTCCTAAAAAATTAGATGAAATTATAGGTCAAGAAGATCTTGTTAATATATTTAAAAAATTTATCACTATGCAAAAATTGCCTCATAGTTTATTTTATGGTGTTGCAGGATGCGGAAAAACAACATTTGCAAGAGCTATAGCAAAAGATTTTGGATTAGATTTTTATGAATTTGATGGAGGAAATTTTAAACTCGAAGAACTTAGAAAAATACTCGATCGATATAAAAATAGCCTTTATAAGCCTTTGATTTTTATTGATGAAATTCATCGCCTTAGCAAAACTCAGCAAGAAATGTTACTCATTCCTATGGAAAATTATCGTTGTATTATCATAGGTGCAAGTACTGAAAATCCTTATTTTGTTCTTTGTTCTGGTATTAGAAGTCGTTCTATGCTTTTTGAATTTAAAACGTTAAAAGCTAAAGATTTAGAAATTTTGCTAAAGAAAGTTCAAGAAAAACTTAATTTTAATATTGATGATGAAGCTAAAAATTTTTTGATTAAAAGTGCCGATGCAAGATCTATGCTAAATTTACTTGAATTTGCACTAGTTTTAGATCCTAAAAATGTTAATTTAAATCATTTAAAAAAACTTAGAAATGGTGTCAACAGTGAAGGGGTTAATCAAAAAGATACACATTATGTTTTAACCAGTGCTATGATCAAAAGCTTACGTGGAAGTGATGTAGATGCTGCACTTTATTATCTAGCAAGATTAATTGATGCTGGAGAAAGTGCCGATTTTTTAGCTAGACGTTTAATTATTTTTTCGAGCGAAGATATAGGAAATGCAGATCCTAATGCGCTCAATATTGCTACTTCTACACTTATAGCTGTAAAAAATATAGGCTACCCAGAAGCACGTATTATTTTAAGTCAGTGTGTGGTTTATTTAGCAAGTGCCTTAAAATCAAATTCAAGCTATAAAGCTATCAATAAGGCGTTAGATTTTGTTAAAAACAATGAAACTTTAGATATTCCAAATTATCTTAATAATAATCATGCAGAGAGAAAAAAATATCTTTATCCTCATGATTTTGGAGGTTGGGTTGAACAAAAATATTTAAGTAAAAATTTAAAATTTTATGAAAGTAAAGGGATTGGAGAAGAACAAAGATTATTAGAAAATTTAAATAAATTGAAAAAACAATGATTATGTGGAAATTTATGGAATAAATGATAAAATAAACATTTATTAAAAAGGTAATTAATATGATTAATATAGGAATTTTTGGCGCCAAAGGTCGCATGGGAAAACAAATTAAGGAATGTTTAGAAGAAGAAAACAATGCAAAAATAGCCATGCTTTACGATAAAGGGGATAATATAAATGAACTCTTTAAGAAAAGCGAAGTGATTATTGATTTTTCTTCACCCAAAGGCACTTATGAACTTTTAAATCATGCAAGAACAAATTCTAAGCCTTTAGTAATAGGAACAACAGGACTTGATTTAAAAACAATGAATTTAATGCATGAGCTAAGCGCAATAATGCCAATATTTTATGCAACTAATATGTCGTTGGGCGTCGCTGTTTTAAATTATCTCGTTAGTAAAGCGAGTGCTATGCTTGAAAATTTTGATATCGAAATTACAGAAATGCATCATCGTTATAAAAAGGATGCTCCAAGTGGAACAGCTATGACTTTAGCTCAAAGTGCAGCAAAAGCTAGAAATTTAGATCTTGAAAAAGTAAGAGTTAGCTCAAGAGATGGCATTATAAATGAAAGAAATAAAAATGAAATAGCTATTATGAGTTTAAGAGGTGGCGATATTGTGGGTCGCCATACTGTTGGATTTTATGAAAATGGAGAATTTTTAGAATTAAGCCACGTTGCAACATCAAGAACAACATTTGCTAAAGGCGCTATTAAGGTTGCAATTTGGCTTCAAAAACAAAATCCAAAATTATATTCGATTAATGATTTTTTAGGAATTTAATATGTGTGCAGTTGTTGGAGTTATCAATTCAAAAAATGCAAGCACTTATGCATATTATGCGTTATTTGCTATGCAACATCGTGGACAAGAAGCAAGTGGAATAAGTGTTAGTAATGGCCAAAGTATTAAAACAATTAAAGCCAAAGGCGAGGTAAGTCAAATTTTTAATCCTCAAAATTTACAAAATTTACAAGGAGAAATCGCTATAGGCCATAATCGTTATTCCACAGCAGGTAATTCTAGCTTAGATGATGCACAACCTATAGCAGCAAATTGTGCCTTAGGAGATATTGCTTTGGCACACAATGGAAATTTAGTTAACAAAGAAGAAATTAGAAATCAATTGATCCAAGATGGAGCAATTTTTCAAACTCATATGGATACTGAAAATGTTGTTCATTTAATCGCTAGAAGTAAAAAAGAAAATTTAAAAGATAAATTTATTGAAAGTTTAAAAAGTTGCTTGGGGGCTTATTGCTTTGTTTTGGCAAGCAAAGATAAACTTTACGTTGCAAGAGATCCTTATGGGGTTCGTCCTTTATCTTTAGGGAGATTAAAAGATGGGGGCTATATAGTTGCAAGTGAAACTTGTGCGTTTGATCTAATAGAAGCTGAATTTATACGCGATGTAAAACCTGGAGAATTAATCATTTTTACCCAAGGCAATGATAGATTTGAAAGTATTATTTTAGAAACAAAGAGTCCTAGAATTTGTGCTTTTGAATATGTTTATTTTGCAAGACCCGATAGCATTATAGAAGGTAAAAGTGTTTATGAAATTCGTAAAAAAATGGGTGAAACTTTAGCTAAAAAATTTCCCTACAAAGCTGATTTTATTGTGCCTGTTCCAGATAGTGGAGTCAGTGCTGCTATGGGTTTTTCCCAATACTTGAAAATTCCTCTTGAAATGGCTATAGTAAGAAATCATTATGTAGGAAGAACTTTTATAGAGCCTACCCAAGAGCTTAGAAATTTAAAAGTAAAATTAAAATTAAATCCTATGCGTAAGGTTTTAGAAGGTAAAGAAATTGTGGTCATTGATGATAGTATAGTCCGCGGAACTACTTCCAAAAAAATAGTTTCTTTACTTCGTGCTGCAGGAGCTAGCAAAATTCATTTAGCAATTGCGTGTCCAGAAATTAAATTTCCTGATATATATGGAATAGATACTCCAACATTTGAAGAATTAATTAGCGCTAATAAAAATATTGAAGAAGTTAAGAAACATGTTGAAGCTGATTCTTTAACTTTTTTAAGCATAGAAGAGCTTGTTGAAAGTATAGGAAATGAAAGAGAGTATTCTTTGATAAGTTTTGATGGAAATTATTTTATTTATAATTAATAAAAGTTATATTACTATTTTTAATTTGTTATATTAAAGATATTAAATAAGGAGTTTTAAATGATTATAAGAATTTTAATGTTTCTTCAAAACTAGTATCTTTTACCGGATTGCTCATAGTTATTATATTAGCCATAGTAACTTTTACTTCATATTATAACTTTAAACAAACATCTTTTGAATTGCTTAAAAATAATCAATTAAAAGTCATGGATGATGTACAAATAACTTTTGATAATTATTCCAAATCTAAACTAGAAGTTATCAAAGTTTTAGCTGAAGAACTTAGTGATACAAATTCTGAAACAGATATAGTCGAAATTGTTAAATTGCTTCATGCTTTTAAAGAAGCCAATGGATTTGATTTAATTTATGTGGGTTTTGATAAAAACGGAAAGACATTTTTATCAGATGGAACTATGCTAGATCTTTCCAAGGGCTTTGACACAAAAAATACCATATGGTATAAACAAGCTTCATCTGAAGGTAAAGCAATAACTTCATCTCCTTATAAATCAGTATCAAATAATCACGCAACTTTAACTTACGCAGCTCCTATCTATAAAAATGGAAAATTAATTGGAGTTGTTGGTGGCGATTATGATTTAAAAAGATTTTCAAAAGATGTTTTGGTTTTAGGTCATACCACAAATTCTTATGCTAGTGTTTATGATACAGAGGGTAAAATTATTTTTAATGAAGATGATAAAAAACTCTTGACAAAAAATACTTTAAGTATGAATATTAAAAATGCTTTAGAAAACAATCCAAAATTATTAGATCCAAATATCAGAGACACTTTATTTTTTGCTGATAATGATAAAGGTGAAACTCAAGCAATTATGTGCAATCCATCAAGCGTAAATCCTATATATAGAATTTGTAGCGTTGTTAATAAAAAAACTTATGATAATACAATTAATAATATTTTATATAGTCAATTAATAATTGGTTTTATTGCTTTAATTGCAGCTTTAGTTTTAATCAGAATCCTAATCACAAAAAGCCTCTCCCCACTCACCATCATCCAAAACGGTCTTAATGCTTTCTTTGATTTTATCAATCATAAAACAAAGAATGTTTCTACTATTAATATAAAAACTAATGATGAGTTTGGTCAAATCTCAAAAGCCATTAATGAAAACATCCTTATTACTAAACAAGGTTTAGAACAAGATAATCAAGCTGTAAAAGAATCAGTCTCTACAGTTCAAGTTGTAGAAAAAGGAGATTTAACAGCAAGAATTACTGCAAATCCAAGAAATCCTCAACTTGTAGAACTTAAAAATGTTTTAAATAAACTCTTAGATGTCTTACAAGAAAAAGTAGGTTCTGATATGAATGCTATTCATAAAATCTTTGAAGAATATAAGAGCTTAGATTTTAGAAATAAATTAGAAAATGCTAGAGGTAGTGTTGAAGTTACTACTAATGCTTTAGGTGAAGAAATCATTAAAATGTTAAAACAAAGTTCTGATTTTGCTAATCACTTAGCAAGTGAAAGTTCTAAATTACAAAATGCTGTTCAAAACCTAACTAGCTCTTCTAATTCTCAAGCAGCTTCTTTAGAAGAAACTGCTGCTGCTTTAGAAGAAATTACTTCTTCTATGCAAAATGTTTCTGTTAAAACCTCTGATGTAATCACTCAATCAGAAGAGATTAAAAATGTTACAAGTATTATTGGAGATATTGCAGATCAAATCAATCTTTTAGCATTAAATGCTGCTATAGAAGCAGCACGTGCAGGAGAACATGGACGAGGCTTTGCTGTTGTGGCTGATGAAGTTAGAAAACTAGCAGAAAGAACTCAAAAATCATTGAGTGAAATAGAAGCTAATACTAACTTACTTGTTCAATCTATTAATGATATGGCAGAATCTATTAAAGAACAAACTGCAGGTATTACTCAAATCAATGAAAGTGTAGCTGCTATTGATCAAACCACTAAAGATAATGTTGAAATTGCTAATGAGAGTGCAATCATTTCTAATACTGTTAGTGATATAGCTAATAATATATTAGAAGATGTTAAGAAGAAAAGATTTTAAGAATCTTTTCTTTAAATTATAATCAAATGATTATTCTTTAAATCATAATCTTTAAACTATTATCTTAAATCATTATTTTTAAATAGTTATTTTTAAATAACTATTTTTTATGATAATTGAAGATTCATTATTAAATTAAGCAATTTAATCTTTTAATGGATTTTTTATTAAAAGATTAAAAGCTTTATTTTTGATTTAATAATTTCTTTAATTTTATCTTTTGTAACTAAATTTTTAAGTTCATTACTTTCTGCTTTAATTCCATTCATATTTAAATGCCATAAAGCATTTTCTATAGCTTCATCTTTTTTTCTTTCTACTATGCGTGTTTCATCAAAAATAAATTTATAAAAAGTTATATTTTTTTCTAGTAAAAAACTTTCTAAATCTTGTTTATTAAATCCTTTAAATTCAGTATTAAAATGTTTAAATATTGGGTCTAAAAAATCACTTTTTCTATAATCAGCCCAGCCAAGATATATTCTTTGAGAAGCTAAATTTAAAAAAGCTTTGAAATCATTTTCATTTTGCAAAGCTAAAGACATACTTAAAAACGCTATATCAAAGTTTTCTTGATTTTCTTTATAAAAATTTTCAAAATCTAAATGAAGTATTTTAATATTATTAATATTATTTTTTATAGCATCTTCTTTTAAAATTTCAAGCATAGCTTTAGAATTATCTATACCTAAAACACTTTTTGCTTTTTGCGCTAAATGTAAAGTCCAAACACCTGTGCCACAACCTATATCTACAATATTTTTATTTGTAAAATCAATATTTAATTCATTTAACTTCTTAAAAGTTTGCTTTTGGATATCGTTTAATTTTGCATATCTTGCATAGCTTTTAGCCTTTTTATCCCACAAATTCATATTCATTCCCAAAAAAATAATTAAAATATAATTGTAAAATGTTTCTTTTAACTATACAAATAAATAAAACTAATATCAATAAATCTTTAATTTAAAGTAGCATTAATAAAATAAATAAAAATCTTTAATATTTAGAAAAATATAACTTTTTATAAATTTATTTTTGATGAAACACGCATAGTAGAAAGAAAAAAAAGATGAAGCTATAGAAAATGCTTTATGGCATTTAAATATGAATGGAATTAAAGCAGAAAGTAATGAACTTAAAAATTTAGTTACAAAAGATAAAATTAAAGAAATTATTAAATCAAAAATAAAGCTTTTAATCTTTTAATAAAAAATCCATTAAAAGATTAAATTGCTTAATTTAATAATGAATCTTCAATTATCATAAAAAATAGTTATTTAAAAATAACTATTTAAAAATAATGATTTAAGATAATAGTTTAAAGATTATGATTTAAAGAATAATCATTTGATTATAATTTAAAGAAAAGATTCTTAAAATCTTTTCTTCTTAACATCTTCTAATATATTATTAGCTATATCACTAACAGTATTAGAAATGATTGCACTCTCATTAGCAATTTCAACATTATCTTTAGTGGTTTGATCAATAGCAGCTACACTTTCATTGATTTGAGTAATACCTGCAGTTTGTTCTTTAATAGATTCTGCCATATCATTAATAGATTGAACAAGTAAGTTAGTATTAGCTTCTATTTCACTCAATGATTTTTGAGTTCTTTCTGCTAGTTTTCTAACTTCATCAGCCACAACAGCAAAGCCTCGTCCATGTTCTCCTGCACGTGCTGCTTCTATAGCAGCATTTAATGCTAAAAGATTGATTTGATCTGCAATATCTCCAATAATACTTGTAACATTTTTAATCTCTTCTGATTGAGTGATTACATCAGAGGTTTTAACAGAAACATTTTGCATAGAAGAAGTAATTTCTTCTAAAGCAGCAGCAGTTTCTTCTAAAGAAGCTGCTTGAGAATTAGAAGAGCTAGTTAGGTTTTGAACAGCATTTTGTAATTTAGAACTTTCACTTGCTAAGTGATTAGCAAAATCAGAACTTTGTTTTAACATTTTAATGATTTCTTCACCTAAAGCATTAGTAGTAACTTCAACACTACCTCTAGCATTTTCTAATTTATTTCTAAAATCTAAGCTCTTATATTCTTCAAAGATTTTATGAATAGCATTCATATCAGAACCTACTTTTTCTTGTAAGACATCTAAGAGTTTATTTAAAACATTTTTAAGTTCTACAAGTTGAGGATTTCTTGGATTTGCAGTAATTCTTGCTGTTAAATCTCCTTTTTCTACAACTTGAACTGTAGAGACTGATTCTTTTACAGCTTGATTATCTTGTTCTAAACCTTGTTTAGTAATAAGGATGTTTTCATTAATGGCTTTTGAGATTTGACCAAACTCATCATTAGTTTTTATATTAATAGTAGAAACATTCTTTGTTTTATGATTGATAAAATCAAAGAAAGCATTAAGACCGTTTTGGATGATGGTGAGTGGGGAGAGGCTTTTTGTGATTAGGATTCTGATTAAGATAAGAGCAATGATAGTTGCGATAATACCTATAAGAATTTGTTTAAAAAGAATTGCTCTAACAACTCCTGTATAAGTTTGATCTTCTGTAACTGTACATACTCTAAATTTTGGATTGATTGTTGCACTACATAGCACTTGATATGAATTTCCTTTATCATCCTTTGTTTTAAAAAGTGCCTTTTCTTCTTTTGGATTAAGATAGTAGTTCGGATTAGTATTGATTGTATTAGCTATATTAATACTCAATTGATTTTTTGTTAAAATTCTTTCTGGATATTGATGGAAATAAATTTCTCCATCTGGGCTATAAACTGCAGCATAAGTATTTGCAGAATGACCAAAAGCTAAAACATCTTTTGAAAATTGCTCTAAACTATAATCGCCCCCAACAGCTCCAATTAATTTTCCATTTTTATAGATTGGCATTGCATAAGTTAACCCAGAAACACCATCTGTTGCAGATTTATAAGGTCCATAAACAATAGCTTTAGTTGAACCATGTGCTTGTTGATACCATCCAGCATTTTGTAAATTAAAAGATTTAGAATCTAATATTTTTCTATCCGATAAAAGAACTCGTCCAGAATTTTCAAAACCTAAAAAAACAAGCTTGAAACCAAATGCTTCTTTAAAAGATTTTAATAAGCTAAAAATTTCTTCATCATTGCCTTTATCTAATATTTCTTGAATTTCTTTAGCTAAAATTTCCATTGCAACTCGTCTACTTTTTCCATAATTATCAAATGTCATTGTAACATCTTCTACGGTTTTAAGTTGAGTATCTTTAAGTAATGTAAAAGTATTATTTTTAGATTCAAAATAACTAATAGTACTTGTAATGGTCAATATAATAACTATTAAAATACCAACATAAAAGGTTAATTTTAAAGATACATTGAAAGATTTCTTTTTCTCTTTCATTATTTTCTCCTAAAATATTTTTATTTATTATATTAAAATAAGGTTATAAATTAATAAAAATTGATTTTCAAGATTGTTTAATATTCAATATAAAATAAAGTTTTTTGGATAAAAAATATCAAATAAAATTAATACTATTTTAAAATTTGGCTCTTATCGCGACATAAATTCTGCCAATTTGAAGGTTTTAATTTTAAACATTGTTGCAAACTTTCTTTTTCAGCTTGAATATTTTTCATTCTTTCATAAGTTAAACTTTGTATATACAAAGCTCTTGCCTTATCATCATCAGAAAGTTTTAATTTTAATAAATCAGTTAAAACTGCTAAGGATTTTTCATTTTCATTCACTTTAGCTAGGGCACCAAGATAAATAAATTCAAGATTTGGACTATAAAGATTAATTCCTTTTAAATTTTGATAATCAATAGCCTTAGGGGCATAAGTAAGAATTGTTGTTTGCATTTTATGATCATTAGCATAAGATAATAAAGCATCATAGGCCTCAACCATATTAAAATTCATTGGAAAAGTTTCTAAAATTTTCAATATACTAATAGCTTTATTATAATCATCCATTTTCAAATAGGATAAAAATTGCAAATAATAAGCTTTAAAATTTTCCTCATCACTTTTTAAAATTTTTGATTGAGCTATTTCTTTGGAAATTTTTAAAACTTGTCCATATTGCTTATTATCATAAAGCATTGAAGCTTTTTTTAATCCAAAAAATATAGGATCTTCATTATAATTTTTATCTGCATAATCTATAGCTTCTTCGATTTTAGAAGTTCTAATAAAACAATTTAACATATGTTTTTTATTGTTTATTCTTTGTCCTATTTCATAAGATTTAAATTCTGCAAAAATAGATGTTGCCTCAATACAATTATCAGATTTTAATTCTTTATTTAAAAGATCAACTGCGGCTTGCTGTAATAATTTTAAAGAATTAGGAAGATCTCTTTCTTCTATTTGTTTTTTATATCCCAAAATAGCGCTAAAATTTCCTTCTTTATAGTAAAGTTGCATATCCTTATCTAAAGCCTTATTAACTATATTTTCATCTTTTTGAGCATATTCTTTCATAAGCATGGCATAATGCTTATGCGAAAGTGTAGAATTTTCATCACCCATCGCAAAAAATAACTCATCTCTAGCCTTTTTAATCTCATCTAAATATTTACCATCATCTAAATACTCATTTAAATATAAATTTAGGTATTTTTTAGCTTCATCTACTTTTCCTACTCGGGACAAACTTAAAGCCAAATCTTTTAAAACTTCCTCATATTTTTGATTTACTCTTGATATCTTGTTAAAAATATTTTGATAGATATTAGAGCTAATATTATATTGTTGGTTTTGATCAAAAAGTTTAGCAAGATCCAAAGATCTTGATTCATCTTTTCCAAAATATTGTGGATTAGCTTTTAAAATCACATTTGCGTATTCTATTGCTTTATTGATATTATTATTTAAAATACAATCTTTAGCTAAAGCTATCGCTGCTCTAGCAGCTAAATCTAAATTTTTAGTATTGAAATAAATATCTTCATAAATATCTATAGCTTTATTTCTTTCTCTTAAGCCATAAAGATAATCTGCATAATCAAGCTTTGCCATTTGAGAAAAATAATTATTAGGTTGATTGTTTAAAATTGACATCATATAATTAATATCAGAATTCTTAGATAAGGCAATATAGACTCTTAACATTATATAAGATACTTCAAAAAAATTCCTATCGCTTGTAAAAGTTCGAGTCCAATTTTTAGCATCCACAATCATTTTTTCTAAAATTTTCCTATCTCTAAAACTAGGGTCTTGAGTATAAAGTTGATTTTCAGCTCTTAATTTATAAAGAATAAATTCACTCATAAAAATACTATTTATATAACGCTTTATTGCATTATCAGCATCGATAACTACTTGCTGATAGTTAGCTTTACCATATTCATCTTTAATGCGTAAGTAAGTATTAATATCTGCACTTTGAGGAATTACAACAGGATTAGAATTTAAATCAAGCGCTCCCACATAAGGTAAGCTTTCATAAGGAAAATGAATGCCAAAATTAAGTCCATCATAATCTTTTTTTCTGATTAGATTATTTGTAAAAACAAAAGTAAAACCTTTGCTTTTATGTGAGGTAGAATAACTTAATTCTTTATCAATATATATATTTTGAGATAAATCAAACATTCTTGCATCTGTTTTAGGCAATATAATCATTTTAATTTTTTGAGTTTCTTTGAAAAATTTCAAATCAAATGCTGCAAAATTTTGATTATTTAAAGGAGTATCAACAATGCCTGGAATAATGCATTCAAAATGTATTTTATTTTCAATTGCAAATTTTTGACAAGTAAAATCTGAATCATTTTGAACATGCAAAACCGCGAAACTTTGTTTATTTTCGCGGCCTATATTTAAAGTTAATTCAAAAGCAAAAAGAATATAAATATTCAATAAAAGTAAAAATATAATTCTCATAAAATAATTATATTATATTTTTATAAAAATAACACCAAAAATACTTATTAATACACAAATAGCTAAAACAAAACCTTGTATAAAATTAAATTGCACACAAAAAGCTTCAGAACTATTTTTAACAAAAAGAGCATGAATGATCACTTTTAAATAAGAATAAAGCATAAATACTGAAGCTAAAGCCATAAATACAGCTAAATACCAATAATCTTCAATAATTAAAGTTTTTAAAACAATAACTTTCCCCCAAAAAGCTCCAAAAGGTGGAATTCCTGCAAGCGAAAGTACACAAAAAGCAAGAGATAAAGCAATTAAAGGTTTTTTTACCAACAAGGCATTAAGATTTTCAAATGAAGTAAAACGGAAATTACTTAAAATTAAAAATACACCATAATTGGAAAAACTAAACAAAACCCAATAAATAAATATAGGATTTAAAACTCCTTCTTTAGTATCAAATAAAGGAATACAAGCAGCCAAAACAAAACTAGAATGTACAACAGAACTATAAGCAAACATTTTTTTTACATCTTTTTGACTTAATGCAGCAATCGCAGCAACTAACATAGAAAATATTGCCAATATGCTGATAATATTTTCAAATCCAATATGATCAAAAAACCCAAAAAGTCTTAATACTACTACAAACATGGCTATTTTTGGTACTACTGAAATAAAAGCTGCTAAATTTGAATAAGTTGCAAAATATACATCTTTTAACCAAAAGTGAAAAGGAACTAAAGAAAGTTTTACAGCACATAAAACAAAAATCATAACCCCGGCAGTTAAAAGGATAGGATCTTTTTCCAATGCTAATTTTGTATCCAAATCTAAAGTTCCTGTTTTCATATAAATCAAAGCCGAAGCCATTACAAAAAATCCAGAACCCACAGCAGCAAGAGTAAAATATTTAATAGCGCCTGAAACAGCATTGTGAGTTCCACGCATTGCTATAAGAGTATAAAGAGCTAAAGATGATGATTCAAGTCCTATAAAAATTAAAACCAAATTTGAACTTGATACCATAAGCAATAAACTAGAAATCATAAACATAAATAAACTATAAAATTCGCCCTTATTTTCATCTTTTTGCATTAAAAGGTATAAAAATGAAAAACATAGAATAATTAAAGAGCTATAAAAAGAAAAGATATCATTGTTTAAAGTTCCTAAAAATGCTTTTGAAGTGCCCAAGCCAAAAGAGGATACATTGCTTAAAATTAAAAAAGTACTAACGATTAAAGATAAGGCTGAAGTACCCACATAGAATGTCCTATGAAATTTTCCAAAAGCTGAACACAATAAAAGAATAATAGCAACACCGATTAAAAATAAAAAAGGATAAGATAAGGAGATATTTAAATTACTGATATTATCTAACATTGTTTTCTCCTTTGATATGATTTAAAAAATTAATATTTTCTTCATTTATAGCCCTTGTTTTCATTAATTCCACAAGAGAGCTAACATTTTTCTCTAGCGGATCTAAGAAAATTTTTGGAGCCACTCCTAAAGCAAAAATTAAAAAAACTATCATAGTAAGAGTAATAATTTCTCTTGTACATAAAGAAAAACTTTCAAGATTTGTAACTTGCGACATAAAAAACATTTTTCTAAATACAGCAAGCATATAAATAGCTCCAAGTATAATCACAAATCCTGCTAAGAATGCATAAAGCAAACTTACTTTAGCTATACCCAAAAGAGCCAAAAATTCACCTATAAAAGATATAGTTAAAGGTAAAGATATGCTAGCAAGCAAAATCAAAGTAAAAAAGATGGTAAATAAAGGTGCTTTACGAGCTAAAGAATGATAATATGAAATTTCTAATGTTCCATATTTTTTATACAAAAGTTCAGCCATTAAAAATAAACTTCCTGTAACCAAACCATGTGCAAACATATAAAATATAGCTCCGGTAATTCCCAAAATATTTAAAGAAAAAATCCCTAAAACCATAACTCCAATATGAGAAATTGAACTATAAGCGATTAATTCTTTTAAATTTGATGCACGATAAGCAATTAAAGCATTGTAAATAATACTTACAATACATAAAGCTGCAATTAAAGGTGTAAAATAAACGCTTGCATCTGGAAAAAGCGGTAAACAAAAATGTAAAAAACCAAAAGGGGCCATTTTAAAAGCGACCAGCATCATAGAAACTAAAATCGGTGAATTTGCATAAACTTTTGGTGCCCATGTATGTAATGGAAAAAGCGGTGCTTT
The DNA here is from genome assembly GCF_022369435.1 of Campylobacter sp. RM10537. Classification (NCBI taxonomy): domain Bacteria; kingdom Pseudomonadati; phylum Campylobacterota; class Epsilonproteobacteria; order Campylobacterales; family Campylobacteraceae; genus Campylobacter; species Campylobacter molothri. The sequence continues at coordinate 1,417,030 of NZ_CP059597.1, read as the reverse complement.
AATAGCAAAGGCGATAAAAAATGCTCCAAAAAGTAAAAGCTGTTCATTAAGACTAAATGCAGAAGCATTATTTTTCCAAATTTCTAAGTCAAATGTGAAGACATTTAAAAGTTTATAAGTAGCATATGCTTGATAAATCAAAGCTAGAAGCATTAAAATAGAACCGGCAAAAGCATAAATAAAAAATTTAATACCTGGTCTATAATCTTTACCATAAACACCCATGATATATAATAAAGGCAAAAGAGAAAATTCCCAAAATACATAGAATAATAAACCATCAAGTGCAGAAAATAAACCCATAATTGCAAATTCCAAAAAGAAAATACAAGAAACAATTGCTTTTTTTTCAATTTTTAAAAATAAAAAACTTAAAAATATCATCAAAGAGCTTAAAAGCATTAAGATTAAAGAGATGCTATTTACTCCGATATGATATTCAAATAAATTAGCTATTTTAAAAGGAAGCTTGTATTCAAAATCAACCCCATTAATTCCATCGAAGAAAAATTTAACATTTAAAACAAGTATAATTAAACTTGCTAAAACGCTAAAAATTTTTACTCCACCACGGTTTAAGATAAGAGTAATTAAACCAGCAGCTAAAGGAAATAAAATTAAATAATTCAGCATTTTACACCATCCTTGCCAAAATAAGTAAAATCACAAAACCAGCTACTAAAAATCTAAGCATTAAATTTAAGCTATTTGGCATAATCATTTTTTTAGAAATTAAATTAACATAAAAAGAAATTTTTTCAACAATTGCATCAAAAATAAAAATATCACAATGTTTCATAATTGCACATAAACTTTCATATTTATTCACTATAAATTTATGATAAAAATGTGGTATAAAATAATCGTTACTTAAAAGTTTATATATTTTATTTTTTTCTATACTTGGCTTAAACCAAGAAAATTTATACGCAATGATAGCTAAAAGTATTCCTAAAATTCCCGCAGCACTTGCGCAAATCATTACAATATGATCTTGAGCATCTATAAATACAAGCTTAGAGCTGATATATTTAAAAAAATTATGTTCAAAAAATCCTGAAACAATTGCTAAAATCATCAAAGGGGTCATAGCTAAAAGTGCTATTTTACTTGCTTCATGAGGATGTGCATCATGTCTTGAATTTGTAAAAAATACAAGCATTAAAAGCCTAAAACTATAAAAAGCTGTCATAAAAGCTGCAATTAAAAGTACTAAAAATATTCCATGATTATGAATAATGAAAGAATATCCTAAAATTAAATCTTTTGAGAAAAATCCTGCAAAAGGATAAATTCCTACCAAGGCTAAAGATCCTATAGTCATAAAAATAGCAGTGATTTTCAAAGGTTTAAATAATCCTCCCATTTTTTTAATATCTAAGTTATCATTCATAGCATGCATTACATTTCCAGCACCTAAAAATAATAAAGATTTAAAAAAGGCATGCGTCGCTAAATGAAATAAAGCTATACCATAAGCCCCAAGTCCAGCTGCTACAAACATATATCCAAGCTGAGATAAGGTAGAATATGCTATGATGCGTTTTAAATCTCTTGCCACTAAAGCCATAGAAGCAGCAAATATAGCAACAAAAGCTCCAAGAATAGCTATGAAATAGGAAACTTCAGGAACCAAAGAATAAATTTCTCCCGCCCTAATAACCAAATATACTCCTGCTGTAACCATGGTTGCAGCATGAATTAAAGCTGAAACCGGAGTAGGTCCAGCCATAGCATCAGCAAGCCAAGTATGAAAAGGAAATTGTGCAGATTTTCCCATAGCGCCTATAAACAAACAACTTGCTATTAAAACCAAAGCATTATGATCAAGGTTTTGCACTTTAGAAAAAACTTCATCGTAATTTAAAGTTCCCGCTTGAATATAAAGCCAAAAAATTCCTAAAAGCATACCCAAATCAGCAATTCTATTCATAATAAAAGCTTCATTAGCTGCAAAAGAATAAGTATTGTTTTTATACCAAAAACCTATTAAAAGCCAAGAGCAAAGTCCAACGCCTTCCCAACCTACAAAAAGACCTAAAAAATTATCACTTGTGATTAAAAAAAGCATGGAAAAAACAAAAAGCCCCAAGTAAGCAAAAAATTTGTTAAATCCTTCATCATGCGACATATAAAAAATACTATAAAAATGTACACAAGTAGCTACAATACCAACCACACACATCATTGTAAGAGAAATGGAATCTATATTGAAACCAAAATTAACACCTATAAACCACTCAAAAAAACTAATATTATTACTAAAATTGTTAAAAAGCAAATACAAAGAACAAAAAGTTCCAATAGCTATAAGTATGCCACATATATAACCTACAAAAACCTTTCTTTGTGTTAAAGAAAAACAACTTGCAAATAAAAAAGATACAAAAGGACTCAATAGTGAAACTAAAACTAAATTTTGCATATTAAGCCTCCTCTTTTAAACTTTTTAATTCCAAAGTGCCATTTTTTCTATACCAAAGCACACACAAAGCTACTCCAACAGCAACTTCACAAGCTGCAATACCTATAATAAAAAGTGCAAAAACTTGACCATTTAAATCCTGATGCATCTTTGAAGCTGCTACTAAAGCTAAATTAGCAGCATTAAGCAAAATTTCGCTTGAAATAAATAACATAATAAGATTTTGTCTTTTTAAAATTCCAACAAGTCCAATTATAAACATTAAAATGGCTATAAAAAAATATTTTTCTATCATTGTTTTTCCTTTAAAAGCTCTTTATGGGTAAGCACTATAGCACAAACAAGAGCAATTAAGAGCAATATAGCTATAAATTCAAAGCCTAAAAGATATTTTGAAAAAACTTGCAAAGCAAGTTGTTGATTATTATCAAATAAAGCCAGATCTTGCAAAGGTAAATCTGTTTGCACACTTTGATATTTAAAACCTAAAATAGCAAACAAAAGAAAAACTGCACTTAAAAATATCAAAGCAAAAAAACTTTTTTTAGCTCTAATTTTTTCCTTAAAATTTTTAGAAGCATCAAAAAACATCATGGCAAAACTATAAATTCCAAGCACGGCACCACCATAAACAATGATTTGTATTGCACCTAGAAAATCTGCATCCAATAAAAAATAAAACCCTGATAAAAATACCATTCCTCCAGCTAAAGCTGAAAGAGAATAAAGCATGGTTTTACTTAAAACCGCTATTAAAAAAAATCCCAAAACAAATACACTAAAAAATATAAAGGCTAAAGTTTCTATCATTTGACTTCTCCTTGCGAACTTTGATCTTGGTCCTCCAAAGCTTTATTTTGCATCGCATCATAATAATTTGGTGTTTTTTTAACTAATAAGTCTGCATCTTTTCTTAGACTTCCAGCACCTTCAAATTCTACTTGTTGTTTTAGCTTATCTATAGGAGTTAAAAAATCTTCTTTATAACCAAAATAAGATCTTTGTTCCGCTGCATTTTCATATTCTAAACCATGAACTATAGCAAGTTCTGGACATACTTCAGCACAAAATCCACAATAAATACAACGCCCTAAATTAATACTATAATTATTTACTTTTTTACGCCCATCTTTGTCTAAAGAAGTTTCCATCCTTATACAATTACTAATGCAAATTTTTTCACAAAGTCCACAACCTATGCATCTTTCATTTTCACTTTCTATAAAACGCATAAGTCTATGCACTGCACGATAGCGATTATCAAGTTGGAGTTTTTCTAAAGGATATTTTATAGTTGCACTATTATTTCTCTTAAGCATTTCACGCATTACCACCCATAAACCTACAAAAAGCTCGAGTTTGATACTTCTTTTTAAAGCCTGTAAAATTTTCTGCCATGTAGTAATAGGTGTTTTTCTTTTTTCATCAACCAAATAATAATTTTTCATTTAAACTCCTATAAAAGCACTGCTAAGGCTGTAATTAAAAGATTTAAAACCGCCAAAGGAATTAAAATTAAATAACACATTCTCATTACCTGATCAGGACGCAATTGAGGGAAAGCGGCTCTAGCCCAAAAGTACCAAAAGAAAATAAACACTGATTTTAATATCATCATAATCCAACCAGGAATAATCCAAAAACTATTAAAACCTCCTAAAAACAATAAAGAAATTAAAATAGCACCCGCTATCATACTAGCGTATTCCCCGATAAAAAACATACCCCAGCGAAGTCCAGAGTATTCTGTTCCATAACCAGCAACAATTTCAGCATCATTTTCAGTTAAGCAAAGCGGAGTTCTATTGGTCTCAATAAAAAGGGCTATAATAAAAAGTATAAAAGCTAAAGGTTGTTTAAAAATAAGCCAAGATAAAATTCCATCATTTTGATAATTATTAATATCTACCAAAGAAAAAGAGCCCACAAGCATGACAATAGCTATTAAAGCTAAAGCTCCAACACTTTCATAAGAAATAATAGCCACAAGCCCTCTTGCAGCACCTAAAATAGACCATTTGTTATTACTTGAAAGCCCACCTAAAAATACCGCATAAAAACAAAGTCCAGAAGTTCCTATAACAAAAAGTAAAGCTACATTAATATCAGAAATTAAAGGCTGAACAATATGTCCAAAGAGTGTAAATTCAGGCAGCATTGGAATAGCTGCTAAAGAAACAAAGGCGCAAATAGCAGACAAAAGAGGCGCGATTGCGAAAATAATTTTTTGAGAATTATAAGGAATAATATCCTCTTTCGTAAAAAGTTTAATCATATCAGCAACAAGTTGAATTAAACCAAAAGGACCAACCATATCAGGTCCTATACGACGTTGAAAATACGCCAAAACCTTTCTTTCAGCATAGGTTGCAAGTCCTGCTAATGTAGCAAAAAATGCAACCACAATAACACATTTTATTAAAGTTACTAAAGCAAAAAAAGCAAATTCACTCATTGTTTGCTCCTATTTTTTGTATTTGCGCTAAAACAAATCTTTGATCAAAAAAACTCAAAGTATCAATTTTTTCATCAAAATATGGCAAATAAGCTCCATTTTTTAGATCCTTATCTACACGCACACTCAAGTTTATTTCTTTATTATTGATGGTAATTTTTACCAAATCTTTATCTTTTAAATTTCTTTCATTAGCTAAATTTTCACTAATTCCAATAAATATTGCTTCACTGATTGCACTTGCACGATTAGAAAATCTACCAAATTGATAACTAGGATTTGCACTATAAAGTAAAATATCATTATCTTTTGGCTCTAAAATATTAAAATTTGGAGTCACAAATTCTTTCTTGGCATTTTTCTTGAAACAGTTCAAATTGAGTTGATAACCCCTTTTACATTCTCCACCATTAGTATAATAATTTTCCAAATTATCAAATTCAATAGGAGAAAAACCTTTATCTATAGGCAATCTTTTTGTATAATCAATTGTATATTCTTGATCAAATCCTAAAGCATTAGCTAAATCATTTAAATAATATCCACCAAATTCTAAAGCAGCATTTGTTGGAACTATTCTTTTATCATAATTTAAAAATGTTCCTTCTTGTTGATTTAAACTAGAACTTGCTAAATTAGCATGCTCTTCATAAGAAAATGTAAAATCTCCTTTTTCATTATAACCCAAAGTTTTACCTTGAACCTTATCAACACTTAAATCACAAATCATAGCTACACCTAAAGTATTAGTATGCGTAGGATTTAAAAAAACTTTAAAAGGAGTGCTTGTTTGCACCAAAGCTAATAATTTAGCAAGTTTTTTAGCATCACGATGAAAATAAAAATCACTACCTACCACAAGAGTAAATTTAGACTTTTTAAGCAATAAATCTTCGAGTTTATTTTCATCTAAGCCTAAATTTTTAGCAAAAACAGAACGTTGCACTTCTATATTCTTTTTTACTTTTTTTGGAACAAGTTTTTTTATCTCTTTTTCAACCTCGTTTCCTTCTTCATCTTTTTCTATAACTTTTTCAATTACTTCTTCATTAATCGTTTCTTCAATTTCTTTATTTTCTTTAACAAAAAATTCTGCTAAATGAGTTTTAACACTTTCATCTGTTGAAAATTTTTGAAGTAAAAAATATAAAATTTGTTCCTCATCTCCACTTTTATGAATACATGAAATAAAATTTTTAGAATATTTTTCAACGCCTAAATCTCCTATAGGATGAAAATAAATTCCAGCTCCTTTATTCATCACTAAAGAATTATTAACTTTATAGCTTAAAGTTGGCGCATCATATCTTAATAAAGTCCCCAAAACTACCAAAAAATCACTCTTAGTAATATCATCACTTATAGCATTATACATTTCTCCTGAATTTTCTATGAATTCATTGAGAAATTCTTTAAATTTTAAAGCCTCTTTATTAATAAGATTAAGATTAAATTTATGCTTTAAATTTTGTAAAATCAAAGCTTCTTCATTAGTTATAAAACTATTAAATTGAATATTTTTAATTTCATTTTTTTCAAAAAGAGTTACAAGTTCATTAAAAGCTTTTTCATCCTTTATAGCTTCATTTTCAGTATCAAAACCAAATCTTGCAGCTTTATTTAAAGTTGCGAAAGCAAAATCATTACTTACACGATAAATTTTAGGTTTTTGATCACTAATGCCACTTTGTTTAATATCATAATACATAAGCTCACAATCGCTAGAATGAGGATTTGACGCTGGAATTCTTGTAAGCTCCCAAGCATTAGAACTGTATTGAAATTTTGATCCAATTAAAGCTCCTGTTGGACATACACTTGTACACTCTCCACAAAATGAACAATTTAAGCTTTCTCCATTTGAAGGACCAATTAAACTTTTTTGAAATTTCGTCCAAATTGCATAGGCATCTTTACCCATTGTTTCTTTAAAGCTGGTATCAACACTATCCCCTCCGCGAGGAACAGTTTTTAAAGCACTTTCTCCAATTTTATCTTTACAAACTGTAACACAACGTTCACAAACAATGCAAAGTGCAGGGTCATAATTAATCATTCCCCAGTGTTTATGAGGCTTATGAGTATCTTTAATCCAATGTTTTTGTGCATTTACTCTAGATTTATGTGTAAAATTTTGAAGTTCACATTCTCCGGATTTATCACAAACTCCACATTCTAATGGATGATTAATGCAATAAGCTTGCATAATCTCATTTCTTTCATCCCATAAATTTTGCAAATCACTTTCTACAACCATACCATCTTTTGCTTTAGTATTACAAGAATAAACTTTTTTACCATCAGCCTCTACCATACACATACGACATGCTAAAGTAGGACTACAGCCGGTTAAATAACAAATTGCAGGAATAAAAATATCATTTCTTCTTGCTATATTAAGGATATATTCGCCTTCTTCAAAGGCGCAATCTATACCATTTATTTTAACTGTCATTTTGCTTCCTTTATGCGAATTTGAGTAAAATCAAAACCAAAATTTTCATGATTTAAAAAACCGATAGTACCTTGTAAATTTTCGTCTAAACAAAGTGTGGTCTTAAGATTGAAATCTTTGGCTAAAATTTCTACTTCGCTTCGATCTTTGCATTTTGAAATTTGTAAAAATTGCTTTGAGCAATGTAAATTATTATCTTCTAAATCAGCTTTAAAAAGCACTAATCCATCATAATTATCCAATTCTTTTAAAGGATGAAATTTTGCATTTTCAAAATTGCATTCTTTTTCATTAGTATCTATAATTTTAAGTTTAAATTTTTCACTTAAAAAATTTAAAAAATATTTAATATTTTCGTTATCTTTATATAAATCAATATTTTTATCTATAATTAAATATTTTGCCATTTTTAAAAAATTTAATGTATCACTTGCTTCTTCTTCCCCAAAACAAGATTCAGCGCTTAAATAACCTTCATCTAAATCTTTAAAAGTATTTTCATCGCTCATTTTACAAAGCAAAGCTAAAACAAAACTCAAACTCGCAATTTCGCATTTATAAAATTTAGCTTTTAAAAACTTATCTTCTAGACAGGAAATATTAATATTTTCCCCTTGAATTCGAGTGCATAAATCTTTATTTTTGATACTTGGCATATCTAAAAAACAAAGTGCTTTTTCATAAATCATACACTTTCCTTTTTAATAACTATAGTCCAATCAACTTGATTAAATTTTAAAGAATTAAGAAGTTCGCATCCATTTTCTTTTACGAAAGAAAAACTTTTTTCTACGGCAGAAAAATCACCAATTTCAAAAAGAATCACTAATACTTCTCCTGCCTTAGCTTCTTTAATAACTTGTGCTAAATCCTCAAAGAGCACCTTGCTCTTTCTTAAATCTACCCTTCTCATCGATCAATCTCACCTAAAACTATATTTACATTACCCATGATTGCAACTACATCCGCTAAATATGTTCCCACTAACATTTCTTCAAAAAAAGAACAATGCCAATAACTAGGAGTTCTAGCTTTTAAACGATAAGGTCTCCCACTTCCATCACTATGAATAAAAAATCCTAATTCACCTTTTGGACTTTCAGTAGGCACATAAACTTCACCTTTTGGAGGTTTTAAACCTTGAGTAACTAAAACAAAATGTTGCATGAGTGAATAATTTTGTGTTAAAATTTGCTCTTTTGAAGCGCTAACATATTCTGGATGATTAGCTAAAATTTCAGGTGGTGTATCCTTGTAAAGAGCTGCACATTGTCTTAAAATTTTAAGACTTTCTCTAAATTCTTGCATATAAATTTTATATCTTGCATAAGAATCCCCTTGAGTTGCATAAGGTACACTAAAATCTACCTCATCATATAGTAAATAAGGTTCCTCTTTGCGTATATCGTAGCAAATTCCACTTCCTCTTAAAAGTACTCCAGTACAACCCCAATTTAAAACTTGTTCTTTAGTTACCATACCAACATTTTCAGTTCTTAAACGCCAAATTCGATTATCATCTAATAAAGCTTCATAATCAGCAATATCTTTAGGAAATTTATCACAAAAGGCTAAAAGTTCTTGCAAAAACCCCTCAGGCAAATCAAGCATTACTCCGCCAATCCTCATTGAAGAATGTGTTAATCTTGCTCCACAATATTTTTCAATCAAATCTAAAACATATTCTCTTTCTCTAAAACAATACAAAAATACCGTCATAGCCCCAATATCAAGTGCATGAGTTGCAAGCCAAAGTAAATGTGATCCAATGCGATTAAGCTCTAAAAGTATCATACGAATAACTTGAGCTCTACGCGGAATTTCTAAACCACATAATTTTTCAACCGCGGCACAATAAGCGTAATTATTTGAAGAAGCTGCAACATAATCCATTCTATCAGTCGTAGGAATAAATTCTTGATAGATCATATTTTCAGCCATTTTTTCCATACCACGATGCATATAACCAATAGTTGGACGTGCCTTAACAACCTGTTCTCCATCAAGCTCCAAAATAAGACGCAAATTTCCATGTGCTGAAGGATGTTGAGGCCCTAAATTAATAATCATCTTCGAATCTTCTTGTTCAAAAGCTATATTTTCATAATAAGGTTTTAACTTGCTAGGAATTTGCATTTTAACGCCTTTTCTCTAAGATTTTTGCTTGATCTCGTTTAACTTTTTTTACAAAAGCAACACCTTCATCTTCTTGATATTCTTGTTTAAAGGATACTTCTTTAGGGTTAGTTCCTTTAGCGGTTTCATGATAAATTCTTGCAAAATTAAGAGTATCTTTATCATCTACAAAACCAGAATCTCTTTGTTCAGGTCCAACAATTTCACGATATTCTTTTCCAAAAATTCTATCAATTTCATACCATTGTGCAAATTCATCTCCCTTTAAAGGATAAGTTTTTAAAAGAGGATGACCATACCAATCATCAGGCATTAGAATACGTTTTAAATTCGGATGATTGATGATAAATATTCCATACATATCATAAATTTCCCTTTCGCTCCAATTAGCCCCTTTAAAAACACTAGTAACACTTTGCAGTCTTTCTTTAACTCCTACAAAAGTTTTGACTCTTACTCTTATTTTTTTATCAATATTTAAAAGTTGATAAAAAACTTCAAAACCGTTTTTAGAAGCAACAAAATCAACAGCACTTGCTTCTGTAAAAGATACATAACCTAAATTTTTAAGAATTTGCAAGGTTTTAATATTGTCTTCTTTATTGATTTTAATCACCCAAAAATCAAGCTCTACAAAAGAATCTAAAATTCCAATTTGATCTTTTAAAATTTCATAATCTTGTTTAAAATCACTATTATCAATATTTATCTTGGTTGTATGTGGAGCATGATAAAACCTATCTTTATAGTAGTTTTTTAATTGAACATCTTTTTTATCGCTATATTTTCTCATCTTTATACCAACCTTTTTGGTGCAATTTTGCGACTTGCTTTTTCTTTGCGAATTCTTTTTTGCAAAATCATTAAAGCAAATTGAAAACTTTCAGGGCGAGGAGCACAACCTGGGACATAAATATCTACAGGTATAATACGATCTACTCCTTGTACTGTAGAATATGTATTGAACATTCCTCCAGTATTTGCACAACTTCCCATTGAAATAACCCACTTAGGTTCAGGCATCATATCATAAAGCCTTCTTGTAAATTCGGCGTGTTTTTTGCTTAGAGTTCCTGCAATAATCATCACTTCACTATGACGAGGAGAGGCTCTAAAAATAGTTCCAAATCGGTCAAAATCGTATCTTGAACCCCCTGCTGCCATCATTTCTATAGCACAGCATGCCAAACCATATGATAAAGCCCATAAAGAATTGCTTCTACCCCATTGAACGAGTTTGTCAACACTGGTTAAAACTACCGGTAAACCGCTAGCATAATTTACTTGATGCTCTGCCATGTAAACGCTCCTTTTTTATATGCATATAAAAAACCTACTCCTAAAAGCAAAATAAAAACGAATACTTCTAAAAGTCCAAACCATCCTAAATTTTTAAAAATTAAAGCCCAAGGAAATAAAAATACAACTTCAATATCCAAAAGAATAAATATCAAAGCGACAATAAAAAATTGAGAATTAATTTTATTTGCTTGTTTAACAGGTATAGGGCCGCATTCATAAATTCCAAGTCCTAATCTTTTTCGATTTTTTGACGCAAAATTATTACCAATTTTTGAGGCTAAAAAAACTAATCCAAAAAAGATTATGCTAGCAAGCACTATCATTAAAAAGATACCAAAATAAGGGTGTGCTACATCTATATGAGACATTTGCTCTCCTTCTTCAATTTTAAACATTTTTTATTGTCTTGCAATAAAATTTATCCCAATAAAGATAATATTTTACTCTAAATTTTCTATATTAAAACTTAGAGTAAAAAAAATTGTGTTAATTTTATATTAAAATTGGATTTTTTTATACTTAAATTTATCAAATAAATTTTTATGATGAGTTATAAAAATATAAGAAATATTATATTTTTGCTGATATTGATTTAAAAAATAAAGAATTTCATTAGAATTTTTTGTATCAAGCATTGAAGTTACTTCATCTAAAATCAATAATTTTGGTTTTAAAATTAAAGCACGAATAAGTCCTATACGAGAAGCTTCTCCACCGCTTAGTTCATAAGGTTTAAGTTCTAAAATTTGTTGTTTTAAACCAAAGCGATCTAAAAAATCAAAAATTATATCATTATTTTTTTTTAAATAAAAATTTTCCAAGCCATCCTGTATTAAATGTTTAATTTTTTTATAAGGATTTAAAGCCATTTTTTGATCTTGAAAACAATATTGTATCTCTTTTCTTAAAAGTCTTTGTTTTTCTTTGCTTATCTTGTGCAGATTATGATTTTTATATAAAACTTCACCCTCATTTGGTTTTTCTAAAAAGCAAAGTATTTTTGCTAAAGTCGTTTTTCCGCAACCACTTTGCCCTAAAATCATTAAATTTTCACCTTGATCTAAAGAAAAATTGATATTTTTAAAAATCATATATTTTTCTTTCTTTAAATACCAATGTTTTCTTATTTCATAAAATTTACTTAAATGATGCACTTTAAGCATTATTTTTTTTCAAAAATCGATTCGAAGTATAAAGCTTAGCTTGATCTTTTTCTATAAGAAGAAATTTATCAGCTAAAGAATTTGCTAAATGTAAATCATGAGTAATACAAACTAAAGCTTTATCTTTTTTTAAATCTTTTAAAATTTCAATAATTTTTTGATTATTTTTTTCATCTAATGAAGCACTTATCTCATCACAAATTAAAACTTCTGGTCTATGTAACAAAGCCAAAGCTAAACTCACCCTCCTAGCCATTCCTACACTTAGCTCATAAGGATAAGAATGCCACAATAAATCCAAATTTTCAAATCCTAATTTTTCAAAATAAGAAAAAACATATTTTTTATATTCATTTTGATTTAAATTTGTATGAGTTTTTAAAATGAGAGAACATAATTTTCCTATATCTATATAAGGATACAAGCTTGATTCACTATCTTGCAATACTAGCGCTACTTTGGATCTAAAATGCCTAAGTTGATTTTTATTTAGTTTTAAAATTTCAATTCCATTAAAACTAAATTCATCGGCAGTTAAAATAAAATCAGAATTTAAAAGTCTTACTAAAGCTTTACTTAATATACTTTTCCCTATTCCGCTTTCTCCTAATATAACTAAAGCTTGACCTTTTTTTAAATCAAAACTAATATTTTTTAGCAAAATTTTATTTTTAAAACTTATGTTTAAATTTTTAATTCTCAAGATCTTAACCCCCAACGATCCTGTAAAAAATTACCCAACCATAAAAGTGGTAAAAAAAGTAATACAAGAGTTAAAAGCGGAAAAAAAATAATCCACCAAGCTCCTACAAACACTGCTTTTGAAAAATCATTTAATAAAATTCCCAAGGTTGGAATTTCAAATCCTACACCAAGTCCAAAAAAACTTAAAGTAGATTCTGTAGCAATAGCATGGATAATATTAAAAACAAAAAGTATAAAAATCAATGATTTCAAAGCTGGTAAAAGGTCTTTTAAAAAAATTTTCAAAGGAGTTCTTCCTAAAACTATACTCGCTTTGTAAAATTCCAAACTTTGCATTTTTTTTAATTCGCTTTCAATTATTCTAGCGATAAAACACCAATGCAATAAAGCGATTAACACACTCATTAATAACATATTTATACTAATAAAATTTTGAAAAAACATTAATAATAAAAAAGAGGGTAAAGCTAAAAAAAGATCTAATATCCTCATCCAAAAAGCATAAAAAAATAAGCGAGCTAAAAAAAGATAAAAAATCGCAAAACAAATAGATAAAAACGAACTAAAAACTCCTATTATTAAGGAATTTCTTAAAGCAAAAAGCAAACGAGAATATAAATCTCTACCTAAAAAATCAGTTCCTAAAATATAAATTCGACTAGGGGCTTGATAAGCATTTTGCAAATGTATTGATAAGATATCAAATGAAGCTAAAAATGGTGCTAATAAAGCTAATATGAATAAAGCAATTAAAGGTGAAAGATAAATAAAAAATTTAAACAAGAGAATACTTTCTTAATTTTGGATTTAAAATTTGAGAAATAATATCACTGATAAAAATTAATAATGTTGTAAAAAGAACACTTAAAAAAATTAAAGCCAAAACTACAGGAAAATCTTTATAAATAATACTTTGAATCATTAAAAATCCAACACCGCTAAAATTAAAAATATTTTCTACAATATAAGTTCCCATAACAAAATTTAAAGCAGTAGCTCCAAAATAAGAAACAATTGAACCTAAACAATACTTTAAAACCAAACAATCAATATCCCTTTGCTTTAAAGCTCTAGCGTAAAGATTTTGAATAAAAATTTGATCAAAACATTCATAAATAAGATTTCTTGCTATTCTTAGATATAAGGCTAAATGAGATAAAACAAGAACCAAAATAGGAAAAACAAGATATTTTAAACGACTGAAAAAATCATTTTTAAATTCTATATCATCAATTGATAAAAAATTTCCAAAAAAGCTAAAAATAAATATAAAAATTAATGCGATCACTAAAGGAGGTAGAGCAAAAAAATTTAATGTTATAAAAGTAATTATTTTTTCTATAAAACTATTTTTAAAATGATACTCTACAAAAGCCAAGAAAATACTCAAAAAAAATAAAATACTTAAAGCGCTAAAACTTAAAATCAAAGTATTTAAAAATCTTTCTTTTATGATCTTTAATACCTTTTCTCCACTCAAAAAAGATACTCCAAAATCTCCCCTAAAAGCTTTAAAAAGCCAATTTTTATATTGAATTAATAAAGGTTTATCAAGTCCTAAATTTTTTTCTATTCTTTTAACAAATTCTTTATTTTGAGAATTTAAACCATTTGCATAAGCAATATTACCTTTGCTAAAATAAAGCATAACAAAACATAAAAAAGTGCTTAAAAATGCAACCATAATACCCGAAATAAACCGCAAAAGCACTATTGCTTACTCCAATCATAAATATTCGAGGTAAAACCTACGCCATGATGACCTAAAATTCTAGATTCAATTCCTTTAATCTCAGCATCATAAACTAAAGCAAAATCTAAATAAACGAGAAAAATAAAAGGAGGATCATCATATAAAGCATCAATGAAATCTTTATAGTATTTTTTACGTTCATTTATATTGAAAGTATTTCTAGCCTTAAGCAAAAAATCATCAACTTTTTTATTATGATAATGTCCAAAATTCCAACCTTGTTCATTTAAATCACTATCTTGAGAACTTTCAAAAACTCTAAAAGTATGAAAATCAGGATCAAAAGGACTTCCCCAGCCAATAATAAAACTATCAGCTTTAGAATAATCAAAACTACCAGCTGGTTTTGATATAACTTGCGTTAAAACTCCAATTTTTCTAAATTCACTTTGCAAAATTCCTGCCAAACTTACTCTTAAAGGATCATTGCTCATGGCATAAATTTGAAATTTTAACTCTTTTCCATTTTTTTGAAAAATTCCATCTTTATTTTTAGTAAAACCAGCATTTAAAAGCAATTTTTCTGCTTTTAATGCATCATAATTAAAAAAATTAAAATGTTTAGGATTAGCCCAAGAATTTTGCAAAGGATGAAATGCAACTGTGCCATATCCGTGCAAGAGATTTTTCACTATACTTTCTCTATCTACAGCATAATTTAATGCTTTTCTTACTCTCACATCTTTTAAAAATTCATTATTTAAATTAAACATTAAAGCCCTATAATCAACTGATTTTTCTCTTAAAATCTTAAATTTTGGATTATTTTTAAAAATATTTAATAAAGAATTATCAATCAAAGCAGCATCTATTGTGCCATTTTTAAGCTCTATACTTGCAATTAAAGGATCAAAAATATGCTTGATGATTAATTTTGGGGTTTTAACCTTAGCTCGATAAAACTTATCATTAGCTTGTAATTTTACATATTCTCCTTTTTTCCATTCAACAAATTTATATGCTCCAGTGCCTATAGGATGCTCATTAAAATGAGCAGTATTTAAATCTTTATTTTCAAGCAAGTGCTTCGGCAATATTCCTATACTTAAAGCATCTAAAAAAGCTGGATAAGACTTATCGAGTGTAATTTTTATATGATAAGGATTGATTATTTGTATTTTTTTTACATTATCAAAATTAACATATAATGGAGAATTGTTTTTCGAATTTTTAAAAGCATCTATGCTAAATTTGACATCTTGAGCGCTAAATTTTATACCATCATGCCAAAAAACGTCATCTCTTAAAAAAATATCATATACCAATCCATTTTCGCTAATTTTCCAAGATTTCGCTAAATCCGGTTTTAAATTCATGTCTTGGTCAAAATAAACAAGTCCTGAAAAAATCAGATTAATAAGCACATCATGATCTTCGCTATATGCAGGATTTATCCTTGAAATTTCATTTTCTACTGCGATTATTAAAGTGTCTTTTGGAATCTTTGCTTGTAAATTGATAAATAAAACTAAGATAAAAACCCAAAATCTCAACATCTTTTTCCTTGAAATAATATATTTATTTAATTATAAGATAAAACTAATATAAGCTACAAGCCCCTATGGGGGATAAATTAATATAAAATTTTTAAATTACAAAATTTAAATATTTACAAAAATTAGAATAAATATAAATGATAATTAAATATTAAAATTATACAAATAAACTCCTATTTTTAGATATTTTTTCTCTTAATTTTACTTGAATTTTATATTTTTTTGGATTATAATAATTAAATATTTTGTAACAAAATATAAAGGAGTACACATGCAGCAAAATCGTAGAGATTTTTTAAAATGGAGTTCCTTGTTTGGTGGTTTAGCTTTAACTCCTATGCAACTAAGCTCAAATTTATTAAAAACTTCTCCTATGGTAATAAAATGGGCAGGATGCAATGTAAATTGTGGAACAAAATGTCCTATTAAAGTTCATACTCAAGATGGAATTATAAAATACGTTAGCACAGACAATGAAGGAAAAGATGAATTTGACACACGTCAAGCTAGAGCTTGTGTTAGAGGTAGAAGTTCAAGATATAAGGTTTATAATGCCAATCGTCTTAAAAGACCTTTAAAAAGAGTAGGAAAAAGAGGTGAAGGTAAATTTATGCCTATTTCTTGGGAACAAGCATTTGATGAAATCGCTTTAAAAATGAAAGAAACTAAAGATAAATATGGAAATGAAGCATTTTTTATCACTTATGCTACAGGTTCATATGGCTCATTACTTGGAAATTGTTACGGTTCCTTATCTCCTTTTGCAAGACTTTTAAGCTTATATGGAGGTTATTTAAATTATCATAATTCTTATTCAACAGCTCAAATTACAAATGCTATGAATTATTTTTATGGAGGATCTCCAGCGAGCGATATTGCGACTCTGCGTTCTGCAAAACTCGCTATCTTTTTTGGCGCCAATCATGTAGAAACTAGAATGGGTGGAGGTGGTATAGGCTATGCTTATCACAAAGCTTTAGAAGAAAGCAATTGTAAGATTATCCATATTGATCCAAGATATAATGACTCTTGCATAGGGCATTGTGATGAATGGATTCCAATAGCTCCTGGAACAGATGCAGCTTTAATTGCAGCTTTAGCTTATGTTATGATTAAAGAAAATTTGCTTGATAGGAAATTTCTTGATACTTATACTATAGGTTTTAGCGAAAGCACCCTACCAAGCGATGCACCTAAAAATTCAAGTTATGAAAGTTATGTTTTAGGGATTTGTGATGGCATAGAAAAAACTCCTGAGTGGGCCAGTAAAATCACAAAAATTCCATCTCGCCGCATCATTCAACTTGCAAGAGAAATTGCTTTAACTAAACCTTGCTTTATCGAGCAAGGGTGGGGAGTGCAAAGGCATTCTAATGGGGAACAAAATGCAAGAGCTATTGCAACGTTAGCCTGTATGATAGGCAGCATAGGCATAGAAGGAGGCAATACAGGTTGTCGTACTGGAACAAGTATTTATTATGATTTGATGACTATACCTTGCAAAAACCCTATTAAAGATTCTATCCCTTGTTTTTTATATACTGATGCTATTTATCGTGGTAAAGAAATGACAGATCTTAGTGATGGAGTGCGAGGGACAAAACAACTCAAACAAAATATCAAGTTTATTTTTAATATATCTGGCAATTGTTTAACCAATCAACACAGCACTATTAAAGAAGTTAATCGTATTTTAAGCGATGAAAGTCTGTGTGAATGCATTGTTGATATTAATGTTACAAGAACTCCATCGAATAATTATGCTGATTATATTTTACCTGATGCTACAACTTTAGAGCAAGAAGATTTTATTCTTCCTAGCGCAGGATATTATAGCAATAGACCTTATATTATTTATTGCCAAAAAGCTATAGAGCCTGTAGGTGAAGCAAAACCTATTTATGAAATGTGTATTGAACTTGCTAAGAGATTAGGTATAGAGCAAGAATTTAGCGAAGGAAAAACCCAAAAAGATTGGTTAAAATATCTTTATGAAGAAAGCATGAAAAAAAATCCACTCTTGCCAAATTTTGAAGAAATGCGTGAAAAAGGACTTGTAAAATTTAATCCAGTCAAACCCGTTGTCGCACTTGAAGATTTTATAAAAGATCCTATCAATCATCCTTTAAAAACCCCTAGTGGAAAAATCGAAATTTATAGTAATGAACTTGCCAAAATGCAAAAAACTTGGAAATTAAGAGAAGGGCAACAAATTGTTCCTATTCCTGTATTTGAAAGTCAAAGAGAGGGTATACTTGATCCTTTAAAAGAAAAATATCCTTTACAATTTTATGGATATCACTATAAAGGGAGGACTCATTCTAGTTTTTGGGAAATTCCACAAATTAGAGAAACAAATCCTCAAGAAATCTGGATAAATCCTATAGATGCACAAGCAAGAGGTATTAAAACAGGTGATATTATCCAAGTTAGAAATGACTTAGGTATTATCCAAGGAATGGCAAAGGTAACGCCAAAAATCATACCAGGCTGTGCAGTCACTCCTCAAGGATCTTGGGCTAAATATGAAAATGGTATCGATATGGGAACTTGTGTTAATTCTTTGGCAAGTATAGTACCAACTGCTATTTCAAAAGGTAATGGACAACATTCTATTTTAGTAGAAATTGCAAAAGTTTAAGGAGTATAAAATGAATTTAGAAGAAAACTCACAATTTGGCTTCATGCTCGATCAAAGCAAATGTGTAGGATGTAGAACTTGTTCTTTATCTTGCAAAGATTATAAAAATATGCCCGTTGGTGTAAATTTTCGTCGTGTTTTTGAAACAGAAGGCGGTAATTGGACTTGCAAAGAAGAAGATGGAAGTGTAGAACAAAATGTTTTTGCTTATTATACTTCTATATCTTGCAATCACTGCTCCGAACCAGCTTGTCTTAAAGCTTGTCCTACAGGTGCAACTATGAAGGTAAAATGGGGTATAGTGAAAGTTGAAGATAGTATGTGTATAGGGTGTAAGGCTTGTGCTATGGCTTGTCCTTATGGGGCTCCACAATTTAATCACGAAAGTGGGCATATGAGCAAATGTGATGGTTGTTATGATAGACTCAAAGAAGGAAAAAATCCAATTTGTGTGGATTCTTG
Organism: Campylobacter sp. RM10537; assembly: GCF_022369435.1. Classification (NCBI taxonomy): domain Bacteria; kingdom Pseudomonadati; phylum Campylobacterota; class Epsilonproteobacteria; order Campylobacterales; family Campylobacteraceae; genus Campylobacter; species Campylobacter molothri. The sequence continues at coordinate 1,398,037 of NZ_CP059597.1, read as the reverse complement.
TCCTTTTAGAGCATTAAAAGCTGGAGATATTGCCAAACTAAGAGAAAAACACGGGAATTTAGCTTCGATAACCCCCTTACCTGATGCAAGCATTACGCATCCAAATTTATGTATAGTGCCTGAAAAACATAGCTTACCTTCGGGAAATAAAAGTGCAATTTTTTATTTGCCGCAAAATTATCAAGGAGTAAAAAATGACATCCTTTAATCATATTTTTAGCGAAATGCCTTTGGTACTTTTTACCATACTAGCTCAAGCAGTAATAGGTCTTAGTTTTGTTTATACTCCTGCTTTTTTAAATGGCTATAAGAATTTTACTCATTTAAAATATTTTGGACTTTTTTTAGGTATAGCTATGATCATAGCTTTCATACCTTCTTTTTTTCACCTCAATGATATAAAGCATATTTTTAATGTTATAAATCGTATTGGATTTTTTTATGCTAATAATCAATGGTATATAGGTTGGATGAATAATGAAATTTTATTCTCTTGTTTGCATTTTTGGTTTTTTACTTTATTATAAAAATAAAAAATGGATCTTTTTTTTAGCATTATTATCTGGAATTTTAGGAATTTTCTTTATGAGTGGAGCTTATGGTTCTATGGAAAAAAGCGTTCCAACTTGGGATTTTAAAATCACCTTACTTTATTTTTTTGCTAGTGCAATTTTTTTAGGTTCTATTCTTTATTATTGTTTTTTTGAAAAAAGTAAGCATGAAAGAAAAATGTCTTTTTTTTGCAGGACTTATAGGTATAGGGCTCCTAAGTACAGCTATTGTTTTACAAACTTTACATGTAGGGCAAACTTGGATTATGGGACTTGTAAATCCTTTTGAGCTTTTAGGAGGAACTTATATTTGGTTTATTAGCTTATCTTTTGCTTTCTTAGGTTTAAGTATTACTTGTTGGTATTTAAATAACTATCTTTATGAAAAATTCCAAAGCAAATTTTTTACCTATTTTGCCCTATTATGTGCATTTATAGGAGTATTTATCACTAGAATGCTATTTTATGGCTTAATAAGCACACAAATTATGCTTGGATATCCTCAATGAAACATCTAGCAATAGATATTTTCATTACTTTTTTTAAAAATCCGCCTAAGCAAGATTTGTTAAAGAAAATTCAAGAAGAACAACTCTGGCAAAGGTGGTTTTTAAAAAATGAAAATCCTTTGCAAAAACAAGCTCTAAAATTACTAAGCTATTCCAAAGAAGATGAAAAAATGATAGGATATGATTTTACCTGTCTTTTTTTAAGTGATATTGATTTTGTTAAAGCTCCACCTTACGCTTCTTTTTATCTTGATAAAGACAAAGAAATTTATTCAAACAATTCCGAAAAAGTCAAAAATATCTTTTTAAAATATAATTTTTTGACTTTTTTAGAAAACGAACCTCAAGATAGTTTGATTAACGAACTTTTATTTATTAAAGAATTGCTAAAAAACAATAACGAAGAAATATTAAAAGAATTTTTAGAAAAAGAATTTTTTACTTGGTTTAATGCTTGGAATGAAGATTTAGAAAAAGAAGCAAAAAGCGATTTTTACAAAGGCTTAGCTATGCTTATGAGAGATTTTTTTAATAACTTAACATAGGTTATTTTTTTATCCTTTGATTTTATATATAATTACCCTTGTTTTAAAATATTATTTAAGGGGAAATATGACTCAAGAACAAATTCAAATCATTAAAGATTGTATACCAGTTTTACAAAAAAATGGAGAGGAACTTACCAAAGAATTTTATAAAATCATGTTTAATGATTATCCTGAAGTAAAATCTATGTTTAACATGGAAAAACAAATTTCAGGAGAACAACCAAAAGCTTTAGCAATGGCAATTTTAATTGCAGCTAAAAATATAGATGATTTAGAAAAAATGAGATCTTTTGTTGATAAAGTTGCCATAACTCATGTGAAACTAGGAGTTAAAGAAGAGCACTATCCTATAGTTGGAACTTGTCTTTTAAAAGCCATAAAAAGTCTTTTAAATCCGGATGAAGCTACTCTTAAAGCTTGGGAAGTTGCTTATAATAAAATAGCTAAATTTTACATTGATATAGAAAAAACTCTATAAAAAAGTTATTATTTGCTTAAATATAAACAAAAGTTTAAGCAAATAACTATTAAAAATATAAAATTTTATAATATTTCAAAAGTTATTAAATATAAATATTAATTTTTATAAGCATGCTATTTTAATTACAAAGTAAAAATTCTAGGGAATTTTAAAAACTAAAAAATATTATATCATCCACATTATAATCTAAAAAATTATCATTAAATCTCACTCAAATTGATCGATTAAATTTTTAGCTTTTTCTTTAATATTTTCTCCTCTTAGCTCACTTATATTACCTTCTTGTGCGAGTAAAATTCGATCAGCACTATCAAAGTAAGCATCATCGTGTGTAATGGCAAAAATAGTTTTTCCTTGTGCTTTTAGTAAGGGTAAAAGTTTTTTATAAAAAAATTTTCTAAATACCGGATCTTGATCTGCAGCCCATTCATCAAGAATTAAAACATCTCTTTGTTCAAGCAAAGCTATAAGCATAGCTAAACGCTTTTTTTGTCCCGTGGAAAGCTTGGTAAAAGTTAGCTCATTATCTACAACACTTGTTTTATTCTTAAGCTCTAAAAAATTAAGCCAAAAAGCAATTTTATCTTCACTTGCAAAACCATTTTTACTTAAAGTTTTGCTAAAAAGATGAAAATCACTAAACACAGCAGAAATAAGCGATCTATATTGTTTTAAACTTTTTTCATCATCAATTCGTATATTATCTACATAAATTTCACCATTGCTTGGCTTAAAAAGTCCCGTTAAAAGCATACAAAAAGTTGATTTTCCACTTCCATTTTTACCGATTAAAAATACAAGTTCACCTTTTTTTATATCAATATTTACAGGATTCAAACTGAAATTTTCATCATAAGAGAAAGAAACATTTTTAAAAGAAATTTGTTTCCAGTCTTTAATATAATCTATCTTTTCAAAACCTTCTTTATATTCATCTAATTCTAATTTTTCAATTTTATCCAAAGCGATTTTTGCTAAAAGCAAGGTAGGAAAAGAAGAGATCATGGAAACCAAAGGAGTTCTTAAAAATAAAATAGAAAGAGCTATAGTTGTTGCTTCATTTACGCTTGCCAAATCATACTTTAAAGCTAGAAAAAATTCCATGCCTACCAAAGCTAAAAGCGTTATATTGGTCCAATTATTTGATAAATTATTGAAGAGATTTCCTAGGGTGCTATTTATTTTTTTTGCTTTAGCATTATTTTCAAATTCAAGTTCATAATAAAGTTTAGCCCTATCTTGATTAATTAAAAGTTCTTTATGCCCATCGAGTATATTTTGATAATTATTTTGCAAAGCGTCATCATTTTCCCTAGCTTTGCGAAAATAATAATAAACTTTAATCATTAAAAAATGATTTGTTATAAAAATAATCGCAATCCAAACAGCACAAAAAATAAAAATTTCAAAAGAAAGATAACATAAATAAACACTTGTGCAAAAAATCAAAATACTTGATTGTAAAAAATCAGGCAAACGCAAAAGCCCAAAAGATATATTTCTAACATCAGAACCTAAAGATGCTAGAATTCTTGCTTTTCCCACTTTGGCTACACGTAATAAAGGAGTATCTAGAATTTGTTTTACAATGCGTTTTTGCATTTTAAAAATAAAATTTTGCCCAAAAATACTCAATCCAAGCTCTACTATAGTCGAACTTATAAAAAAAACTAAAAGTAAAATTAGAAAGTAAAAAATAGGTATATTTTGCACACTTTTAAGCAAATAATCATTTATAAAAATTAAAGTAAAAACTCCAACAATACTCGTTAAAAAAGAAAAAAATAAAAAAGATAAAAATTTTAATTTATTATTTTTAAGCATTTCAATGATAAAAGACATTTTTTAACTCCAAATTATTTTTTATTATAAACTTTTCAAATAATAAAAAATAAAGAATACTAAAGATAAAGCATTTTTAAATTCAAATTAGATACCATTTCGAAAAAAAATATCAAGATGGATCTAATGAAAAAAATAATTTTTATGGGAACCCCAGCTTATGCAACTTGCATTTTAAAAGCTCTTTTAGAAAATAAAAATTTTAATATTATAGCACTTTTTACTCAACCTGATAAGGCTATAGGTAGAAAACAAATTTTAACTCCAAGTCACACTAAAGCTTTTTTAAATAATCACTCCCCTAATATTCCAATTTTCACACCTAAATCATTAAAAGATGAAGCAATTATTGAACAAATTAGGGATTTAAAACCTGATTTTATCGTAGTAGCTGCCTATGGAAAAATTTTACCTAAAGCTATTTTAGATATAGCCCCTTGCGTGAATTTGCATGCTTCTTTATTACCAAAATATCGTGGTGCTAGCCCTATTCAAAGTGCTATTTTAAATGGTGATGAAAAAAGCGGGGTTTGTACTATGCTTATGGAAGAAGGACTTGATACAGGCCCCATACTTGAAAGTTTAGAATGTAATATTAAAAATAAAAATTCAAGCGAAGTTTTTGAAATATTAGCAAATTTAGCTGCAAAGCTTATCATTTCCACTCTTTTAAATTTTAAAAATTTAATCCCAAAAAAACAAGATGAAAATTTAGCAACCCAATGTACAAAAATAAAAAAAGAAGATGGGATGATTGTTTTATATAATGCAAAAGAAATTTATCAAAAATATCTTGCTTTCAATCCTTGGCCAAATATTTTTTTAAACAATGGTTTAAAATTTTTAGAATTAGAACTTGTAGATGAAAATAAGCAATTTAATCAAGAAGGAGAAATTTTAGAATTAGAAAAAGAAAGTTTTTTATTATCTTGTAAACAAGGCATTTTACGTATAAAAAAATTGCAAGAAAGTGGAAAAAAAGTCCTTGATGGACGTACTTATCTAAATGGAAAGAGGTTAAAAGTTGGAGATTGTTTGTATTAAAAGTATTAATTCAACTCATCTTTTTTTATGTGATCAAATTCGCAGTGGAAAAATAAAAAACAATACTGCTTTATATGCTTTAGAACAAACTCAAGGAGTAGGAAGTAGGGAAAATTCATGGCAAAGCTCAAAGGGAAATTTACATCTTTCTTTTTGCTTAAAAGAAGAAGATTTACCTAAAGATTTACCTTTAGCTTCAGTTAGCATTTATTTTGCCTATTTAATCAAAGAAATTTTAGCCAATAAAGGTTCTAAAATATGGCTTAAATGGCCTAATGATTTATATTTAGATGATAAAAAAGCTGGGGGGATTATAAGTACAAAAATTTCTAATTTTATCATTGGAGGCATAGGATTGAATATAGCTTTTGCTCCAGAAAATAGAGCTTTATGTGATATTAAAATACCAATTGAAATTTTAGTTAAAGAGTTTGTAAAAAAGCTAGAAAAAAAAATTTTATGGAAGAATATTTTTAGCAAGTATATGTTAGAATTTGAAAAATCAAGACATTTTAGCGTCCATTATGAAGGCAGAATTTTTTCACTTAAAGATGCTTGTTTATATCAAGATGGATCAATTTTATTAGATAATAAAAGGGTATATAGTTTAAGATGAGCGAGATTATTACAATAGCAAATCAAAAAGGTGGTGTAGGAAAAACAACAACAGCTGTAAATTTAGCAGCTTCTTTAGCAGTAGCAGAAAAAAAAGTACTTTTAATTGATGTTGATCCTCAAGCTAATGCTACAACAGGACTTGGATTTAACCGCAATAATTATGAATATAATATTTACCATGTTTTTATAGGCAGAAAAAAGCTTTCTGATATTATTTTAAAAACAGAATTACCACAACTTCATTTAGCTCCATCAAATATTGGACTTGTAGGTATAGAGCAAGAACTTGCTAAGGGCGAAAACAATGAAAAGAAAACCGTATTAAAAAATCAAATTCAAGAAGTTTTAGATGAATATGATTTTATTATTATAGATTCTCCGCCAGCACTTGGAAGTATTACTATCAATGCTTTTGCTGCAAGTGATAGTGTTATCATCCCTATACAATGTGAATTTTATGCCTTAGAAGGTGTTGCTATGGTTTTAAATACTATTAAAATCATTAAAAAAACACTTAATCCTAAACTTAAAGTAAGGGGTTTCTTGCCAACTATGTATAGTTCTCAAAACAATCTTTCTAAGGATGTTGTAGAGGATTTAAAGCAAAATTTTAAAAAACAACTTTTTACAATCAATGGCAATGAGGATGATTTTATCGTTATTCCACGTAATGTTAAATTAGCAGAAAGTCCTAGTTTTGGCAAACCTATCATACTTTATGATATAAAATCGCCTGGATCTTTAGCTTATCAAAATTTAGCTTATTCAATTTTAGGATAAAAAATGGGATTAAATAAAGATAGAGGTTTAAAAAGCCTCATGGGAAATGTAGAAGAAGTATATACTAGAGAACTTGGGCTTGATAAAAATCAAGTTAAACTTATTGAGATTAAAAAAATTATCCCAAATCCCTTTCAACCAAGAAAAGTTTTTGATGAAACAGCTTTAAACGAACTTGCAAATTCTATTAAAGAATATGGATTAATACAACCTATTATAGTATTGCAAAAAGAAGATAAATTTATTTTAGTTGCAGGCGAAAGAAGACTAAGAGCTACTCAAATTTTAGGTGAAGAAAATATATTGGCTTTTGTGTCTGATAGAGATGAAATTAAACTTAGAGAACTTGCTCTTATAGAAAATATTCAAAGAGAAAATTTAAATCCTATAGAACTTGCCCATTCTTATAAAGATTTAATCGAGGTGCATAATATTACTCAAGAAAATTTAGCTGAACTTATTCATAAAAGTCGAACTCAAATTACTAATACCTTAAGACTTTTAAATTTAGATAATCGAACTCAAAAACTTATTATTGAAGGTAAAATCTCTCAAGGTCACGCTAAAGTTTTAGTTGGATTAAATGAAAAAGATGAAAAAATGCTAGTTGACAGTATCATAGGTCAAAAACTCAATGTAAGAGAAACAGAAAAAATTGCTCAAAAATTAAAAAATAAAGAAAAAATAGAAAATAATGCTGAAAAAGAAGATACAGAATTTGAAAATTCTATGCAAAGCTTAAAACAAATTTTAAATAAAATCGGCTTTTCTTGCACCCATAAGAAAAATAATTTTATTATTCATTTAGAAAATATCACTGAAATTAACAAGTTAATTAAAATTTTTAATTAATTTAACACAATTCTTATGTTTTATATGCTACAATAAGAAGTTTTTTAGGAATTATAGCAAAAAAGGGAAATTTTTATGTTTGAAGATATGCATCCATCTATAATGTTTGCTACTATGGCTATTTTTTTAGCTATGATAGTCATTTTAAATACTATGCTATATAAACCTCTTTTAAAATCTATAGACGAAAGAAATGATTCTATTAAAAATGATGAAGCTAAAGCAAAGCAATACTCTCAAGATATATCAAATGCTAATGATGAAGTTGAAGCAATTTATGCTAATACCAGAGAAGAGGTTTTTAAAATTAAACAACAAGCAATCAATGCTGCTAAAGAAGAGGCCAATCAAATCATTAAAGCCAAAAAAGAAGAACTAGAGCGAAGAATGAATAGTTTTTATCTAGAACTCGAAAATCAAAAAAAAGAATTTAAAGAAAATTTGAGTCAATATTTGCCAGATTTAAAACAAGCTTTGCAAAATAATATTAAAAAAATAGGAATAAAAGAATGAAAATTTTATATAGTCTCATTTTATTAAGTCCTATATATGCAATGGCTGCAACTGAGTATGATATTGTTCCTAGAACTATTAATTTTTTTATTTTTATAGCTATTTTATATTATTTTTCGGCAAATTTTTTTAAGAATTTTTATAAAAATCGTATTATAAAAATTTCTTCTAAAATTGATGAAATTCAAAAAAATCTCTTAGAAAGCAAAGCGAAAAAGATCGATATAATGAAAAAAATCGAAGAAGCTAAAGCTAATTCTGTAGCAGCTATATCTATGGCTAAAAAGGAAGCAGATATTTATATGCAAAAAATCAAAGAAGAAGCTCAAAATGAAGTTACTTTGCTTGAGCAAAATTTTGAAGATCAAAAAAAATACGAATTAAGAAAAATGAAAAAAGAAGTTGTTTCTTGTGCTTTGCAAGAAATTTTTGAAGATATAAGATTAAAACAAAATGAAATTATAGATATAATATCAAAGAAAGTGTCTTAATATGGATAATTTAATTGCAAAAAAATATGCAAAAGCTATTATTGAAAGAACAGATATGGAAGATTTTTATTATCGTTTATCTGTTTTAAATTCTGCTTTTTGCATGCCTAAATTTAAAGATATTATCAATTCTAATCAAATTCAAAAAGATAAAAAATTAGATTTATTAAATTCTTTTTTTGAAAAAATAAATCCAAATTTTATCAATTTTCTAAAAATACTATTAAAAAATTCAAGACTTAATCATATCCCTCAAATTTTTAAAGAACTTCAAAGACAAAGGGCTTTAAAAGAAAATATATGCCAAGGTATTATATATTCAAAAGAAACTTTAAATGATGACAAAATAAAGGAACTTGAAAATAAACTTAATTTAAAATTAAATACAAAAATCAAATTAAAAAATGAAATAAGTCAAAATGATGGTATTAAAATTTACTTAGAAGAATTAGGTTATGAAATTGCTTTTTCAATAAAAGCTTTTCAAAATAAAATAAGTGAATATATACTTAAAATTATTTAAGGAGAATATGTATGAATTTTAAAGCTGATGAAATCAGTTCTATTATAAAAGAAAAAATCGAAAATTTTGATTTAGACCTTGAAATTGAAGAAACTGGAAAAATTATTTCTATAGCAGATGGCGTTGCTAAAGCCTATGGATTAAAAAATATTATGGCCGGTGAAATGGTTGAATTTGAAAACGGTGATAAAGGTATGGCCCTTAACCTTGAAGAAAGTAGTGTAGGTATTATTATACTTGGAAAAGGTGAAGGTTTGAAAGAAGGATCTTCTGTAAAACGCTTAAAAAAACTTCTTAAAGTTCCGGTGGGGAATGCTTTAGTTGGAAGAGTTGTTAATGCTCTAGGAGAACCAATTGATGCTAAAGGTCCTATTGATAGTAACGAATTTCGTTGTGTAGAAGAAAAAGCTAAAGGTATTATGGCGAGAAAAAGCGTCCATGAACCTTTGCAAACTGGAATTAAAGCAATAGATGCTCTAGTTCCAATTGGTCGTGGTCAAAGAGAACTTATTATTGGTGATAGACAAACAGGAAAAACGACTGTAGCTATTGATACTATTATAGCTCAAAAAGGACAAGATGTCATTTGTATTTATGTTGCTATTGGACAAAAACAAAGCACAGTAGCTCAAGTTGTGAAAAAACTTGAAGAACATGGGGCAATGGATTACACTATAGTTATTAATGCTGGTGCAAGTGATCCAGCATCTCTTCAATATATTGCACCTTATACTGGTGTTACCATGGGAGAATTTTTTAGAGACAATGCTAAACATGCTCTAATTGTTTATGATGATCTAAGCAAACATGCTGTAGCTTACCGTGAAATGTCTTTAATTTTACGTCGTCCTCCTGGTCGTGAAGCTTATCCTGGTGATGTTTTTTATCTTCACTCAAGACTTTTAGAAAGGGCAAGTAAGTTAAGTGATGAATTAGGCGCAGGGTCACTTACTGCCTTACCAATTATAGAAACACAAGCTGGAGATGTTTCAGCTTATATTCCAACTAATGTTATTTCTATTACCGATGGACAAATCTTTTTAGAGACAGATTTATTTAACTCTGGAATTCGCCCTGCAATTAATGTTGGCTTATCTGTTTCTAGGGTTGGTGGATCCGCCCAAATTAAAGCAACTAAGCAAGTATCTGGAACTTTAAGATTGGATCTTGCACAATATAGAGAACTCCAAGCTTTTGCTCAATTTGCTAGTGATCTTGATGAGGCAAGCAGAAAACAACTTGAACGTGGTCAAAGAATGGTAGAGCTTTTAAAACAGCCTCCTTATGCACCAATTAGTATAGAAAAACAAATTGTTTTAATTTTTGCTGGCGCTAAAGGACATTTAGATAATATACCAGTTTCAAAAATTCAAGAATTTGAAACTGGAATTTATTCATTTATTGAGACAAAATATCCAGATGTTTTTGAACAAATTCGTTCCAAAAAAGCTTTAGATGCGGAATTAGAAGAAAAATTAACTAAAGTTATTAATGAGTTTAAATCAAATCAGCTATAAGGTCTTTTATGTCTAATTTAAAAGAAATTAAAAGAAAAATAAAAAGCGTTTATAATACACAAAAAACGACTAATGCTATGAAGCTTGTTTCTACAGCTAAATTAAAAAAAGCTGAAGAAGCAGCTAGAAAATCAAAAGTATATGCTGAAAAAATTGATGAAATGTTAAGTGAAATTTCATTTCAAATCAATAAAATTATCTATAATGAAGATGATTCAAGATTTGCCTTATTTCATAAAAGAAATAAAATTCAAAATGTTGATTTAATTTTTATAACAGCAGATAAAGGGCTATGCGGCGGATTTAATATCAAAACTTTAAAAGCAGTTAATGATTTATTAAAAGATTATAAAGCAAAAAATATTAATGTTCGCCTAAAAGCTATAGGCAAAACAGGTGTTGAATATTTTAGCTTTCAAAGAATAGAATTATTTGAAAAATATATTGGATTAAGTTCTACGCCAAGCTATGAACAAGCTTGTTCAATTATTCATTCTTCTGTTAATGATTATATTAATGGAATTACAGATGAAGTTATTTTAATCCACAATGGATATAAAAATATGATCACCCAAGAATTGAAAGTTTCTCATCTCATTCCAGTAGAGCCTAAAAAAAATGAAGCGGAGCCGAGTTCTCTTTTAGAGCTTGAACCAGATAATGTTGGCTTATTAGAAGATTTAATAAAAACTTACTTAGAATATAATATATATTATGCATTAATCGATTCTTTAGCGGCTGAGCATAGTGCTAGAATGCAAGCTATGGATAATGCAACCAATAATGCAAAAACTAGAGTAAAACAGCTTAACCTTGCTTACAATAAAGCAAGACAAGAATCTATTACCACTGAACTTATAGAAATTATCAGTGGCGTTGAATCAATGAAATAGTAAATTTTTAAGGAGAGTATTAATAATGCAAGGATTTATTTCACAGATATTAGGTCCGGTTGTTGATGTAGATTTTGATAACTATTTACCTCAAATTAATGAAGCTATTGTCGTTAATTTTGAAAGCGAGGGAAAAAAACATAAACTCGTTTTAGAAGTAGCCGCACATTTAGGGGATAATAGAGTTAGAACCATCGCTATGGATATGACAGATGGTTTAGTTAGAGGAATGGAAGCTCAAGCTTTAGGAACTCCTATTAGTGTACCTGTTGGTGAAAAAGTTTTAGGAAGAATTTTCAATGTAACTGGTGATTTAATAGATGAAGGTGAAGAAATCACCTTTGATAAAAAATGGGCAATCCATAGAGATCCACCAGCTTTTGAAGATCAAAGCACTAAAAGTGAAATTTTTGAAACTGGAATTAAAGTTGTCGATTTATTGGCACCTTATGCAAAAGGTGGAAAAGTAGGACTTTTTGGTGGAGCTGGTGTTGGAAAAACTGTTATTATTATGGAACTTATCCACAATGTTGCTTTTAAACATAGCGGATATTCAGTTTTTGCCGGCGTTGGTGAAAGAACTCGCGAAGGAAATGATCTTTATAATGAAATGAAAGAAAGTAACGTTTTAGATAAAGTTGCTTTATGTTATGGACAAATGAATGAACCACCAGGTGCAAGAAATCGTATCGCGTTAACAGGTCTTACAATGGCAGAATATTTTAGAGATGAAATGGGACTTGATGTGTTAATGTTTATTGACAATATCTTTAGATTTTCTCAATCAGGTTCCGAAATGTCAGCTCTTTTAGGAAGAATTCCTTCAGCTGTTGGTTATCAACCAACTTTGGCAAGCGAAATGGGTAAATTTCAAGAAAGAATTACTTCGACTAAAAAAGGCTCTATCACTTCAGTGCAAGCTGTATATGTTCCAGCCGATGATTTAACCGATCCAGCCCCTGCTACTGTTTTTGCTCATTTGGATGCAACAACTGTTTTAAATAGAGCTATTGCTGAAAAAGGAATTTATCCAGCAGTTGATCCATTAGACTCTACATCAAGAATGCTTGATCCAAATATTATCGGAGAAAAACATTATAAAGTAGCGCGCGGAGTACAATCTGTTCTTCAAAAATATAAAGATTTGCAAGATATTATTGCTATTTTAGGTATGGATGAACTTAGTGAAGAAGATAAACTTATAGTTGAAAGAGCGAGAAAAATAGAAAAATTCTTATCTCAGCCATTCTTTGTTGCTGAAGTTTTTACTGGAAGCCCAGGAAAATATATCTCTCTTGAAGAAACCATAGCCGGTTTTGAAGGAATCTTAGAAGGCAAATATGATCATTTGCCAGAAAATGCTTTCTATATGGTTGGAAATATTGAAGAAGCAATTGCAAAGGCTGATAAAATCAAAGGTTAATAATGGATAATTTATTTAAAATTGAAATTATCACACCTATGGGTGTAATTTATGAAGGCGATATAAAATCAGTCACTTTACCAGGAAGCGAAGGAGAATTTGGCGTGTTAAAAAATCACGCAGCTTTAGTTTCTTCATTAAAATCAGGTATTATTGATATAGAAAAAAATGATTCTAACCATGAATTAATCGCAATTGATGCAGGACATGTTAAAGTAGATGAAGATAAAACTAGCGTTTTAGCAAAAGGAGCGGTTTGGATTTCGGGATCTGATGAAAGCGAAATACAAAAAAATCTTGCCAAGGCTAAAGAATTGATCAAATCAATGAGTTCAGATAATATTGCCCTAGCTGCCACTTTTTCTAAAATAGACAATATAAAAGGTTAACAAATGAATTTTGAAGCAATATTTAATTTTTTTGGTAATTCAAGCATAATTACCTATGTAGTTCTTATTTGGCTTTCATTGTATTTCATCCTCTCTTTTTCTATTTTTTTTTCAAGAATTAGCTATATAGCAACTTGGAAAAATAAAGAAAAAGAAAGTTTAGAAACTTTACTTTTAGGGGAAAAGGATTTGAGTCGAACCGATTCTATTTTAAGAAAATGCACAGACACAAGCCTTAATCATTTAGAAATTTATAAAAATTTAGCTACTCGACGTGCTTCAGGTGGTTTAACTTGGCTTAGCATTATTGCTTCAACCTCTCCTTTTATAGGTCTTTTTGGAACAGTTATTTCTATATTAGAGACCTTTGGAGGTCTTGGAAGTCAAAACTCTTTAAGTATTATTGCGCCACAAATTAGCGAAGCTTTAGTTGCAACTGGCTGTGGAATTTTGGTTGCTATTCCTGCTTATACTTTCCATCTTGTTATTAAAGCTAGAGCTTTTGAACTTTTAAGCATTATTGATAGCGAAATTAAAGTTTTATCCAATCATAACTAAGGCTTTACAATGCTATTTGAAGAACATAAACCAGAACTTAATATTACACCTTTAGTAGATATTATGCTTGTTTTGCTTGCCATATTAATGGTCACAACTCCAAGCATCACTTATGAAGAAAAAATAAATCTCCCTCAAGGAAGTCAAAAATCCACAAGTGCTCCAACTGTAAAAAGCTTGATCGTAAGTATTAATTCTAAAAAAGAAATTTTCTTAAATCAAGAAAAATATAATTTTGTAAGTTTTGCTGATAATTTAGCACAAAAAAAATCACAATTTAATACCGATGAACCTGTTTTTATCAGAGCTGATAAAAATTTAAAATATGATGATGTTATTTATGTTTTAAGAAGTATTAAAAATTTAGGTTTTACCAAAGTTGCATTACAAACAGAATAAAAATATGAAAAAATATGGTTTAAGCAATCTAAATTCTTTTTTATTGGCTTTAGTAGTTTATTTAATTGTTATTGCCTTTGTTTTTTTTAGGCTTGTAACGCAAGTTGCTCCAGCTATACAATATACAGATTTAAAAGATAGTTTTATTGATATTGAACTTTCAGAGCCTTCTAAACAAATTTCTACCAATCCAAATACATCAAAAAATTTACAAAAGCCAAATGATCAAGTTGATATCAATAAACTTTTCGCACAAACAACAAATCAAAGTGTTAAAACCGAAGATATTGATCAACAAGCAAATAATTTCAATGAACTTTTTGGCAATATAAAAGAAATGCAGGATGCAAAAACAACAAAAATACAGGCAAATGCTCAATCAAAAAGCTCAACAACTCCAAAACCTCAAGCTTCAGAGCTTATTAAAAAACTCAATGATAGTCTAATCGAAGAAGAAAATCTCACTCAAGGCGAAAGTACTGAAACTCAAAAAATGGGTGTCTATGATGAATTTCTAGGTAAAGTTGTACGTGTCATTACTCAAAGATGGAAACAGTACTATCCTAACAACAAAGAAATCAGCGTAAGAGTAAAAATATTTATTGATGAAAATGGAAAATTTGGTTATACTTCAGTGGAAAAAAGTGGTGATTCTTTATATGATGCTAAAGTAGCAGAATTTTTAGAAAGTCAAAAAGGAAAATTCATAACTTATCCACCTCAAAATAAAAGTATAAGTATAATTATGAATTTAAAAGATGAAATAAAAAATCAACAATAATTTAGGAGAAAAAATGAAAAAATTTTTTACTGTTTTTTTGCTCTTTGTGGGTGTTCTTTGGGCTGAAGATCCAACAATTACGGTCGTTAATTCAGGTGTAGTTTTACCAAAAATTATCGTTAAAGATAATTCTAATATAAATGATGCTGCTTTAAAACGCAGTTTTTATAATATAATTGTCAATGATTTAAAAGTAAGTTCAAATTTTGATGTTGTAAGCGATGCTACTGAAAAAAATAATTATGTTTTTGAATATGCTCTAAGCCAAAATGGAAATAGCTTAAATTTAAATGTTAAAATTAAAGCTGGAGGAATTGAAAAATCAAATCAAACTTATACATTAAATAGTATTGATCAATATCCTTTTTTAGCACATAAAAGTATCAAAGCTTCTGTTAGTGCTTTAGGTCTACCTCCGATTGATTGGATGGATCATAAAATTTTAATAGCCAGAAATTCAAGCTCTAAAAGAAGTCAAATTATCATAGCTGATTATACTCTAACATATCAAAAAGTTATTATTGATGGCGGTTTAAATTTATTCCCAAAATGGGGCAATAAAGAGCAAACTATATTTTATTACACAGCTTATGATAACAATATGCCTACACTTTATCGTTATAATTTAAATTCTAATAAAGCCAATAAAATTTTATCAAGTGGTGGTATGGTTGTAGCTAGTGATGTAAGCTCAGATGGCAATAAGCTTCTTATCACTATGGCTCCAAAAGATCAACCTGATATTTATCTATATGACCTAAGCAGTAAAAAATTAACACAACTTACTAATTATTCTGGCATTGATGTTAATGGTAATTTTATAGGAAATAATGATGACAAAATGGTCTTTGTCAGTGATCGTTTAGGCTATCCAAATATTTTCTTAAAAAATTTAGATGGCTCTAGTGGTGCTGAACAAGCTGTTTTTCACGGAAAAAATAACTCAGCAGTTTCCACTTATAAGGATTTTTTAGTATATTCTAGCAGAGAAGCTAATCAATATGGAGTTTTTAATATCTATTTAACATCAATTAATGGTAACGATGTAAGACAACTTACAGCCAATGGAAAAAATTTATTTCCAAGATTTTCTAGTGATGGTGGTAGTATAGTTTTTATTAAGTATCTTGGTGCACAAAGTGCTTTAGGTGTTATAAGAGTAAATGCAAATAAAACTTTTTACTTTCCTTTAAAGCTTGGAAAAATTCAATCTATTGATTGGTAAAATTAGTATTATGAGTTGCAATTAATAAAAAATTTAGATATAATACCTTTAAATCTATTCATATTGGAAAGGTCGGAAATGAAAAAAATTATTTTTAGTTCGATTGCCGCGTTTGCAGTGATCATTAGTGGATGTAGCACAAAAAGTACTAGCGTAAGTAGTGATACTAGTGTAGATTCTAACAAAGGTTCAAGTGGAAGAGATAATTGGGATATTGATTCAAGAATTTCTCAACTTAATGATACTTTAAACAAAGTATATTTTGATTTTGATAAATTCAATATTCGTCCAGATATGCAAAATGTTATCAATAATAATGCAAATATCTTCAATACTGAAGTAAGTGGAGCTAATATCACAGTTGAGGGTAATTGCGATGAATGGGGAACTGATGAATATAACCAAGCTTTAGGTTTAAAAAGAGCAAAAGCTGTTAAAGAAGCTTTAGTAGCTCAAGGGGTAAATTCAGATAGAATTTCTATTAAAAGTTATGGTGAAACAAATCCAGTTTGTACAGAAAAAACAAAAGCTTGCGATGCACAAAATAGACGTGCTGAATTTAAACTTTCAAAATAATCTATGAAAAAAATACTTTTAGTAGCTCTTTTTACTGGAGCTACTTTACTTCATGCTGAAAACTCGGCTTTTGGAGCAGGAGATATAACAAGTAATAATGCATATGGTTTAAGCTCGAGCGAAAGATTACTCAAAGAAAAACTTGATTCTTTAAGCAATAACAATTCTCAAATAAATGCAAGAATTGATGAAATTCAAGAAAGAATTGAAGGTTTGCAAAGTACCTTAGAGGGTATTAATTCTCAATATGCAAAATCTAATTCTAGATTAACTCAGTTAGAATCAAAAAATGATAGTTTAGAAAATAACCTAACTGTAGAAATTCAAAATTTAAAAAAATATGTTGAAGAAAGCAGAAAAATCCAAGAAGCCAATAATAAACAATTTAAAAAAATTTTAACAGAACTTAGTTCTTTAGTAGATTCTATTAATGCAAATTATGTATCCAAGGAAGAACTTAAAGATATAAATTTGAGCATAAACAATATTTCATCAAACACTTCATATAACCATACTGATGATAATTTTAATGAAAAAAAAGACAATCATGCTACAAATAATATAGAAATTCAAGATGTGAATAAAACTATAGATGATTCATGGAAAAAGAAAAAAAACAATGAAATTTTAGACTTAGCAATACAAGATCTCCATAAAGATTTATATGAAGAATGTAAAACCAAATTAAATTATCTTATAGCACAAAAATATAAACCAGCAAGATCAAATTTTTGGCTAGGAGAGATAGAGTATAAACAAAAAAATTACAATGATGCTATTGTTTTTTACAAAAAAAGCTCTGCTATCAGTTCCAAAGGAGATTATTTTCCAAAGCTTTTATATCATACTGCAATTTCATTAGATAAAATAGGCAATACAAAAGCAGCTAATGGATTTTATAAAGCTTTAAAGAAAAATTATCCAAATACACCCGAAGCAAAAGCTTCACCAAATAGAAAATAAAAAAGGAAAAAAATGTCAATAGAAAAAAATAATGTCGTTTCAATGTTTTACGAACTTAAAGATGCAAATACTCAAGAAGTTTTAGAATCTAATTTATATGCTCAACCCATTTCTTTTATAGTTGGAAAAGGACAAATTTTAGAAAGCTTAGAAGAAGAAATTATGAAGCTTAATTGTCCAAGTAATAGTGATGTTTTAATTAAAAAAGAAAAAGGTTTAGGCGAATACGATGCTAATGCTATCCAAACATTACCTAAAGAACAATTTGCAGGAATTGACTTAAAAATAGGTATGGAGCTTTTTGGTGAAGGTGAGAATGGCGAAACCGTTCGCGTAACCGTTAAAGAAATCAATGAAAATGATGTTGTTGTTGATTATAATCATCCTTATGCCGGAAGAGATTTGCTTTTTTCGCTTAATATTGTTGATGTTAGACCAGCTAGCGAAGATGAAATTTTAACAGGAATTATTGCAGGAAGCCATAGTTGCGGTTGTAGTGGAGGACATCACGATCATCATCATGGTGGCGGAGGTTGCTGCGGTGGCGGAGGTTGCGGTTGTCACTAATAAATATTGCTTATATATTTCCAGGACAAGGATCTCAAGTTACTGGAATGGGAAAAAGCTTTTATGAAAATTCTAAAAACGCAAAAGAACTTCTTGAAAGTGCAAGTGATTTTTGCAAGATTGATTTTAAGCATTTACTTTTTGAAGAAAATGAACAGTTAAATAAAAGCGAATATACCCAACCTGCTATTGTGTTAAATTCTTTAATGGCCTATACAGCTTTAATGGAACAAAAATCAGATCTAAAGGCTATATTCTCATTAGGACATTCTTTAGGAGAATTTTCGGCTTTAGCAGTTAATGGAGCTTTGGAATTTTTACAAACCCTTGTTTTAGTCAATAAAAGAGGATTGTTTATGCAAGAAGATTGTTCTAAACTTGAAGCAGGAATGATAGTTGTTTTAGGGCTAGAAGATCAAATTGTAGAGAATATTTGCAAAAAAGCTCAAGGAGAAAGCAAAAAAATATTCGCAGCGAACTATAATTGTGATGGTCAAATTGTTGTAGCAGGTTTAAAATCTGATCTTATAAGTTATGAAAATGAATTTAAAAAAGCTGGAGCAAAAAGAGTAATGCTTTTAAATATGAGTGTTGCAAGTCATTGCCCTTTATTAGAAAATGCTTCATTAAAACTTTGCATAGAGCTTGAAAAAATACTCAAACCAAATTTTAAAGCTGTAGTTTCAAATGCAAATGCTAAAATTTATACCGATAAAGAACAAGCATTAAAATTACTTAAATCTCAACTTATTTCTCCTGTTCTTTATAAACAAAGTATTAAAAATTATGAAAATGAAATTGATTGCTTTGTAGAATTTGGTTCAAATATCCTTAAAGGCTTAAATAAAAAAATAAGCCCAAAAGAAACTTATTCTTTAACTAATTTTAGCGATATTGATGAATTTTTAAAGGTCATAAAATGAAAATAGCAATTTTAGGTGCAATGCCAGAAGAAATAACTCCTTTACTTGAGATTTTAAAAGAATATAAAAGTATTAAATATGCAAATAATACTTATTATTTAGCAAATTATAAAAATCATGAACTTATCTTAGCTTATTCTAAAATAGGAAAAGTCAATTCAACCCTAAGTGCAAGCATAATGATCGAAAAATTTGGAGCCGAAATTTTACTTTTTACAGGTGTAGCAGGTGCTTTTAATCCAGAATTAGAAATAGGTGATTTGCTCTATGCTACACAATTAGCTCAATACGATCTTGATATAACAGCTTTTGGGCATCCACTTGGTTTTGTTCCTGGAAATGATATTTTTATAAAAACAGATGAGAAATTAAATAATCTTGCTTTAGAAGTTGCCAAAGAATTAAATATTAAACTAAAATCAGGAATCATTGCAACTGGAGATGAATTTATCTGTGATGAAGCAAAAAAAGCAAAAATAAGAGAAATTTTTAAAGCTGATGCTTGTGAAATGGAAGGTGCAAGTGTTGCTTTAGTTTGTGATGCTTTAAAAATACCTTGTTTTATTTTAAGAGCTATGAGCGACAAAGCTGGAGAAAAAGCTGAATTTGATTTTGATGAATTTGTAATTAACTCTGCAAAAATTTCAGCTAATTTTGTTCTTAAAATGTGCGAGAAATTATGATAAACCTCAGCAAAAAGCTTATAAGACAAGTTGCTCAAGCAAATGCTAAATTTGGACTTATTAAGGATGGAGACCGTGTTCTTTTAGGTTTAAGTGGTGGCAAGGATTCTTTAGCTTTAGCACATCTTTTAAATCGTATGCAAGCTCATGCTCCTTTTAAATTTGAGCTCGAAGCTGTCACTTTAAGTTATGGTATGGGAGAAGATTATTCTCAATTGCATGCTCATTGTCAAGAACATGGAATTAAACATAATATTCTTGATTCTAATATCTATGAAGTATCAGGCGATACCATAAGAGAAAATTCTAGTTTCTGTAGCTATTTTTCAAGAATGCGTCGTGGAGCTTTATATACTTATGCTCTTGAAAAAGGTTTTAATAAGCTTGCTATTGCTCATCATTTAGATGATGCGGTAGAAAGTTTTTTTATGAATTTTATTTACAATGGATCATTAAGAACGCTAGCTCCAATCTATAAAAGCAAACGTGGCATAACAGTAATACGTCCTTTAATTTTTGTTAGAGAAAGGCAACTTAGAGATAATGCTATTCAAAATGAACTTCAAGTCATAGGAAATGAGTTTTGTCCAGGTATGAAACTTAGTGAAAAAAATATAAAATTTCCACATGCAAGAGAAGAATCCAAACAACTATTAGCTAGCCTAGAAAAAGAGCATCCTAAACTTTTTACTAGTTTAAAAACTGCTTTTTCTAATTTACACATGGAAACCTTTTGGATTAATCAAAATTAAAAGTTATGGAAAAAGCTTTTGTTATTGTTGATTATCAAAATGATTTTATCAATGGAAGCTTAGGTTTTAAAAAAGCTTTAGAAATTAAACAAAATATTCTTAATCATTTAAATCAAATTGACTTTAACACTACACATCTTCTTATTACTTGTGATACACATGATCAAGATTATTTAAAAAGCAAAGAAGGATTAAATCTTCCTATAAAACATTGCATTAAAGGAACTCTTGGTTGGAAAATGCCTAGTGAATTTGATCCTTTTTTGCAAAAAGCCCATAAAATTTTTTATAAAAATACTTTTGGTAGTTTAGATTTTGCTAATTTCATCAATCAAAATTCATATAAAGAAATTTATTTTTGCGGTCTTGTTTCACATATTTGTGTATTTTTTAATATTATTTTGGCTTTTAGCGCAAATCCTGATTCTAAAATTATCCTATATCAAAATTCTACTGCTAGTTTTGATAATAATTTAGAATATTCAGCTTTTTCTTTGCTTAAAGCTTATGGAGTTAAAATAATAAGTTAAATTTCTTATAAATTGCTATGCAGGGTTTTATACTTCATACTCAAAAGGTAAAAGATGAGGATTTGATCGTTTCTATCTTAAGTCCAAAAAGATTTATAAAAACTTATCGTTTTTATGGAGTAAGACATTCTAGTATTTTAAATGGATATAAAATTGATTTTTCCTTAGATGAGCATCCAAATTTTCTTCCAAGACTTAAAGATGTATTACATTTAAATTTTTCTTGGATTATGCATAGAGAAAAAATGTTTATTTGGCAAGAATTTATTCGTCTTTTATTTAATCATTTAAAAGATACGGAAGTGATTGAAGAATTTTATTTTTTACTTTTAGAAGAATGTGTTAAACGATTTGAAAAACAAAATCCTAAAAGAGTTATAGTGGATGCTTATCTTAAAATTTTAGAATTTGAAGGTAGATTATTTCGAGATTTTATTTGTTTTTCTTGTGAAGAAAAAATTCAAAATCAAATCACTCTTATAAGAGCTTTTTTACCTTCACATAATCACTGTGCTTTAGGATATGAATTTGAAGAAAAAAAAATTAAATATTTTTATGAAAATCAAAATTCTCGAATTTTTAATGATGAAGAAATTCAAAATTTATATAATTTAATCAAGGAAGGTCTATGATACTTAGCGATGAAAAATATGAATTTTTGGAAAAAATAGCCAATTTTTTAAGTCCGAAAGATATTGAACTTATTTTTGTTAATAATAAAGAAATGCAAGAAATTAATTTAAATCAAAGAAATCAAAATAAAACAACTGATGTCTTATCTTTTCCACTTGAAAATATAGATGAAAATATTCCTTTAGGCTCTATAGTCATCAACACAGAATTAGCCCAAGAAAAAGCGAAAGAATTTGGCCATAGCTATGAAGAGGAATTAAGCTTGTTATTTATTCATGCTATGCTTCATTTATTAGGCTTTGATCATGAAAAAGATAATGGAGAAATGCGAAAAAAAGAAGAAGAACTTATAAAATACTTCAAATTACCTACAAGTTTAATTGTTAGAACCATAAGTTAAAAATTTATTTTTAACTTTAAATATTTTATTAATTTAAAATTTAAATATAAGATTCTTAAGATATAATTTATTTTTAAATTCTAAAAAGGACAAATATGTTTTATGTAAAACTTTTTATACCTTTTGTGGTTGGATTAATCGTTTATTTTATTCCAATACCAGAAGGTTTAAATGCTAACGCTTGGCTTTATTTTAGTATTTTTATAGGTCTTATTATAGGCTTGATTTTAGAACCTATTTCACCTGCTTTAATTGGAGTTATAGCGGTTACCTTAGCTGTTTTATTTAAAGTTGGACCTGTTGGTTCTAATAACATAGAAACCATTATTAAAGATTCTGTCGCGATAAAATGGGGACTATCAGGATTTTCTGATTCTGTAGTTTGGCTTATTTTTGCTGCTTTTACTATAGGACTTGGTTTTTCAAAAACAGGATTGGGTGAAAGATTGGCTCTTTATCTCGTTTCAAAACTTGGAAAATCTACCTTGGGTTTAGGTTATGCTATTGCTATAGTAGATTTAGTTTTAGCTCCTTTCATACCTAGTAATGCTGCAAGAAGTGGAGGAACGGTTTATCCTATAGTCAGCAACATCTCCCCTATGTTTGAAAGCTATGCGGATAAAAATCCTAGAAAAATCGGTGCTTATCTTGTATGGATGGGTCTAGCAAGTTCTTGCCTTACGAGTTCTATTTTTCTTACAGGTCAAGCTCCAAACCCACTTGCTCTCTCTTTAATCTCTAAAAATGGAGTTATGGTCGTAGATTGGCTTAGTTGGTTTTTAGCCTTTTTGCCAGTAGGATTAATACTTTTTGTTATTACTCCAATTTTAGGATATTTCATATATCCACCAGAAGTTAAAGGATCAAAAGAAATAGCTATTTGGGCAAATGAAAAATATCAAGCCTTAGGAAAAATGCCAACTTCTCAAATTTTTATGCTTATTATTGCTCTTATTGGATTAGTGCTTTGGGTTGGATCAGGCTTTTTTAAAATCAATGCTACAACTACAGCTTTAATCATGATTATTTTAATGATAGCTTGCAAAATAATTACTTGGCAAGATTTTTTAGGCAACAAGCCAGCTTGGAATACTCTCGTATGGTTTGCAACTCTTGTTACAATGGCAGGTGGACTTAAAAATGTCGGATTTTTAGATTATTTAGCTAATTCTTTAGGACATAAACTTTCAGGTTTTGAGCCATTTATTGCTACAGTTTTACTTTTAATGTTATTTTCTTGGCTTAGATATTTCTTCGCCTCAGGAACTGCTTATGTTACAGCCATCATCGCCGTTTTTGTATCTTTAGCTAGCTCTATCAAGGGAGCAAATCCAGCAGAAGTTATGCTAATACTTACATTACCAATGGGCTTTATGGGTATCATCACTCCTTATGGAACAGGATCTTCTCCTTTATGGTTTGGAAGTAATTATATCAAAGGACCTCAGTTTTTCTTATTAGGTGGAATTTTTGCTTTAATTTACATGGTAATTTATTTTCTTGTGGGAATACCTTGGATTAAATTTATTATGCCTTATTTGAGTTTTCATTGAAAAATTTAATTTTCTCCTTTTTTGGAGAAAATTATTATATTTTTACTATTTCATTTCTTCACATTATTTTTTTGATTAATCCTGTTATTTCGTTTAAAAGGTGTAAATAAAGAAAGAATTAATATTATTATTTATATCTTTAAATGTAAGAACATTTAAATCATTAAAATGCTATATATCCATTTTGCGTTTGTCTTAAAAGCCATATAATGCAATAAATTGCAAAAATACTTGCTCCCATTCCACTAAACAAGGCGTTATGAACGCCTTGAAACATTTTTTGAAACATAGGCGATACTGCATTTTCTATTGTATAGCTTATGGTATCTATCCAGTTTGAAGGCAAAATTGAAGGGGTTAATTTTTCCATATTCAGTCTTTTATTTTTGTAATATTGGTATTTCCCTTATTTTGCATTTATCTGGACTTTCTATTTTTACACCAAAGGGATTTGTATAACTATACGCTTTGTTACAATTAACTTCTATTAATCTATATCTTCCATTTTTTTCTAACAAGATATAATTACAATAATGTTCTTCATCATTTTTGCAATACCCTTGATTAGAAATACTATCTTCAATAGTATTCATTCTATATTTAGCTTCTTGAATACTTGAAATATTTTCTAGCGATTTCCATGAGTAAAGATTATAATTTGGATATTTTTCTTTAATAAGATTATTTGCCTTTTCAAATAATTCTTTATTTCCTTTTTCGTATTCAAATTTAACAAGTTTATCTCCACCACAAGCAATAAAAAATACTGCAACTATCGCAAATAACATTTTTTTCATTTTTTTCCTTTATCTAGTAATTTGGTATGTTTCAGTCTTTGTGATTTCTTCTTCCCCATCAGGACTGATTGATGTTTGAGTCTTTACTCTAAATAATTTATTGTTTTTATTGACAATTTCTTCTTTTTCTATAAAAACTCTTTCTTTTTTAGCATAAAGTTCGCTTCTTTTTTTGACTTCTTCTTTGATTTAAATTACCCACCTAACAAAGGATTTGAATTTCCAGAACCTGAAGTTTTATATTTTTTAACTACTATGCCTTTTTTATTAAATTCAAAAACTGTGCTTTCGTCTTTATCAAATCCAGGAACAGAAGAAATTCTAGTAAAATCATAATACCATACCTCTTTATTGCCCAAACTTGTTTTTCTTACAGGATAACCTATAATTTTTTCTACATCTTCTTGAGTACTCTTTCCTATAACAATAGAATTTAATTTATCTTGATTAACTTCTAAACCTTTTTGATAACAAGCGCCTAAAATAAAAGCTAAAATAATAGATAATAAATATTTCATTAAATTTTCCCTTCTTGGTTTTTTAAAATATTTGCAATTTTTTTATCTGTTTTATATTGGTTAAGAGCATATACAGCCCAGACCATAGCGGGTAGCCAGCCAATAAGGGTAATTTGCAAAATAAAACATATAATTGCAGAAAAGGGTTTGCCTATAGTAAAAAAACCGAGCCAAGGCAATAAAATACAAATGATTAATCTCATTCTTTCTCCTTAAAATTAAATTCGAAAAAATTATAATCCCCCCCCCCTATTAATTTACACTGAAATTAAGAAATATTACATATAAAATCATAAAAATTATTAATTATTCTAAGCTCTTATTAATTATTCAATAACAAATAATGAGATTTCTTATAAATTTTTTAGTATAAAATTTTGATAAATTGATTTATTAAATAATGAAGTTAAAATAATGCTAAATATTTAAGCAATACTTCTGTATTAATGTAAAAAATTTTTAAAATAAATTATTTTTATTTTTGAAAGAAGATTTTTATAATTATCAAAATTAGGTTAGAAATTTTCTAACCTAAAAATATTAATGCAGGCTTTCTATATAAGCCATAGCACTAAGTGCAGCTATAGCCCCATCTCCTGCAGCACAAATAACTTGCTTTGGAGCATCTTTTCTCAAATCTCCTGCAGCAAAAAGCCCAGAAACACTCGTTTGCATTTTAAGATCAACACTCACTTGCCCACCTTCTTCCATAGAACATAAAAATTGGCCATTATCTTGCTTTAAAATTTCATTTCTCACATTTAAACCAACAAAAGTAAAAATTCCTGGAACTTTTAAATCTCTAATGCTTCCATCTTTTAGCTTCACTTTTACTCCGCTAACACCCATTTTATCACCATAAACTTCATCAATACTCGCGCTAGTGATCAATTCAATTTTTTCATTTTTCTTTACTTTTTCAACCGTTGAAGGAGCGGCTCTAAATTCATCTCTACGATGGATAAGATAAACTTTAGAACAAATATTAGCAAGATATAAAGATTCTTCTAATGCTGTATCTCCACCACCTAAAACGGCTACTTCTTTATTTTTATAAAAAAATCCATCACACGTTGCACAAGTACTCACTCCTTTTCCAAAAAATTCATCTTCTCCTTTAAAACCTGCTCTTTTTGGAGCTGATCCTGTGCAAACAATTACGGCTTTTGCTGTTTCTGTTTTTCCACCTTCTAATTTAATAGTGAAAGTTTTATCATCATTTTGTAAAATTTGCTCCACACCGACCATTTCATGTTTAAGACCAAAACGCATACATTGTTCATTCCAAGGAGCCATAAAAGAAATTCCATCCATAACTTGCGCCACACCTGGATAATTTTCAATTTCAGAACTTGAAGTGATCTGCCCTCCTGGCATACCTTTTTCAAACATTACTACATTTTTTAAGCCACCGCGAGTTGCATAAAGACCGGCACTAAGACCAGCTGGACCTCCACCTATAATTGCTAAATCTAACATATATTTTCCTTTTATTTTTATTTTTGTTAATAATAATATAAAAATTATTCTTAATAGTAGATAATAAAAATTATTATTTAGTATAAATTTGAAATTTGAAAAAGCTAGAATATACTAGCTTTTTAAGATTAAAGTAGAGAATTAAGTTTATCAGTGATAGCTTGTTTTGATTGCGCACCTACAAGTTGATCTACAACCTCTCCATTTTTAAAAAATATTAAAGTAGGAATTGATCTTACTCCATACTCTGCTGCTAAATCACCTTGTTCATCTGTATTGATTTTACAAATTTTTGCTTTTCCTTCAAAATCATTTGCAAGTTCATCAATTACAGGAGCAAGCATTCTGCAAGGTCCGCACCAAGGAGCCCAAAAGTCAACTAACGCGACACCTTCTTTTACTTGTGAAAAATTTTCAGAAGTTAATTCTATATACTTTCCCATTTTTTTATTCCTTTCGTAGTTTTATCTAATTTTAATTTATTTTTTTAAATATCAGCTTAAAAACTAACATTTTCAATAAATTCTATTATATTATTTTTAACGCAAATTAGATCAATTTGAAAATCATTATTTAATCTTTTTTTCAATAGATAAACTTTAATAGTTTTGATGATTTTTTGATATTTATTATAATCAAAACGTTCATAAATATCATAGCTATTTTGGGTAAATTTAACTTCTATGAAATGCAATATATCATCTTTTATAGCGATAATATCAATTTCACCAAATTTAGAATGAAAATTCCTCTCTAAAATAGTAAATTTATGTTTTTTTAAAAAAATACAAGCTTGATCTTCTCCTTTAATTCCATCAAGATAAGCTTTTAATCCCATTTTACTCTTCTATACGCATCATAAAAGGCTTATCTTTAACAAAGTCTTGTTTTTCTAATATTTTAATCAAGGCTTTGATACTTTTTTCATAAGTAAAATGTGTGGTAAAAAATAAAGTTGTATAGTTTTCATCTTTTTTAGATTTTTGTAAAAAACTATCTATTGAAATTAAATTTTTAGACATAAGTTGTGTGATTTCAGATAGCACGCCTATTTTGTCTTCAACTTTAATTCTTAAATAATATTTTGTATAAATTTCATCTTGTTTTAAAAGTTTAAATTCAATATTTTTTCTAAAACCTAACATAGGTGATCTAAGATTTTCCTTTGCAACATCAATTAGATCTGAAATAACAGCACTTGCAGTTGCCATTCCTCCAGCTCCAGCTCCATAATATAAACTTTCTCCTAGCAAATCTCCTTCAATAGAAATCGCATTCATCACGCCATCTACTTTTGAGAGAATTTTATCCTTGCTGATCATAGTAGGATGAACTCTCAATTCTACACAAGAATTCTTTAACTTAGCAATACCTAAAAGTTTAATTGTAAAATCAAACTCTTTAGCAAAATACATATCTTCAGATCCTATGTTTTCAATACCTTCAATTAAAATATCTTCAGGCTTGGCATCCAAATGATAAGCAATACTGGCTAAAATTAAAAGCTTATGGGCAGCATCTTTACCTTGTATATCAAAACTTGGATCTGATTCGGCATAACCTAATTCTTGAGCTTTTTTTAAGGCCTTGTTAAAATCCATTCCCTCTTGCATACAAGTTAAAATATAATTACAGGTACCATTTAAAATACCTTTTATGCTTATAATATTATTAGCACTTAAGCCCTCTTTTAAAACTTTAATAATTGGAATACCTCCAGCCACACTAGCTTCATACCCAAATGCTAAATTTTTAGCTAAATTTTCAAGCTCATAACGATGATAAGCTAATAAAGCTTTGTTAGCTGTTACAACACTTTTTCCTTTTTTTAAAATTTCACTTATAAGTTCATAGGGTTTATCGATTCCACCCATAAGCTCAACAAAAACATCGATATCATCTCGATTTAAAATTTCATTGACATTTGTTGTTATTGGAATTAAAGCATTATTTTTTGGAGTTTTTGCTAAAGCAATTACTGGAATAATATCCTGTCCACATCTAGCCTTAATTATCTTTTGATTTTCTAGTAAAGTTTTAACAACTGCGCTACCTACGGTTCCATAACCTAAAATCGCTACTTTCATGATTATTCTTTAAGATATTTTTTTATATTTCTGGAAGCTTGACGTATGCGATTTTCATTTTCTATTAAAGCAATACGCACATAATCATCGCCAGCTTCTCCAAAGCCAACTCCTGGGCTAACAGCCACATTAGCTTCTTGTAAAAGTTGCTTTGAAAATTCTAAACTTTTTAAATAAGCTTTTTGAGGTGGAAGTTTTGCCCAAACGAACATGCTTGCTTTAGGTTTTGATAAATTCCAACCTATATTAGAAAAAGACTCGATTAAAACCTGCATTCTTTTTTCATAATTTAATCTAATTTTTTCAACACAACTTTGATCAGAATTTAACGCAACGGTTGCTGCTACTTGTATTGGAGTATACATGCCATAATCAAACCAAGATTTAATTTTTTTTAAAGCATTAATTAAACGCTTATTTCCTGCTACAAAACCCACTCTCCAACCAGCCATATTATAAGATTTTGAAAGAGTATAAGTTTCTACAGCTACATCTTTAGCACCATCGATTTCTAAAATTGATGGAGTTTTGTAAGAATTATATGTTAAATCAGCATAGGCAATATCTGAAATAATATAAAACCTTTCTTTTTTTGCAATTTGAACTAATTTTTCATAAAAACTTTTTTCACAAATTACTGTTGTAGGATTATGCGGAAAATTAACAACTAAATATTTAGGTTTTGGAACACTTTCTTGTAAGGTTGTGTTTAAAATTTGAAAGAATTTATCTTCATCTAATTCAAAGTTTTCATTATAGATCAAAGGCATTTTAACTACATTGCCCCCAGCTATAATAAAAGCTTGAGTATGTATAGGATAAGCAGGAGTTGGAACTATGGCTACATCACCTGGATTAATAATTGCTCTAGCAAGATTAACAAATCCTTCTTTAGAGCCCATAGTTGCAACAACTTCGGTTTCAGGGTCAAGGCTAACATTATATTTTCTTTGATACCAATCACAAATAGCTAATCTTAATTTAAAAATTCCAATTGAAGCGGAATAACCTGAGGTTTTATCTTTATTAGCACTTTCGCATAATTTATCAATAATATGCTGCGGAGTCTTTCCATCTGGATTTCCCATAGAAAAATCGATAATATCTTTCCCTAAACGTCTTGCATTCATTTTTATTGCATTAACTTCTGCAAAAACATAATTTGGCAATCTTTCTATAGTATTAAAACGAATTTCATCAAACATTTTTTTCCTTTTATTTTTTCAAAAGCACCTTTAAACCTCTACGAATATTATCTAAACTATACATATCACTTACTATAACATAAACCGACCCACTTGGAATAAATTCTTCAAAATGATTATTTTGTTTATTATTTTTTATACTTTTAATTAAATTGAGATTTTTATCCAAAAACAATATTTTAGGAAACCAAAAATCAGCATCGCTTGCATCTATGACTAATTTAGAGGCATTTTTAGTTGTGAAAATATAATCCTTAAGAGGTCTTTCCAAAATAGTTAAAGAATTTAAAGCAATGTTAACATTAGTATCTAATTTTGCATTATCAAAATTTAAATCATATTGATAAAAATAAGGTCCAATTTGTTTGATATCATCTATATAAACTGAATTTTTTTTCAATAATCTATACAAGGTTCCTGGATCCAATATATACTGGGAATCAACTTGCACTGTATAATCAATATTTCCCTCATGTAAAATTAACTCTGTAGGAATAAAATAAACATATCCACTCTCAACCAAAGCATCAGATAAAATTTTAAAAAAAATAACTGAATCAGCTTTTGCTCTAAAATTTAATTTTAAAGTTTGAGAATTTGGCAAATTTAAATTAAGTAAAGAATTGGTTTTTAAAACTCTTGAAATATTAGCAATATCTAAATTTCCCTTATCATCTAAATAAGAAGAATTTGCAAATAAAAGATTAAGTTGAGAATTTTTACTAGAATCATTAACCAAATTTTGGGCTAATTCTAAACTTGAAATCGCAAATACCGTCTGTATAGAAAAGAAAAAGGAAAAAAATATTCTTACCATTCTCTGCCTTTATTAAATTTCATAAATTCGGCTAATGTAATATTTTTAATTTTACCATCTTTAATTAAAAAGCGTTTAGGGCTTCCAGCTGGAAATTGATGCTCTTTATTGTTTTCATCAATAATACTTAAAGCAGAAGGACCCGTTAAAACCAGCTGATCAACATCTAAAGGAAGGGTAAAATCTTGACTTTTGACAAAACTTGTTTTTTTATATTTTTGCAATTCAATAATACCAATCCAAGTTTTAGTAGAAATTTTAAAATGAGCATTTTTATTAATACTATCTAATTCAGTATTTTGTTCTTTAAGTATAATATCTTCGTCAGTTTTATTATTTTCTATTGTTATATTTTCATCTGTTTCTTGAATTGTATTTTGACCTTGTGTTTGAGAATCTTGATCATTAGATATTATTTCAGAACTTACGTTTTCATCTAATTTTTCTTTAGTTTCATTATTAATTACAACTACATTGCCTTCTAAAGATTTTAAATTATTTTGCGCCTGTCCTATAATATCTACAACTGCTGTGCTAGAATTATTTTGTTCGTTTTTAAAAAAACCTTTAATTGTGTCAAAATAATAAATTCCTAAAGCTAGAATAATAGCTATAATACAAAGTATAATCAAAGCGGCAAAATTAGTTGATTTTTGATGGTAAGCATCAAGCTTTGGAGTTGTAATTTTTATATTATTATTATTTTTAATGGTATTTAAATTATTTTCATTTAAATAAGCTTCGTATTCTTCATTAAAATCAGTAAAATCAAGATCATATTCTCGACTCAAAATTTTTATAAAACCTTTTACATTAAAACGGTGCAAAGTTGAAAAATCTTTTTTAATCAAGGCATTTAAAAAATCAAGTTCAATTTGTGTTTTATCCACAACTTCTTTTAAATTAAAATCTTCAATTTTTTTCCAATTAAGCATTTATCATCCTATCACAAAGTATTGCAAAAGCTGCGCTGACATTAAGACTATCAAAACCATGTTTCATCTTTATACCTAAACAGTCATCACATTTATTTATTATTTTTTGGCTCAATCCCAAACTCTCACTTCCTAAAATGAGAGCTTTTTTGTTTTTTTCAAATCTAAAATCATGAATTTCTTTTCCTCCATTTGCACTAGCAAAAATTTTAAATCCAACTTGTTTTAACTCATTTATAACTGATAAAATATCACGATTTAAAACAATATCAAGATCCAAAGCCGCACCACTACTTGTACGTATCACTCCCTCCATATTTAATCTTTCTCCAATAAAAATAATTCCACCAGCTCCTAAAGCATAGCTAGTTCGTGCAATAGAACCTATATTTCCAACATCACTAATACCGCAAAGTATCACTATAAAATCGCTTTTTTTTAAGGAAGTTAATTCTTTAAATTGATATTCTTCAATGTCAAGTAAAAAACCTTGATGATTTCCACCTTTAGCATAAGCTTGAGCTGTTTTAAAATCAAGTTTTTTAATTTTAAATCCAAAATTTGCAATTTTCTTAAAAATTTCTTTATCGCATTCTTTAGCCAAATAAAGCTCTTTAATTAGATCTTTATGATGCTCTAGAATGTAAAAAAATATTTGTTTTCCATAAACTATCATAAATTTGATTGTATCTAATTTTGACTTAAAAGCAGTTTTGCATAAATTTCTTTTGGACTTTTTCCATTGATTTTGGATAAAAGTTTGCTTTTGGTTTTCAGAGGAATATCAAGCTCTAAAATATCACTTTCTAATAAAGAATTATAATTTAAATTTTGATGATTTTTTGAAATAACAAGTACCCATTCTCCATTCAAATTTGCTTCTTTTAGTTCATTAAAAACTTCTTTGGCTTTACCTTTAAATTTTGTTTCAAATTTTTTAGAAATTTCTTTTATTGCAAAAATTTCACGATTTTCATCTATAAAAGAAATTTGCTCTACCAAAGATAAAATTCGCTTAGGCGATTCATAAATAATACTCGCATAAGAATGATTTAAAGCTCTTTGAATATCTTTTATACGATCTTTGCCTTTATTAGCTAAAAAACCCATGAAAACAAATTCTTTTTCACTTAGAGCTGAACTTACAAGAGCAACTAAAGCTGCATTTGCACCTGGTAAAACTTCAAATTTAATACCATTTTTCAAAGCAAAATCAACTAAAGCATACCCAGGATCGCTAATACCTGGCATACCTGCATCACTTAAAAAAGCTATATCTTGAGAAAAAATTTCTGGATTTAGATTCTTTAAAATTTCCTTTTCATTATGAGAATGAAAAGAAATCATTTTTTTAGTTTTAAAATCAATTTTAAATTTATGAGAAAGTGATAAAAGCAAAGACTTGCTTATTCTTGTATCTTCGCAAAAAAAAATTTCACAAGTCTTTAAAAGCTCTAAAGCACGAAAAGATATATCGCCTAAATTTCCTATCGGAGTAGGAATAAAATAGAGCATAATTATTGCATTGCGTATTTTTTCTTAAATTTCTCTACACGACCTGCAGCATCAACTATTTTTTCACTTCCTGTAAAAAAAGGATGACAACTCGAACAAATATCTACTCTTAATTCATTTTTATTAGACTTAGTTACAAAAGTATTGCCACAAGCACAACTAACTTTACATTCTACATATTCTGGGTGAATTTCTTTTTTCATAACTTTTCCTTAAAAAAATAAAACAATAAACGGTGATTATAGTAAATATAATATAAAAATTAGATTAATTTAAGTGTTTTTTAAAGAAGTATTTTTGAGGCAATTGATATAATAGCAGTTTGACTTTTAAGAATATTTTGAGCTTTCAATCTAATTTTTTCTTTAAAAATTTGTTTCTCACTTTGACTAAATCCTCCTTCAGGACCCACAAAATAAATTTTATTTAAATCAAATTCCTTTACTTCTCCTTCAAAATCAACCAAAACAGCTTCTGGAAATTTTTCATAAAAATCTTTTACATGGTTATAAATTTGTATTTTCATTTTACTTTCTCTTCCGCATTGTTCACAAGATGCGATGATAATTTTTTCAAAGCGACTTAAATCTATTTTGAAATTTCTTTGCGAAAAATCAGTAAAAACAAGATGTAAAGTTTCGACCCCAAGTTCATTTAAAAAAGGAAGTGTTTTTTCTAAAATCTTGATATCTATCACAGCTAAAGCTAAATTTAAAGCGGTATTTTTATATGTTGTTTTATTTTCCTTACCTAAAAAATGCAATTGGCAAGAATGACGTTCCACATTAGAAATTTTATAGGTATAAGCAAACTTATCCTTTAAATTTCTTAAAATTAATATTTCGTTTTCTTTAACCCTTCTTGCCTTTAAATGAGCAAATTCTTCACCTTTTAATTTTAAAATTTCCTCACCAGCCTGCTCATGATACAAAAATTGCATTTTATAAATATTTTTTTAAAACAAAAGGCAAAAATAACAATAACATTTCACAAAATAAAATCAAAAAACTCATCCATCTAAAAGCAATATAACGTCTTATTCTGCGAGCTTTTTTAAACTGTATAAAATGAAAAATTGCTAATGCTAAAATTAAAATCCAAGATGCAATCATTAACCAAAAATTTAAACTCATTTGAAATTTTTTCATGGCTAAAAGTAAAAAACCTGTAAAAAGCATAAAAGCTAAAAAAGTATAGTATATGGGCAAAAATAATCGAATTCTACGGATAAAAATAAATTCTGTTTTGAAATTGCCTTGAGTTAAAATCAAATAAAAAAACATTAAAAATCCACTTGCATATAGACTATAAAGATGCAATGCTATAAAAAAATGATAACTTTGTTCCATAATTATTTTACCTTAATAATATATTTTGCTAAATTATCGCTTTGTTCTTTTGTTAAAAAAGCATGAGAATTATCTTTTAATTTTTGAATTTTTAAAGTCCAATTTTCAAAACTTAAGTTCCTAATAGCTACACTTTTTTTAGGTTTTAATTCTCCTTTTTCTCCATGACAACTGGCACATTTTTGTTTATATAAAGAACCTACTATACTCGAATTTGTATTATAAGTTATATTAAAATTGTCCGATTCATCATCCACAGGTAAAGGCAAATTTGTATCGCTTAGTTGCGTTGTTTCATCATTTTTTTCTAACTCAACTTTATCCTCTATAGAATTTTGTTTTTTAGAATTTAACTCATCATTATCACTGCAAGCACTAATTGATAAAGCAATAAGAAAACTTATAATAGTAATTAAAATTTTGCCCATTAGATCTCCTTAGGATTTGTAAAAATATATGAATTTTTTAATTTGTCATAAAAATCTATATCATTCCACTCTGCTTTAATAGCTGGTGAAAATTCAATATCATTAAGAGAAATTTTTGGCAAAATATCTGAATAAGCATCATCTTTAAAAGCTTGAGCATAGCCTGTTCTTGTTTCATGGACTATAATACTTTGCAAATTCACGCCTTGCTCTCCATTAACCATCTTTGTTTGCTTAAGCAAAGCATCAATAAGTATAAAAAACACGCGACAAAAATTTTCAGCACTCACATTAACAGGCAAAGTAATCCATCTTTGAGAATATTTTTTCATCTCGTGCAAATAAGATTGATCATCTTGATTAAAAAGTGTAATAGCATGATCAAAACTATCAATAATTTGACGAATATAAGTTTTTAAAAGTCCAAAATCATAAACCATTCCAGCATTATCCAAATATTTACTCTCAAGCAAAACTTCGACTTTGTAAGAATGTCCATGTATGCTACTTTTACAACGTTTTGAAGAGCAAAATCTAACAATATGGGCATTTTCAAATTCAAATAATTTTCTAATAATCATACGCTCTCTTTATCATTCCATAAACGAATATGAATTCTATCAGAATAATTATATCCATTCTTGATACAAAATTCAGCAATTTTTTTAGCATTTTTATCTAAATTAATCTGATTTTCCCCCATAGGCATACAAAAAACTTCATTAGGAGCTTCTTTTAAAATTTCTGAAATTTCTTCCGAAGAGGTTTTTAATGTATTTGCATCCAATACAAATTTATAAAAACTATCTTTGGAATTATTTTTAAATGATTTAAGAGCTTTAAAATTCAAACGCTTATGACGATCTACTCCGCTATTTTCTAATTTAACACTTAATGCAAAAATGCATTCTTTGTAAAAAGAATATTTTAAAAAATCAATTTCTATACTACCATTGCTTTCAAAATGAACTTCAAAATTTTCCTCTAATAAAGATTTGATTAAAGTAATAAATTCAGGATTTTGATGATAAATTAAAGGCTCTCCACCTGTAATTACTATGATAGGATTAAACTTATCTTTAAGTTTTATTACTTGATTAAA
This sequence comes from Campylobacter sp. RM10537, assembly GCF_022369435.1. NCBI lineage: Bacteria > Pseudomonadati > Campylobacterota > Epsilonproteobacteria > Campylobacterales > Campylobacteraceae > Campylobacter > Campylobacter molothri. The sequence goes on along the minus strand of NZ_CP059597.1, from coordinate 1,362,288 downwards.
AATTTCATTTGCATTTAAAATTTTATATTTTTGCTTAAATTCTTGAGTAAAAACAGCTCTTATAGTATCACAACCTTTTAGAATTTTTCCATCTTTTTTAATTTCAACCCCAAAACCACTACAATTGAAATTACAACCTGCAAAACGAATAAAAATAGCTAATTTTCCAGCATATTTACCCTCTCCTTGGATACTTAAAAAAATTTCAACAATTTGCAATTTTAACCCCCAGTTTGATAAAAGGCACGCATTGAAGTCTCATTATCTACAACACTCCATTTATTTTTTTCAGGCTTATTACGTAAAACTTCTTGTAAAATTTCTACAGCAGCTTTAACATCGCCTTTTTTAATTGCTTCTTTGATGCTCAAAGCTTCATCAAAATAAAGACAAGGTATTAAATGTCCTTCAGCACTAAGACGGATGCGATTACAAGAATCACAAAATTCATGACTGTGTGGATCTATAATCCCAAATTCATAATCATTAGCGCTATAAAGACTCACTGGAGCTTTTTCTGCTTTTTTAATCAGTTTTATGTCATATTTTTGACTTAAAATTTGAATGATTTCATCTCTTTTTAAACCTTGTAACTTACCATAGGCATGAGTATTTTCCATAAATTCTATAAAACGAATTTGCATATTTTTAGATTTAGCAAATTCTAAAAGAGCTATAAGCTCATTATCATTTAAATTTTTAAGTGCAACGGTATTTAATTTAACTTTTAATCCGACATTTAAAGCCTCTTCAATTCCAGCTAAAACACTCGATAAAACATCTTTTTGTGCTAATTTTTTTGCCTTTTTTTCATCCAAAGTATCTAGAGAAACATTTAAGCGTTTTAATCCTGCATTTTTAAGATCTTTAGCAAAATCTTTCAATAAAAATCCATTAGTTGTAATAGCCAAATCAAGCTCTTTTTTATAATCATGAATCATTTTAATAAAAATGCTTAAATCTTTACGCAATAAAGGTTCACCTCCAGTGATACGAATTTTTTCAATTCCTTCATCAATGGCTGCTTTTACAAATAAAAAAAGTTCTTCAAAACTCAACAAATTTTCTTTTGGTTGGTGATTAAATGGAATTTTTGGCATACAATAAAGACAACGAAAATTGCATCGTTGTGTTACTGAAATTCTAAGATAATTAATTTTTCTACCAAATTGGTCTATTAGCATTAAAACCCCTAAATATCATTTTATAAGCTGTTTAAATTTTAAAACAAGTTCGACATTTCCAATTCCTATTCTTAAGTCTTTGGCAATTTGCTCTATAGTTTTTCCTTCTTTAAACAGATCAATAATTTTTTGCTCTTCTGTATCATAATTTGGAGTAAGCTTGGTCATACTTTGTGCTTTTTGTTCTAAATTTAAAAGACGATTTTGTTGTTCATTTTGAAAATCTTCTATAATATGCTCCATCGTTTTAAGAGTTCTTAAAACAGGAGTGATTTTAGCGCTGATTTGTTTTTCAAGTTCAATTTGCATTTCTTCCTTTAAAAGGGTGATTTTGTAGTCTTCTTCATCATTTTCACCTTCTTCTTTTACTCCAAGCTCTTTACGAAAATAATGTATTTCCTTAGTTATATCCTCGATCACTCCTTGAAGTTTTGCAAGCTTTGTATTATTTTCTCTTTCTTTAATATTAATATAAGCTAACATTGCAACTAAAAGCACAAATACAAAAACTAAATAAATTACATCATTACTCATAATTCTAGCTCCTTTTTATTCCTAATCATATCTCTTTGTACCTCAACTACAAAGGCATCAAATGCTGTTTTATCTTCAGGTTTAATCTTAATAATTTGTGCTAAAGTTTGACTTTTAGCTTTTGCAAAAAGCGCCATTTTTTGATTATTAAGACTAAACCTTATATAATATTCTTTATCAATTTCTAAAATATTTTCTAAAAAATTAAGATGTTCAAAATTTAAAGATTCTACAATAGCTTTTTGTTTTAAAGGTATAAATTTTTCATTCTTATTTATAGCACTTTCAACTCTTAAAATATCTTCTTTTAAACTTAAAATTAAATCAAAAATTATCTTTTCTCCATCGCTAAAATCGATACGAGTTGCCATTTTTTTCCATTTTGAAAGTTGTGAAATAGCTCCTAATTTAAGATATTCTTGCAAAAAATAATTATCTTCTATTTTGCAACTTTCTAATTCAGCTTCAAATCCGGCTTTAAATAATTTTAATTCCATAATAAATCAACCAAAATAAAAATAAAAAATATCATACTCAAATAACCATTTAAAGTAAAAAATGCCTTATTAATATGATTAAAATTATTGCGAACAATTTTATGTTCAAAAAGTAAAATCACGGCACAAACACATATACCTAATAATGAAATATATCCTAAAGCTATACCCCAAACTTGCCAGACAAAAAGCAACCAAAATAACACCGCTAAAATATGAAAAAAGGCAGAAATTAACAAAGTTGCTTTAGCTCCAAATTGTGCAGGAATTGAAAAAAGTCCTGTTTTTTTATCATAATCCATATCTTGTAAAGAGTAAAGTAAATCAAAACCAGCAGTCCAAAAAGTAACACTTAAACACAAAATAACACTATAAATATGAATTTTGCCCATCACGATAACACTTCCAGCTATAGGTGCCAAACCTAAACAAAAACCTAAAACCAAATGCACTAAAGAGCTAAAACGCTTAAAAGCAGAGTAAATTGCTAAAATAAAAAGCACTGGCAAAGAAAGATAAAAAGCCAAAGTATTGATAAAATAAGAACAAAGTATAAAAATCAAAGCATTTACAATAATAAATAACCAAATACTTTTTTTACCAATTTTTCCACTTATATTAGGGCGATTAGCACAGCGTGGATTATCTTTATCTATATCTTCATCCATTAAACGATTGCTTGCCATGGCAAAATTTCTAGCACTCACAGCACAAATAATACCTAAAATTAAAGCCTTAAAACCAAACCAAGCTGTATCATTTGCAAGTTTTGAGCCTACAATCATAGATGAAAATAAAAAAGGTAAGGCAAAAATAGAATGCTTAAATACAATGAGTTCTAAAATATCTTTAAATTTTGTCCAAAATAAATTCATTTTTCCGCTTTAAAAATTTTTGCTATGATTTTACTCAAATTTTAATAAATTTTAGGATAAATTTATCGTTATGTTTTTTGAAATAGCTATTATTGGAACAACTGCGAGCGGAAAAACTCATCTAGCTAATTTATTGGCCAAAAATTTTGATGCAGTTATTTTAAGCCTTGATAGTCTTTGTGTATACAAAGAAATTAATATTGCAAGTGCTAAACCGTCCAAAGAAGAACTCGAAAATTTTCATTATTTTGGCATAAATTTAATCAGCGTTAATGAACATTTTAATGTAGATTTATTTATTAAAGAGTATCAAAAAGCTAAAGAATTTGCCAAGCTAAAGAATTTGCCTTTAATTATAACAGGTGGAACTGGATTTTATTTAAAAACTATGATAGATGGTCTAAGTCAAAAAATAGAAGAAATAAAAACTGATCTAAGTAATGATGAAATTTACTCTTTAATATGCAAAATTGATCCTGATTTTAAAATAGAAAAAAACGACACCTATCGTTTGAGAAAATGGTTAAGTATCTATGAAATCACAAAAGAAATTCCAAGTATTTTTTTAAAACAAACTCGTAAGCAAGGAATTTTAAAAAATATAGAAATTTATGAAATTATTTGGGAACGTAATTTGTTAAGGGATCGTATAAAAATAAGAACTGAAAAAATGCTTAAAAATGGTCTTTTAGAAGAAGCTAAAGAGCTTTTTTCTAAATTTCATCATGATACTAAAGCTTTAAATTGTATAGGTCTAAAAGAATGCAAAGAATATTTAAATGGCAAAATTTCTCTTAATGAACTTGAAAATTTAATCACAACACACACTGCACAACTTGCCAAACGACAAAGAACTTTTAACAAAAAATTTCAAAGTGTATCTTTAAATTTTAATGAATCTTTCGAGTTTTTAAAACAAAAATTTATGCATTAAAAAATAAATGCTCGATTAAAATTTTCACACCCAAAATAATTAAAACAGCTCCTCCTAAAAATTCAGCTTTATTTTTTAAGAAAACTCCAAATTTATTACCTATTTTTAAAGCTAAAATACAAAATACAAAAGTAATAAAACCAATAAATAAAACTGCTATAAATAAGGGAGTTTCTAAAAATGCAAAGCTAATTCCAACCGCTAAAGCATCAATACTGGTTGCAATAGCTAAAGAAAACATGATTTTAAAATTAAATTGATTAGCATTAATATCACAATCTTCGTTTTCAAATGCTTCTTTAATCATTTTTATTCCAATAAAGCCAAGCAAAATAAATGCTATCCAATGATCAATACTTGCTACAAAAGATGCAAAACTTAAACCAATAATATAACCAAAAACAGGCATTAAAGCTTGAAAACCGCCAAAATAAGCACCTACAATACAATAATGTTTTAAATTTAACCTCTTAACACTAAATCCTTTGCATAAAGAAACTGCAAAAGCATCCATTGCTAAAGCACAAGAGAGTAAAATAAGACTCAAATAATCCATAAAAACTCCAAAAAAAATGAAATTATAATCAAAAAATATTAATTTTTTCATATAAAAAATAATTTTAATGAATATTTAAGAATTAAAAATATATAATTTCGCTTTATTAATTTTTAAAATACAAAAAAAGGCCCATTCGTCTAGCGGTTAGGACATCGCCCTTTCACGGCGGTAACACGAGTTCGAGTCTCGTATGGGTCACCACTATAAATCTTTCAAAAATCAATCTAAAAAATATTTTTCATAAAAGTTTATTAAATTACTTTATTTTATGATTTTTTATGCTACAATTTTTCACCAAAAATAAAAAAGGAGAAAATATGTTTGAATTAAGAAAACTACCTTATGATATCAATGCTTTTGGCGATTTTTTAAGTGCTGAGACGTTTAATTATCATTATGGGAAACATCATAATACTTATGTAACCAATTTAAATAATCTTATAAAAGAAACTGAATTTGCCAACAAAGATCTTGTAAGTATTATCAAATCATCAAATGGTGGAATTTTTAATAATGCAGCTCAAGTTTATAATCATGATTTTTATTTTGATTGCATTACTCCTAATGCCTGTGAGGCAAAAGGGGATTTAAAAGCAGCCTTAGAAAAAGAATTTGGTTCTTTAGATAATTTTAAAGCTGAATTTATTAAAGGTGCTACTGGTCTTTTTGGATCTGGATGGTTTTGGCTTGTTTATAATAGCAAAAATCAAAAACTAGAATTAGTTGCGACTTCAAATGCTGCTACTCCTATCACTGAAGATAAAATTCCTTTACTTGTAGTAGATGTTTGGGAACATGCTTATTACGTTGATCATCGCAATGCCCGTCCTGCTTATTTAGAAAAATTCTATGCTCATATTAATTGGGATTTTGTATCAAAAGCTTATGAATGGGCTCTAAAAGAAGGAATTAATTCTATTAGCTTTTACACTAACGAACTTCATCCGGTAAAATAATTTTATTCCGCTTTATGCGGAATAATTAAAATTTAAAATTCTATTCTCTTTATCTGTTTTTCTTATAATTTCTAACAATTTAGCGCATCCACTTATAGTCCCAAATTTTCCATATTTGAATACTTTATCAATTTTAAATTTACCTTCATCTAAGATACCTAAACTTTGCATTTTTCATGATTAGGAATTATATCAGTGATTTTCACAGAATCCACCAAATAAGTAATTTTTAAAAATTTTGATTTTGAATGAAAGATATGGATTATATTGTTCAAAAGTTTCAATTTAAATAGGAGGTTTTTCTCCGCAACCTAAAAAAATAATACTAAAATATACTTAAAAATCTACAATAATAGATTAAAGATAAAAAATGACTCAAGATGAAATTGAAATTTCTAATTTTTTAAAAATATTAAAGCCTAAATCAAAAATATTTATTTGCTAGCATCTTTATTTTAAGGTTATAATTTTTATTTTATTTGTATAATATTAAACTTTACATTTAAATATAAAGGAAAAATTATGGATAATTCTTTATCTGCTTATACTCAAAAATATGAAAAAGAGGGTTATGGATTACAATATCCTGATGGTCATGTTATAAGATTTTACGAAAGAATTTTAAAATACAAACTCAATAAAACAAGTGGAAATTTACTAGATTTTGGTTGTGGTAATGGTGTGCATTCTAAATATCTTCAAGATATTACTGGGGGGGGGTATAAGGCTTATGGCTTAGATATAGTTCCTAGTTTAAAAGAAATTTGGGAAAGAGATCCTAAATTAAACTCTAATAATTTTCATGTTATTACCCCTAATTCAAGCATAAAAAATCTTTTTAATGTAAAAATGGATTTAATTTTAGCCAATCAAAGTCTTTATTATCTTCCTTTTGAAAGCTTTAAACAAACTGTTCAAGAATTGTATGATATTTGCAATGAAGGTGCTATCATCTTTGCAACTATGATGAGCGATAAAGGTTATAGTATGTATGAAAGAGGAGAAATTATGGAAAATGGCCTATGTGAAGTCAAAGAATGTCCAAGTGGTAGATTAAGTGGATCTTCTTTTATTCGCTTCACTAAAGATATTGAAGAATTAAAAGAAGACTTTAAGCCTTTTAAACCTTTATTTTGGGGTGATTATGAACTTATCAATCTTTACAATTTTGAAGGAAGTGTTCAACATTTCATTTATATAGGACAAAAGTAAGTGATTTTACACTTACTCTCCTAAACTTGGCGTCATTTCGATAATTTTCCAAGGAAGCCCACTAGAATTAAGCTCATCCATGAAAGGCTTAGCATCAAATTCTTCCATATTAAACACGCCTTTACCTTGCCAAATTCCTTTAGCAATGAGTTTAGTCCCTATCATTGCTGGAACTCCTGTAGTATAACTTACAGCTTGTGCGCCAGTTTCTTTATAACATTCTTCATGATTACAAACATTATAAATATAAATTTGCTTATCTTTGCCATCTTTTATTCCACGTATTACACAACCTATATTTGTATAACCTTTAGTTCTTGGTCCCAAGCTTGCAGGATCTGGCAATAAAGTCTTTAAAAATTCTATAGGAATAATTTCTTTTCCTTGATGCATTATAGGTTTAATTCCAAGCATTCCAACGTTTTCAAGACATTTCATATGAGTAAGATAACTTTGGCCAAAGGTCATAAAAAATCGAATTCTTTTAAGCCCTTTAATATTTTTAACCAAACTTTCAAGTTCTTCATGATAAAGCAAATAACTATCTTTAACCCCAATTTCTGGATAATCCCACTCCATTTTTATTTGCATAGGCTCTGTTTCTATCCATTGTCCATTTTCCCAATAACGCCCTTTAGCTGATACCTCACGTAGATTAATTTCGGGATTAAAATTAGTTGCAAAAGCATAACCATGATCACCTGCATTACAATCTAAAATATCAATATAATGAATTTCATCAAACAAATTTTGTTGCGCATAAGCACAAAAAACATTGGTAACTCCAGGATCAAATCCACTTCCTAATAGTCCTAAAATTCCAACTTCTTTAAATTTTTCATTTCTTGCCCATTGTTCTTTATACTCAAATTTGGCCAAATCAGGATGTTCGTAGTTTGCCGTATCTATATAATGAATTCCTGCTTTTATACAAGCATCCATTAAACTTAAATCTTGATAAGGTAGAGCAACATTAAGTAAAATTTGCGCCCCAGTTTTTTTAATAAGCTCTACAACTGCATTACTATCATCAGCATCAATATGAGCAGTTTCAATGTGCACTCCTAAACGTTCTTTAATAAAAGTGGCAATTTCGTCACATTTGCTTTTAGTTCTACTAGCTAAAGTGATTTTAGAAAAAGTATCAGAATTCATCGCACATTTTACGGTAGCTACGCGGCTAACTCCTCCTGCACCTATGATTAAAAGATTTTTCATTATTTATTCCTTTAATAAGCTAAATGCCGTATTATATCATTTTTTACCTTGCTAAAGTAGAATATCAAAATATAATTAAATAAGGGGATTAATGTTTCGTTCTTTTTTTGCTTCTAAAAAATGGGCTTTATGGGCTTATTTAGGACTCTTTTTGCTTTTGCTTTTTTTATATCTTCAAACAAGTTTTAATGTAGCGCTTAATTCTTGGTATAATGACTTTTATAATGCTATACAAAAACCAAAAATTAATGCTATTATTTTAAATTTTGACGAAGCAAAATTTAAACAAAATTTTAAAATCACACCTTCTTTACTTAGAGAACTTCATATTAACTCTAAAGATTATAATCAAAGTCTTATATATGAAAAAGCTAAAGCTAAAAAAATTCAAGAAATTCAAAATGAAAACAAACAAAGACAAGATATTGAGGCTATGCAAAATTCATCCTATATTGACAAAGATATTTTTAAGCAAATTATTACAATTTTAAAAGATCAAAAATCCTATAAAGAACAAAATTCAACTCGAATTTCTCAAGAAATTAAAGATAAAAATATTTTAAAACAAAATTTATCTCTAGATCAAATTAATTCAGTGGTACAAAGCATTATCAAAGCTAACGAACAGGCTCAAAATTCTTTTGAAAATGCGAATTTTATTAATAAATTGGCAATTTATTATTATCAAACCCTATTGCAACATTTTCTTTATACACCCGCAATACTTGAGAAACCTTTCTATGATTTGCAAGATTTTTATTCACTCATTTTTGTTTTTTTAGGAATTGCTATCCCTTATGTTATTATTGCAACAATCAATATTTATTTCGCGAGTATTTATGCTTTTAAATGGCGAGAAGCTATGACTTTTTCTTATTTAAAATTTTGGAAAAATAAAGATGATAATATCGAAGGAAGTTCTCAAAGAATTCAAGAAGATGTTTATAATTTTTCCAAAATTGTAGAAAGCCTTGGACTTTCATTTGTAAAAGCCTTGATGACTCTTGTGGCTTTTATTCCTATTTTATGGAATTTAAGCGATTTAGCTACTAAAGCATTATTTTTCAATTTAAATGAAAATTCAAGTTTATATTTTTTAAAAAATATAGATGGCTTGCTCGTTTATGTTGCTCTTTTTATTTCTTTAGGTGGCTTGATAGCCTCTTGGTTTGTAGGGATTAAACTTCCAGGCTTAGAATATAACAATCAAAAATCAGAAGCAGCTTTTAGAAAAGAATTGGTTTATGCAGAAGATAATCGAAAAGAATTTGCAAAAAACGAAACCATAATAGAACTTTTTACTGGACTTAAATTTAATTACAAAAGGCTTTTTTTACATTATGGTTATTTTAATATTTGGCTAATTTTATTTGAGCAAATCATTGTTATTATTCCTTTTTTAATCATGGCTCCAAGTCTTTTTGGAGGTATTATAACACTTGGAATTGTAATGCAGATAAATAATGCGTTTGATCAGGTAAGAAGTTCTTTTAGTGTTTTTATTACAAATTGGACAACTATTACCCAACTTAGAAGTATTTATAAACGTTTAAAAGAATTTCAAATCAGTATAGATTATAAAATAAAAAATTAAGCAAAAAATTTACTTTTAATTGTGTATAATTAAATATTTTATTTTAATTTATAAGGAGTTTCATTGGACCCCAGTCAGGTTTTTGATTTAAATCAAACTTTACCTTCTTCATCTTTTGATTTAGGATATTCTATATTTATGGTTTTTGTTGCATTATTTTTAGTGCTTTTAAATGGATTTTTTGTTTTATCTGAATTTAGTATTGTAAAAGTAAGACGAACAAAAATCGAAGAAATGATTAAAGAAAAAAAACCAGGTGCCAAAAAGGCATTAGAAGTTACTTCTAAACTTGATACTTATCTTAGCGCTTGTCAATTAGGTATAACTTTAAGTTCCCTTGCTTTAGGTTGGATCGGTGAACCAGCAATTGCAAAAATGCTTGAATCTGCTTTATTAAAACTAGGTTTTAATGCTGTTTTTATCCATACTATTTCTTTTATTATTGCTTTTAGCATTATCACTCTCTTGCATGTGGTTTTAGGAGAGCTTGTGCCAAAATCTATAGCTATAGCTATAGCTGATAAAGCAGTACTTTGGATAGCCAGACCTCTAAATTGGTTTTGGATATTGTTTTTGCCTTTTATTAAAATTTTTGATTTTCTAGCGGCAATTAATTTAAAAATTTTTGGAATTAAACCTGCTAAAGAAAGTGAATTAACCCATAGCGAAGAAGAAATTAAAATCATTGCAAGCGAAAGTCAAAAAGGCGGTATTTTAGACGAATTTGAAACTGAAATTATCCGCAATGCAGTTGATTTTTCAGATACAGTTGCAAAAGAAATTATGACACCACGTAAAGATATGATTTGTTTAAATAAGCAAAAAACTTATGAAGAAAATATGCAAATTATTTGTGATCATAAACACACACGTTTTCCTTATATAGATGGTTCTAAAGATAGTATTTTAGGGATGATTCATATACGTGATATAGTTCAAAATGAACTTAATTCTAAAGATAAAAATTTAGACTCTTTTGTTAAACCTCTTATTTTAGTTCCTGAAAACATCAGTATTTCAAAAGTTTTAGTAAGAATGAATAAAGAAAGATCCCATACTGCACTTGTTGTTGATGAATATGGTGGCACTGCTGGAATTTTAACCGTAGAAGATATTATGGAAGAAATTATTGGTGAAATTAAAAACGAAAATGAAGAAGATAGCTATAAAAAACTCGCTGAAAATATTTATGAATTTCAAGGACGTTGTGATATAGAAACGGTTGAAGAGATGCTTTTAATTAGCTACGATGAAGATCTTGAACAAGTAACTATAGGGGGTTATGTTTTTAATTTATTAGGTCGTTTACCGGTAGTAGGTGATCGTATTGAGGATGAATTGTGCTATTATGAAGTTAAAAAAATGGATGGCAATTCCATAGAACGAGTTAAAATTGTAAAAAAAACTGGCAATGAAGAAGAGATAGATTAACTATTTCTTCTTGTAAATATTATTTTTTATTTCTATGCATTTAAATCCTTGCTTATTTAAGGTTACAACACGCAAATATCCCCCAGCATCAATTTTTCCTTCACATAAAAAAACACGCTTTGCAATTTGAGTTGGTAGTTTTTCTCTGTTTCTGTGTCCGAAAATTTGATAAATATTTTCTTTATTTAAATTGCAAAACTGATTAGCGATGCTTTGACTATTTTCATAATGTCCAACTCCATAAATAAAATCATAACTTGGCATAAAGCTAATCTGAGAAGGATTAGAAGGTAAAACATCCACACCCCCATGAGAACAAAAAATTAATTTATCTTCGAATTTATAGTACAAACATTCTTTTAAATAAGGATAAAATTTCTGTGCATCATTTGGAGTGAGTTTTTCTTTTCTAAAATCTTTTAATGTATTTTCATTAAATTCCTTGGAATTGGCAAATTCTCCATTTGCCCAATTTATAAGATATTTTTCATGATTTCCTTCTAGTAAACACACATTTTCTTTTTCACAAATTTTTAATAAAAATTTTAAAACCTTACCATTTTCTATGCCTCTATTGATATAATCTCCTAAGAAAATATAATACTCATCTTCCTTAATCTTTTTAATATATTCTCTTAAAACGCTATAGCATCCTTGGATATCTCCTATATGATGAATTTTTTTATAATTGCTTAAATTAGGAACCTTATAAAGACATTCCCTCCAATTATCTGGAGCTAAAATTGGATACTTTTTAGGAATTTTCTCTAGTAAAAAATGCATTCTCTCTAAAAGATCATAAGGAATTAAAAAGCCTTTTTCTTTAGCTTTTTGTATATTTTTTTTAAAGCATTGCTCTAAAGAACTTTTAAATTCTACAATATAAATTGAGTAACGATACTTATTTGCTAATTCTTTATAGTTTTTTAAGATTTGATCATATGTATTAACAACACAAAATTCACCTTTTTGCATACGTAATTCTAAAAGAGTGAATAAAATTTTATAAAGTTGAGTATCATCTTTAGTGTTTAAATTTCTATATTCACTCGGAATTTCTTTCACACTTCCAGAAAGAGAGCGAAAAAAATTCAAATCGAGTGTAAAATCTTGCAATTGATTTTCAATGATAAATTCTTCTTGTCCTGCATAATAATTTCCTCGCAGTATGAGCAAAATTCGCAATTTTTTACCTAAATCTTCTTTAAAAATTCTGTTTTAAGAACAATGGTTCCAAATTTATCTACTTTTGCTTCAATTTCATTATCTTTTGAGCTTAATTTAATATTTTTTATTGTTGTTCCTCTTTTTAAAGTAGTACTAGCCCCTTTTACTTTAAGATTTTTAATCACACTTACATTATCTCCTGAATTTAATTCAACTCCATTAACATCTTTAGGCATTTTTTTCCTTTCTTTGATCTAAAATATTTAACATTTGCACAATTAAAGCAAAAATCATGGCAACATAAACATAAGCTTTATTTATATGTATATCAAAACCTTCAGCTACTAACACACCCCCGATTAATACTAAAAATGTAAGTGCTAAAATTTTTATACTAGCATATTTTTCAACAAAATTAGCAATGGGTTTAGAAGCAAAAAGCATTACCCCTACGGCAAAAATTACTGCTATAATCATAATCGTAACATCTTTAGCAATTCCTACAGCTGTAATTACGCTATCTAAAGAAAATACTATATCTATAACTGCTATTTCAGCTATAACTACCCATAATTTATTGCTTGCCTTAAATTGACTTTCATTTTCTTCTTTATGTAGAATTTGATCTTTAATTTCTTTCATTGATTTTACAATCAAAAAAAGTCCGCCAAATAAAAGTACCAAATCTCTACCAGAAATTTCATTACCCACGATATCAAATAAAGGTTTTGTAAGTTTCATAACCCAAAAAAGCGATAAAAGAAGTAAAATTCTTGTTATCATTGCAAAAGCAAGACCTAAAATACGACCTTTATCCCGAGATTTTGGAGGTAATTTAGCTACCAAAATAGCTAAAAAAATGATATTATCGATCCCAAGCACAATTTCAAGCGCTGTTAAGGTAATCAAAACAATCCAAGAATCAAAGTTAAAAATCCATTCAAACATTATTTTTCCTTATTAAGATTCAAATATTTTTATCACGCTATCAGGTAAAATCTCATACTCTAAATCATGAATTTTTTTTTCAAATTCACTAAAATTCATTTCTTCTTTTTCAAAAGCTTTTTGTGAAATGATTTTTCCACCATCAAGTTCTTCATTAACCCAATGCACACTCACTCCAGCTACCTTCATGTCACTCTTAAAACTCTCCTTTATGGCATGAGCTCCTTTAAAAAGTGGGAGTAAGGAAGGGTGAAGATTAATTGCTTTAATATTTTTTGTAAAAATAGGACTTAAAATTCTCATAAATCCAGCTAATATTGTCAAATCTGCTCCACTTTGCTGAATTTTTTCTACCAAAACTTGATCAAATTCTTCTCTAGAAGAAAAATTTTCATGTTCAACAATCACACTTTCAAGTCCATATTTTTTAGCTCTTTGTATACCAAAGGCATTTTTTTTATTACAAAGACAAAGTACTACTTCATAAGTATTACCTCTTATGGTTTTTTGGTGAAGTTTTTCTAAAATATTTTCTAAATTACTTCCGTTTCCGCTAAAAAGAATTGCTAATTTTACAAGCATTTTAATCCTTTTATAAGTTTAATTGCATCAAAGCTATTTTTGTTAAATTTATATTTTTTAGCAACTAAAGCATGGGCTAAACAAGCATTTTTAGCCGCCTTTAAAGCTTTAAATTTAGCCCCTAAAAGTGTAGCTATCATTCCACTTAAAACATCCCCACTTCCACCTTTTGCCAAAGCTTCATTGCCTAGATTAATTACAAATATTTTTTCTTTTTGTATTACAATAGGATTTACCCCTTTAAGAACTAAAACACAATTATAATTTTTAGCAAATTTTTTGGCATAAAAGAAACGATTTTTCTGTAAATTTTCCACACTCAACTCTTCATCAAAGCACATTTTCCAAAGTCTTGTAAATTCTTTAGGATGTGGAGTAATTACAACATCTTCTCTATTTAAATACCACAAAATTGCTTCGCTTAAAAAACAATTGGCATCTAATACCAAAGGAATATTTTGCAATATTTCATCTTTTAAAAAATCTAAATTTTCAAGCCCCATACCCAAAGCTATAGCTGTGGCTTCTTTTGAAATTTTTCGCTTTAGCATTAAAAGAGGAGAGAAAGTTTTTTTAGCAACTAAAGATACAAGTCCGCTCCCAAAATTAAGCGCTCCAAGTCCTGATAAAGTTCCTGCACTTGAATTTCCAACTATATAAACATGACCAAATTTGCCTTTGTTAGAATTTACATTTCTTTTGATCGTTTTTAGATCTTTTTTTTCCAAAAGATTGCATTGACTAGGGGCAAATTTTTTCATATTTACACCCAAATTTAAAAGTTTTATTTTCCCTACAAATTCTTTAGTAAAATCTTCTAATAAAATTTCTTTTAGAGCACCCATACAAACTGTAATATCAGCTTTAAAACAAGGATTAAAATTTAAATTTGTAGGAATATCGCAAGCTATTTTTAAAGCTTTACTTTTATTGATTTTTTCCAACAATAAACAATACTTTTCATCTAAAGCCCTATTAGAACCTGTACCTAAAATACAATCAACAATAATTTTAAATTTATGAATTTTAGGTTCTTTTTTTATCATCTTAAAGCCAAAATTGATTAAAATTTGCTCTTGATGTTTAAATGTATCATTTTCCCTAAGACCCAATTTATAAGCTTTAACTTTTTTAAGATGTCTTATAGCAACAAGCCCATCTGCTGCATTATTACCACCACCTAATAAAAATAAAATTTCAGAATTTTTAACCCTTAATTTTTTAGCTTTTTGTGAAACAAACCTTGCTAAAGCCGCGCCAGCGTTTTCCATTAAAATAGTTTCGCTTAAGCCTTTATTTATAGCATTTTGTTCTAAAAGTCGTATATTATCAGTAATAGCTTTCATCGTCTTTGGCCACTAAAAAATAAATATTTTTTTCTCTTTTTTCTTTAAATTTTTTCATCTTGGATAAAAATTTTTGTATCAAAGCACGAAAATTTTTAAATCCATAATTTTGAGGATTAAAATCAGAATATTTTCTATTCATATTGGTGCGAATTTGAGCATATTCTGCACGACCTTTTTCATCAATAAGTTGTTCTGTTATATTGACTAAAGTCCTTAAATAATCACTGCTTAAAACAGTTTTTTTCTTATTTTCATTTTGATCTAGATAAAAGAATTCGCTAAAGGCATTCACATAAGATTGAATTGATTTTTCAAGCCCCATTCCAATAACTTGCTTTTTATTTTCTCTAAGTTTTTGAATGAGTGAAGTATAATCACTATCACTTGAAACAATTACAAAAATATCAATATTTTTCTCATAAAATATACTCATGATTTCTGTAATCAAATACATATCACTAGAATTTTTATTGGCTGCAAAATTAAATTGTTGCATAGCAATGAGCGAATATTGCGCAATTTGCTCTTTCCAATTTTGGATACTTTTTTGGGTCCAATCTCCATAAATTCGCTTGATAATAATCTCTCCATAATCTGAAGCAATATCAAAAATACTTTGAGCATATTTTGCAGGAATATTTTCCGCATCAATAAAAATAGCTATGCTTTTATTTTCCATCATTAACCTCTTATTCTGAAGCTTAAAGTTTCTAAAATATGACTTTTATTAATAATTTCTTTTTCCTGCAAATCTGCTATACTTCTTGAAACTTTTAAAACTTTATTAATAGATCTTAAAGAAAGGTTATAGCGAGAAATTGCTAAATCAAGTGTTTCTTTAGCATCTTTTTCCAAGGGGCAAAAATTTTGCAAATCTTCATCCTTTAATTTTCCATTAAATTCTTTTTGTCCTCGTTTTTTTCCAAAAATAAAACCTTGCAAAATTTTTTCACTCATTTCTTTAGAAGTTATACTTGCTTTATCATCTTTGCTAATTTCATCCATAGCAACATACAAATCAATACGATCCATCACAGCAGATGAAATATGGTTTTTGTATTTTTTAATTTCATTATCTGTGCAAGTGCAAGATAAATTTTTCGAAAATAAATTAGCACAAGGGCAAGGATTTTGTGCTGCAACAAAACTAAATTTTGTTTCATAAGTAGTCTTAGAATTTACTCTTGAAATATGAATTTTATAATCCTCTAAAGGCTCTCTTAGACTTTCTATGATTTGTTTATTAAAATGCGGAAATTCATCAAAAAATAAAACCCCTCCATTTGCAAGCGCTACTTCTCCAATTTTAGCATTTTTAGCACCCCCTCCAAAAATACTGGCTCTAGTAGAGGTGTGATGCGGATGACGAAAAGCCCTTGTTTTAGCGAATTCACATTCTTTAGAATTTAAAGACATATAAGCATTTTGTATTAACACTTCACTTAAGCTTTGAGGAGGCATAATATAAACTAAGCGTTTTGCACACATACTTTTTCCACTCCCAGGACTCCCCTCAAAAAGTATATTATGCATTCCAAGTGCAGCAATCATACAAGCTTTTTTAGCCTTCTCTTGCCCTTTTACGTCTTTAAAATCTAAATCAAACTGATTATTAGAGATAAAAATTTCACCATTGATTTTTAAAGGATTGTTAAATAAGGGATGATTTTGTAAAAATTTAAATTTTTCATAATTCTTTTCTTTAAAAAATTCAATTGCCTCGTTCAAATTTTCAAGTCCATAAATCTCTAAATTAGGAATCATAGACGCTTTTAAAGCTATGTTTTTTGGGACAACAACTTTAGCATGATTTACTTTAGCAGATAAAAATAAAAGGAGAGAAAAAAGTTCATTTGTACTTTTTATACTTCCATCAAGTCCTAATTCTCCTACTACAAAGAAATCATCTAATTCTTCATTTTGAAGTAAAATAAGTATAGCAATAGCTAAATCAAAATGCGATCCTTTTTTGGGAATTCCTGATGGGCTTAAATTGATAGTAATTTTCTTAGCTGGAAATACAAAATCGCAACTTAAAAGTGTCGCTTTTATACGTTCAATGCTTTCTTTTATCGCTGTATTTGCAAGTCCTACTATACTTAAATTAGGCAAACCTCTTGTAAAGGTTGATTCTACATCAATAATATCTAAATTTTCATCATAACTGATGCATTTTAATTTTTTCATTTAATTTTTTTTTGATTTTTCAATTTCTTTTTAAAATCTTTATCAAATTTTTGTCTTTTTAAAAAAGAAATTTTTTCTATAAATAAATGACCATTTAAATGATCATTTTCATGCTGAATGGCTACAGCTAAGAAATCTTTAGCTTCTAATTCTTTGTGTTCTCCAAAACGATCTTGATATTTTAACAAAATATGATTATAGCGCCGTACTTCTTCAAAAAAATCAGGAATACTCAAGCAACCCTCAGTATAGACAATTGTTTCTTCGCTTAAAGGTATAATCTCAGGATTAATGATTTCAAGCAAATCTTCTTTTTTTTGCTCTCCGTTTTCATCTAGAATATTAACCAATAAGACTCTTAAGGGGATATCAACCTGTATGGCAGCTAAACCTACTCCTTGACTTGCAATCATTGTTTCATACATATCATCAAGCAAATGATGTAAATTTGAATCAAATTCTATAACAGGTTCTGATTTTAAAAATAATCTCGGATTAGGATAAGTAATAATCTTTCTAACCATAAAATGCTATCACCTTAAAAATTACTTAAAACTTTTTTCTAAAACCTTATCGATTAAACCATATTCTTTAGCTTCTTGCGCCGACATAAAAAAATCTCTTTCTGTATCTTTAGCTATTTTAGCAACTTTTTGCTTAGTATTTTCAGCCAAAATATCATTAAGTATAGTCTTAAGTCTTAAAATTTCTTTAGCTTGAATTTCTATATCTGTTGCTTGTCCTCTAGCACCACCTAAAGGCTGATGAATCATAATTCTTGAATTAGGTAATGCAAAACGTTTGCCTTTTGCACCGCAACTTAATAGAAATGCCCCCATAGAAGCTGCTTGACCTATGCAAATAGTACATACATCCGGTTTGATGTAATTCATAGTATCATAAATACTAAAACCGCTTGTAATCACTCCACCTGGAGAGTTAATATAAAGGTAAATATCTTTTTGTGGATCTTCGGCCTCTAAAAAAAGAAGTTGAGCTACAATTGAAGCCGCAAGTTCATCATGAATTTCACCGCTAAGCATTACGATTCTATCCTTTAGAAGTCTAGAATAGATATCATAACTTCTTTCTCCACGACTTGATTTTTCAATAACATAAGGAATAACCATTATTTATCCTCTTTTTGTTTTTTACTCGATTTTTCTGTTTTTGGCATAAAAATATCATTAAAAAGTTTTTCTTCAACCAAAGCCATTTTTACAGCTGGTAAAGCTCCTTGTTTTTTATAATTATCCAAATGTTCTTTTGGATTCATTCCATAACGATATGCCTCAAAATAAATTGCTTGAACAAGTTCTTGATCGCTTACTTCTATATTTCGAATTTTTGCAAGTTCATCAATAATAAAAGTTAATTTTACGCTTTTTTGTGCTTCTTCTTTAAAAGAATCACGTTTTTCTTGATATTTTTCCTTATCAGCTTTAATCTCTTCAATTTCTTTTTCACTAAAAGTATTAAATGCTGCACGGAATTGCATGTCTGTTTCTTGCTCTACTATACCACGCGGTAAATCAAAATTATATTCCGCAATTAAAGCGTCTGCAAATTTAGCTTTTAACTCATCATTTACAAGTTTAAATAATTTTTCATTTTTAATTTGCTCTTTTAATTTTTCCTCTAAAAGCTCTACGCTAGGTTTTTCTTCGTTTGGTAAAAGTTTTTTAACCATTTCTTCATCAAGTTCTGGCATTTTAAGTTCTTGAATTTCATGAAGCTTTACTTTAAATACTGCATCTTTTCCTGCTAAATGAGAAGCGCCGTATTCTTTAGGAAAGGTAACATTAATATCTTTTTCTTCTCCTATTTTCATTCCTACCATACCTTCTTCAAAACCTGGTATAAATTGTTTAGAACCTATTTCTAAAATATAGTTTTCAGCTTTTCCACCATCAAAAGGCTTTTCATCCACAAAACCTTCAAAATCAAATTTAGCAAAATCTCCTTCTTTTAAAGCTCTTTTTGTTTTAATAGCTTCAGGAGTTGCAAATCTTTTTAATAGTTCTTCTTTTTTTTCATCAATTTCTTTTTTTGTAACCTTAGGGGTTTGATATTCTGGGATAAGTTTTTCATAACCATCTAGCTTAAGAACTGGTTTGAAAGAAAGTGCTAATTCTGCAATGATTTCTCCATTTTGACGATCAAATTTTTCAAAATAAGGCTCACCAACAAGCTCTTTGGCTTCTTTTTTTAACTCTTTTAAAGCATTATCTACAGCAGATTTGAAAAGATTTTGTTCTGCATCTTGAGTCAATTCTTTTTCATATCTTTTAAGCACAGCTGCGACTGGAACTTTTCCTGGTCTAAAACCATCCATTTTTATATTTTTAGAAGCTTTTTTTGCTAAATTTTCTACTTCACTTTTAATCATTCCCGAAGGAATTTTTACACTAGCAGTCGCATTTACAGAATCTAATTGCTTTGCTTTTACTTCCATGATTATTTTTCCTTACAAAATAAAATTTAGCTTTAATAATAGCAAATTTTTCCTTATTACTTGCATAAAATTTTAAAGCAATTTATGATAAAATGATAAAAATTAAAATAAACCTTTATGGAGATAATTTTGCAAAAAGAATTTGAAAAATGTATAGCAACTATACTTAAATCCGTAGGAGAAAATCCTAATAGAGAAGGATTGTTAAAAACTCCTAATCGTGTTTTTAAAGCTTTTCAATTTTTAACTAAAGGTTATCATGAAAATATTAAAGATATTTTAAATAATGCCCTATTTGAAAGCTCTAATAATGAAATGGTTTTAGTCCGTGATATAGAATTTTATAGCCTTTGCGAACATCATCTTTTACCATTTTTTGGACGTGTTCATGTAGCTTACATTCCCGATCAAAAAGTTGTAGGTTTAAGTAAAATTCCTCGTTTGGTAGAAATTTTTGCAAGACGTTTACAAATTCAAGAACAACTTACAGAACAAATTGCTGATGCGCTTATGGAAAATGTTAATGCAAAAGGGGTAGGAGTTGTTATAGAAGCACGCCATATGTGTGTAGAAATGCGTGGAGTTCAAAAAGTTAATTCTACTACTTCTACTTCAGCTCTTAGAGGATTATTCTTAAAAAATGAAAAAACACGTAAAGAATTTTTTGAACTTATCAATTCTCCCAAACAGGTTCGTTTTTAAATGAATTTAGAAAAACTTCGATCTAAACTCGGTAAAGAAAATTTAAGTGCCGTTTTTGGAGAGATTACAAAAATATCAGCTACTAGTATAGAAATTCGAGGACTTAAAACAGGGGTTGGAGATATTGTCAAACTTGTTTCTAATGAAAATCCAAATTTAAATACTCTAGCTATGGTTGTAGAAATAAAAGAGCAATTTAGTTATTTAAGTCCTTTTAGTTTTATCGAAGGTTTTAAAATCGGCGATCGTGCTTTTATTAGTGATGCTGGAATGCAAATAGGAGTGAGTGATGAACTTTTAGGGCGTGTAGTTGATCCTTTTATGCGCCCTAAAGATGGAAAAGCTCCTATTGAAGTGAGTAAATATATGCCCATTATGCGTGCTCCTATTGATGCAATGAAAAGAGGTTTAATTGAAGAAGTTTTCCCTGTAGGTGTTAAAACTATTGATGCTTTATTAACTTGCGGAGTAGGACAAAAATTAGGTATTTTCGCAGGAAGTGGAGTGGGAAAATCTACTCTTATGGGTATGATAGTTAAAAATTCAAAAGCTCCTATAAAAGTGGTAGCTCTAATCGGTGAAAGGGGTCGTGAAATTCCTGAGTTTATTCAAAAAAATTTAGGTGGAAAACTTGACGATACTGTTATTATCGTAGCAACGAGTGATGATAGTGCTTTGATGCGTAAATATGGTGCATTTTGTGCTATGAGTGTAGCAGAATACTTCAAAGAACAAGGTAAAGATGTTCTTTTTATTATGGATAGTGTAACACGTTTTGCCATGGCTCAAAGAGAAATAGGACTTGCCCTAGGAGAACCTCCTACAACCAAAGGATATCCGCCTAGTGTTTTAAGCCTTTTGCCACAATTGATGGAAAGAACCGGAAAGGAAGAGGGAAAAGGCACCATAACAGCCTTTTTTACTGTTTTGGTAGATGGGGATGATATGAGTGATCCTATTGCAGATCAAAGCAGATCGATTTTAGATGGACACATAGTTTTGAGTCGAGAACTTACTGATTTTGGAATTTATCCCCCTATTAATATACAAAATTCAGCTTCAAGGGTTATGGGAGATATCATCACACCCGAACACAAACTCTTAGCAAGAAAATTTAAAAGATTAAATTCTTTATTAAAAGAAAATGAAGTTTTGCTTCGTATTGGTGCTTATCAAAAAGGAAGCGACAGAGAACTTGATGAAGCTATTGCTAAAAAAGATTTTATGCAAAAATTTTTAGGACAAAATCCTGAAGAAAGTTTTGAATTTGATGAAACTATAAAACTTTTAGAACAAATCGATTCAACTCCTCAAAATACAAATATGGGTAGTATGAATGCTGTTTTACCAAATCCAAATCAATCCTAAATAATAAATTTTCTAAAACTTTTTACTTTAAATTATTCTCAAAAATTAAAAATATTAATATTAAAAATAAATTTTTAAAAATTTTTTATCATTAAAAGTAACAAAAAATAAATGATTTAATTTAAAAAATTTAATATAAATTTTTTTAAACATGATGAATATTTTATGAGTATTTTTGTAACATTTTTTAATATCAATTTTTGATTTTTAATAAATTTTATTTATTTTTAATTTTTACTTTTTATATAATTAAGAGTTAATGTATCTTATTTGATTTTTTAAAAAAGGAGAAAATTTATAATGAAAAGTTTAAAATTTAAACTTTCACTTGTAACAAATGTCATAGCAATTATTGCTTTAGTTATCTTAGGAGTTGTGGGTTTTTTATTTACAAAAAACGCATTATTTAAAACCATAGAAAAGACCGAAATCAATGCCTTAAAAGTTTCAAAAACTGAAATGGAAAATTTTAGAGCTAAAAATCTTTCATCTTTACAAAAACTTAGTGAAGATATTTTAGCACTTCCTTATGAAAAGTTAAATTCTCAAGAGGCTTTATTGGCGAATATAGGAGATATGTTTAGATCTTACAAACACTCTGCAAATCTTGTAGCTGTTTATAGGTTTGCCAAATGGTAATAATGTTGTAAGTGATATTGAGAGTGAAAAACATGGAAAAAGTTTAAGGATAAATGGCAAAGATAATGGATATGATGCAACCACAAGAGAATGGTATCAAGGAGCCAAAAGAATAAATTCAATTTATGTGCAACCTTATTATATTGATCCTGTGAGCAATGAAACTATATTTACTTATTCTAAAGCTCTTTACAAGGATGGTAAATTTATCGGTATTTTAGCAATTGATGCGAGTTTAACAATGCTTCAAAAAACTTTTGAAATTCAACCAGGCAATACTTTTTTAATTGATAAAAATAAAAATATATTTGTCTCTTCAAATCCTTCTGAAATGAAAAATGGTTTTCAAAACCCCTCTTTATTACTAGAAAACTTAAAACAATACGGAGAATTTCAACCCTTTTTAATTAAAGCAGGTGGAGTTGAAAATTTAGGTATGTGTTCTCCAGTATTAAACTATACAGCCTGTATAACAGAACCTACAGATAAAATTTATCAATCCATTAATAAAATTGCACTAATTCAAATCATTTTAGTATTAGTTATTGTGGTATTAAGTACAATTTTAATGTATTTTATTGTATCACGATATCTCTCCCCACTCACCATCATCCAAAACGGTCTTAATGCTTTCTTTGATTTTATCAATCATAAAACAAAGAATGTTTCTACTATTAATATAAAAACTAATGATGAGTTTGGTCAAATCTCAAAAGCCATTAATGAAAACATCCTTATTACTAAACAAGGTTTAGAACAAGATAATCAAGCTGTAAAAGAATCAGTCTCTACAGTTCAAGTTGTAGAAAAAGGAGATTTAACAGCAAGAATTACTGCAAATCCAAGAAATCCTCAACTTGTAGAACTTAAAAATGTTTTAAATAAACTCTTAGATGTCTTACAAGAAAAAGTAGGTTCTGATATGAATGCTATTCATAAAATCTTTGAAGAATATAAGAGCTTAGATTTTAGAAATAAATTAGAAAATGCTAGAGGTAGTGTTGAAGTTACTACTAATGCTTTAGGTGAAGAAATCATTAAAATGTTAAAACAAAGTTCTGATTTTGCTAATCACTTAGCAAGTGAAAGTTCTAAATTACAAAATGCTGTTCAAAACCTAACTAGCTCTTCTAATTCTCAAGCAGCTTCTTTAGAAGAAACTGCTGCTGCTTTAGAAGAAATTACTTCTTCTATGCAAAATGTTTCTGTTAAAACCTCTGATGTAATCACTCAATCAGAAGAGATTAAAAATGTTACAAGTATTATTGGAGATATTGCAGATCAAATCAATCTTTTAGCATTAAATGCTGCTATAGAAGCAGCACGTGCAGGAGAACATGGACGAGGCTTTGCTGTTGTGGCTGATGAAGTTAGAAAACTAGCAGAAAGAACTCAAAAATCATTGAGTGAAATAGAAGCTAATACTAACTTACTTGTTCAATCTATTAATGATATGGCAGAATCTATTAAAGAACAAACTGCAGGTATTACTCAAATCAATGAAAGTGTAGCTGCTATTGATCAAACCACTAAAGATAATGTTGAAATTGCTAATGAGAGTGCAATCATTTCTAATACTGTTAGTGATATAGCTAATAATATATTAGAAGATGTTAAGAAGAAAAGATTTTAAGAATCTTTTCTTTAAATTATAATCAAATGATTATTCTTTAAATCATAATCTTTAAACTATTATCTTAAATCATTATTTTTAAATAGTTATTTTTAAATAACTATTTTTTATGATAATTGAAGATTCATTATTAAATTAAGCAATTTAATCTTTTAATGGATTTTTTATTAAAAGATTAAAAGCTTTATTTTTGATTTAATAATTTCTTTAATTTTATCTTTTGTAACTAAATTTTTAAGTTCATTACTTTCTGCTTTAATTCCATTCATATTTAAATGCCATAAAGCATTTTCTATAGCTTCATCTTTTTTTCTTTCTACTATGCGTGTTTCATCAAAAATAAATTTATAAAAAGTTATATTTTTTTCTAGTAAAAAACTTTCTAAATCTTGTTTATTAAATCCTTTAAATTCAGTATTAAAATGTTTAAATATTGGGTCTAAAAAATCACTTTTTCTATAATCAGCCCAGCCAAGATATATTCTTTGAGAAGCTAAATTTAAAAAAGCTTTGAAATCATTTTCATTTTGCAAAGCTAAAGACATACTTAAAAACGCTATATCAAAGTTTTCTTGATTTTCTTTATAAAAATTTTCAAAATCTAAATGAAGTATTTTAATATTATTAATATTATTTTTTATAGCATCTTCTTTTAAAATTTCAAGCATAGCTTTAGAATTATCTATACCTAAAACACTTTTTGCTTTTTGCGCTAAATGTAAAGTCCAAACACCTGTGCCACAACCTATATCTACAATATTTTTATTTGTAAAATCAATATTTAATTCATTTAACTTCTTAAAAGTTTGCTTTTGGATATCGTTTAATTTTGCATATCTTGCATAGCTTTTAGCCTTTTTATCCCACAAATTCATATTCATTCCCAAAAAAATAATTAAAATATAATTGTAAAATGTTTCTTTTAACTATACAAATAAATAAAACTAATATCAATAAATCTTTAATTTAAAGTAGCATTAATAAAATAAATAAAAATCTTTAATATTTAGAAAAATATAACTTTTTATAAATTTATTTTTGATGAAACACGCATAGTAGAAAGAAAAAAAAGATGAAGCTATAGAAAATGCTTTATGGCATTTAAATATGAATGGAATTAAAGCAGAAAGTAATGAACTTAAAAATTTAGTTACAAAAGATAAAATTAAAGAAATTATTAAATCAAAAATAAAGCTTTTAATCTTTTAATAAAAAATCCATTAAAAGATTAAATTGCTTAATTTAATAATGAATCTTCAATTATCATAAAAAATAGTTATTTAAAAATAACTATTTAAAAATAATGATTTAAGATAATAGTTTAAAGATTATGATTTAAAGAATAATCATTTGATTATAATTTAAAGAAAAGATTCTTAAAATCTTTTCTTCTTAACATCTTCTAATATATTATTAGCTATATCACTAACAGTATTAGAAATGATTGCACTCTCATTAGCAATTTCAACATTATCTTTAGTGGTTTGATCAATAGCAGCTACACTTTCATTGATTTGAGTAATACCTGCAGTTTGTTCTTTAATAGATTCTGCCATATCATTAATAGATTGAACAAGTAAGTTAGTATTAGCTTCTATTTCACTCAATGATTTTTGAGTTCTTTCTGCTAGTTTTCTAACTTCATCAGCCACAACAGCAAAGCCTCGTCCATGTTCTCCTGCACGTGCTGCTTCTATAGCAGCATTTAATGCTAAAAGATTGATTTGATCTGCAATATCTCCAATAATACTTGTAACATTTTTAATCTCTTCTGATTGAGTGATTACATCAGAGGTTTTAACAGAAACATTTTGCATAGAAGAAGTAATTTCTTCTAAAGCAGCAGCAGTTTCTTCTAAAGAAGCTGCTTGAGAATTAGAAGAGCTAGTTAGGTTTTGAACAGCATTTTGTAATTTAGAACTTTCACTTGCTAAGTGATTAGCAAAATCAGAACTTTGTTTTAACATTTTAATGATTTCTTCACCTAAAGCATTAGTAGTAACTTCAACACTACCTCTAGCATTTTCTAATTTATTTCTAAAATCTAAGCTCTTATATTCTTCAAAGATTTTATGAATAGCATTCATATCAGAACCTACTTTTTCTTGTAAGACATCTAAGAGTTTATTTAAAACATTTTTAAGTTCTACAAGTTGAGGATTTCTTGGATTTGCAGTAATTCTTGCTGTTAAATCTCCTTTTTCTACAACTTGAACTGTAGAGACTGATTCTTTTACAGCTTGATTATCTTGTTCTAAACCTTGTTTAGTAATAAGGATGTTTTCATTAATGGCTTTTGAGATTTGACCAAACTCATCATTAGTTTTTATATTAATAGTAGAAACATTCTTTGTTTTATGATTGATAAAATCAAAGAAAGCATTAAGACCGTTTTGGATGATGGTGAGTGGGGAGAGAAGTTTGGCAGTAAGTGTGTAGATTAATATCACACTAATAATAATTACTACAATTACTATAATAATTTGCATATAAGCTATTTTGGAAACATATTTTTGAACTTCTTCTTCTGATTCGGATGAGCAGATTGTATAATTATTAAATTTAGAACACATCGCTAGTCGATCACCCCCTTGAACTCTTGTATAGGAAAAAGATTTGTATTCACCCATGTTTTCAAATTTCTTTTCAATATTTAAAATATTGGAATTTTGTCCTAAAAATGCTTTATTTGAAGAAGCGAAAACATAATTTCCTTTATCATATACAAATACATCTCCTGATAATTTATCAAATTGTTTTTGTAAATTAGCATTTGAAACATCAATTGCTAATACGCCTATAAATTTACCATCTTTATAAAAAGGCATAGAATAAGTAAAACATGGAAGATTAGATGCTGCATCTATATAAGCAGGGGATTCATATAAATCATTTTTATCTTTTGCATTCTTAAACCAATCCCTAGTTCTTGCATCATATCCATTATCTTTACCATAAATTATAGCATTGACATTTTTTTTATCGCTTCTTAGATCACTTCCAATATATTCACCATTTGCTAATCCAATATAAGCCGCTAATAAATCACCTCCTTTTCTATAATTTTGAAAAATTATACCAGTACTCTCTAAGATTGATTTTTCGTCAGCAAAACTACTAGAAGGTAATTTATTTAAACTTTTAGAAAGTTCTTTAAGAACAGATAATTTAGTTTCATTATAATTTGCCATAGAACTTTTTGCAGTTTTAACATAATTAGTTTGTATTGAAACAATTTGTGCCAACAAAGCTTCTCTAACAAAGATAAAAGTAACTATACCTAAGGCAACTAAACAAAAAATAGTTATAAGGTTAGCTATTAAAGACATTTTAATTTTTATACTCATTTTAATACTCCTTTATTAATTAATTTATAAATATAAAATTACCCAATTTTATTATATAGAAATATTTTATTTATTGATAAAAATTTTTATATAATAAATATTAATATTAAACTATAATGATAATTTGGGTTAAAAAGTAACAAAAATTAAAGAAATTCTTATTAAATTTATTGAATTAAATCATAAAAATATTTTTAATTTAAGGTTACTCTGTATTTTTATTTAAACAGTGTTCGAAGATAAATTTATGTTCTTCTGGCAAAGCCTCAAATAAGGCATTAGCTAAATTTCTAATCTCCCAAAGAGCGGATTTTGAGCTGCGAAGTGAAATGAAATTTTGCAAACTCCTAGCGTTTATAGTTAAAGTTAGCTCGGTTTTATAGCTTTCTGGTAAGCAGTATTTAGCTATATCTAGACTAATACTTTTTTGTAAAATTAGTCTTAAATTTTCCAAAGCTTTAATGCTAGCGTTATCTACTTCTTCATTTCCACAAAGTACCAAATATCGACTAGCATTTTCAAAATCTCCAACTTTAAATTCATTTTCATCGCGAAGCTCTTTTAAAGTATATCTTGTGCTTTTTACACTAGGGCTAGTATGACGATGACGTGTAACTTCTTGTAAGCAAGCTCTTGAAATTCCTTGGATATAAAAAGTATAATTTAAATGTTCTAAAGTTGAAGCATGCTTAAATTTATTGCCAACTCGATCAATAAGTTCTTTATCTTTTTCGCCACCACAATCACCTTTTTCAAAACTTTGCCAACAAGTTCTTGTCGCGTGAGAGCATACAGAAAGCGGAGTATGGAAAAGCAAGGTAATTTTCATAATTTTTCCTTGAAAAGTGAAATTTTATTTTTTATAATTCTTACATTTTTTACTTAAAATTCTAATGAAATAAAAAGTTTTATCAAGTTATAATTAAATTAAAAAATAAGGTTGATACAAGCAATGAAAAAACAAACAAAATATATTTTTGTAACCGGTGGCGTTTTAAGTTCTTTAGGAAAAGGAATTGCTGCAGCTTCCATCGCAACGCTTTTAAAAAATTCGGGTTTGAAAGTAAGCATACTTAAAGCAGATCCTTATATTAATGTTGATCCTGGAACTATGAGTCCTTTTGAGCATGGAGAAGTTTTTGTAACTGATGATGGAGCCGAAACGGATTTAGATTTGGGTCATTATGAGCGTTTTTTGGATGAAAGTTTATCTCAAGATAATAATTTTACAACAGGACGCGTTTATCAAAGCGTTATTGAAAAAGAAAGGCGTGGAGAATATCTTGGAAAAACAATTCAAGTTATCCCTCATATTGTAGGTGAGATTAAAGATCGCATTCAAAAAGCCGGCGAAGGAAAAGATATTTTAATTGTAGAAATTGGAGGAACGGTTGGTGATATAGAAGGACTTCCCTTTTTAGAGGCTATTCGTGCTTTGCGTTTAGAGGTGGGTAAAAATAATGCCATGAATATTCATCTTACTCTAGTACCTTTTATAAAAGCAGCAGGGGAATTAAAAACTAAGCCTACTCAACATAGCGTAGGGGAATTAAGACGCATAGGGATTAGTCCTGATATGATTATTTGTCGTAGTGAAAAATCTTTAGATAGAGATTTAAAAGATAAAATTGCTATTTCTTGCGGAGTGGAAAAAAATTGCGTTATAGAAAGTATAGATGCGGCAAGTATTTATCAAATTCCGCTTAATTTTTTAAAACAAGATATATTAAATCCAATTGCAAATATATTAAATCTTAAAATTTTAAAACCTGATATGCAAAATTGGAATAGTTTAGTAAAAAGAGTGATTGCACCAAGCAATGAAGTTAAAATTGCATTTGTAGGAAAATACGTTGATTTAAAAGAAAGTTATAAAAGTCTTACTGAAGCAATTATACATGCGGGTGCAGCACTTGATACTAGAGTAGATCTTAAATGGATTGATAGCGAAAAGCTTGAAAATTTAGAATCATCTGAGGTGTTTAAAGATGTGAGTGGAATTTTAGTTGCAGGTGGTTTTGGATGCCGTGGTGTAGAGGGAAAAATAAAAGCAATTAGTTATGCAAGAGAAAATAAAATTCCTTTTTTAGGAATTTGTTTAGGTATGCAACTAGCTTTAGTGGAATTTGCTAGAAATGTTTTAAAATTAAAAGATGCCAATTCAAATGAATTTGATGAAAAATGTGAAAATCCTATCATTTATTTAATAGATGAATTTATTGATTTTAGTGGAAAAAAACAAATTAGAACAGCCAAAACACCTTTGGGTGGAACGATGCGTTTGGGCGCTTATGAATGTGAAATTAAGCCTAAAACGATTTTAGCAAGAGTTTATAATAATGCAAAAAGTATAAAAGAGCGTCATCGTCATCGTTATGAAGCTAATCCAAAATACCGTAAAGAATTTGAAAATAATGGCCTTATTGTAAGTGGGGAAAGTCAAGGACTTATTGAAGCTATAGAATTAAATTCTCATCCATTTTTTCTAGCTGTGCAGTTTCATCCTGAATTTACTTCAAGATTAGAGCATGCAAATCCAGTAATTTTTGGATTTATTGAGGCAGCAATTAATTATGAAAAAGATTGATAAAAGTGAAGTTAAAAAAATTTTAGCTTCACGTTTTGAAAAAGACCTTCATACTAAACTTTGTGATTTGCCCTTGCCGTGTTGTTTAAAAGATATCTATAAAGCAGCAGAGCGTATAAAAGTTGCGATAGAAAAAAATGAAAAAATTGCTATTGTGGGCGATTATGATGTCGATGGTATAGTATCATGTGTGATAATGGCAGAATTTTTTGATGATATAGGTTTTGATTATATAGTTAGAATTCCAAATCGCTTTAAAGATGGTTATGGATTAAATTCTGAAATTATTAATGAATTAAATGTGAATTTAATCATTACTGTAGATAATGGTATAGCAGCACTTGAGGCTGCTAAACTTTGCAAAGAAAGAAAAATTGATTTAATCATTACTGATCATCATATGCCTCAAGATATTTTGCCTGATGCTTTTGCAATAATTAATCCTAAGCAAAAAGATTGCGAATTTCCAGATATTGAAATTTGTGGAGCACAAGTGGCATGGTATTTAATTGCTGCTTTAAAAGAGGTTTGTAAATTAAAATACGATATGAGTCGATTTTTAGAATTATTAGCTATTGCTATTATTGCTGATATGATGGAACTTAGAGATTTAAATCGTGCTCTAGTAAGAAGAGGAATTGATTATATTAACAAATCAAAAAGAGCAGCTTTTAAGGCTATTAAAAATTATTATCAAAAGGATAAATTTTCTTTAGATAGTATAGGTTTTTTGATCGCTCCACTTATTAATAGTGCTGGAAGAATGGACGATGCTAGCATTTCTTATGAATTTTTACATACAAAAGATTTAGATAAAGCTTTAGAGTATTTAGAGCAAATTGTTAATTTTAATGAAAATAGAAAAGATGAAGAAAAACAACTTTTTGAAGAAAGTTTAAGTCAAATTAATGACCAAGATTCCTGTATTGTGGTTTCTGGGATAAACTGGCATGAAGGGGTTTTAGGTATAGTAGCTAGTCGTTTATCTAAGCATTTTAATAAACCAGCTTTTGTATTTTCTCAAAATGATGATTATTTAAAAGGAAGTGCTAGGAGTGTTGGGAAGATTGATATTTTATCTTTAATTTCTAAGGCTAATTCTCTATTAAGTAATTATGGGGGGCATAAAGGTGCTGCAGGTATGAGTTTAAGTGCTGAAAATTTTGAAAAATTTAAAATTCTTATTCAAGAAGAATGTGCAAAAATTCCTGATAATGAATTTTTAGATACTGATGAAATTTTAGGGATTTTAGATCCAAATGAAATTGATTTTGAAATGTTGGAAATTTTAGAAGCTTTTGAACCTTTTGGACATAAAAATCCTCGCCCCTTTTTTATTTTAGAAAATGTGAAAGTAAAAAATAAAAAAATTCTAGGAAAAAATGAAAAACATTTGAAATTAGTTTTATCTAAAAAAAATAAAATTGTTGAAGCTTTGTTTTTTAATTTCGATAAAGAGCCAAATATTAATGAAAATATTAACATATTAGGAAGTATTTCAAAAAATGAATTTAGAGGGCTTTTAACTCCTCAATTTATCATTAAAGAAATTTTGACTGAAGAAAAAATACGTAGGATTGATCAATGAAACCAAGAATCGCGATTTTAGCAACAGGTGGAACCATAGCAGGAGTTATAAATGATGCTATTAGTACAACAGGATATAAAGCAGGAGCTCTAGATATAGAAGTTTTACTTAATGCTGTGCCTCAAATTAAAGAAATTGCATCAATTGTAGGTTATCAAGTATCTAATATAGATAGCTCTGATATGTCTAATGAAATTCAGTTAAAACTTGCTAAAAAAATAAACAAGCTTTTAGCTAAAGATGAAATAGATGCTGTTGTTATAACTCATGGAACGGATACCATGGAAGAGAGTGCATATTTTTTACATTTGACAATTAAAAGCGATAAACCAGTAATCTTAACTGGTGCTATGCGTCCTTCTACGGCCATGAGTGCAGATGGATCGAAGAATCTTTATAATGCTGTAGCTTTAGCTATTAATGTAAAATCTAAAAGCAAAGGTGTTATGATTGTTATGAATGATCGAATTCTAAGCGCTAGAGCAGCAGTGAAGACTCACACTTTAAATTTGGATGCTTTTTCTTCTCCAGATTTTGGAGATTTAGGATATATTTTAGATGGAAAGGTATATTTTTACAATACAATTGAAAAATTGCATACTAAAAATACACCATTTGATATTGATTATCTTGAAGATTTACCTAAGGTAGATATACTTTACACTTATTCTAATGATGGAAATGGTATTGCAGCAAAAGCTTTGTTCGAAAATGGAAGTCAAGCTTTAGTAATTGCAGGAAGTGGATCAGGGAATATACATAAAAACCAAAAAAATATCTTAAAAGAACTTATGAAAAAAAATCTTATTGTTGTAATCAGTTCACGCATACAAACAGGAGAAGTTATTTTAAGCAAGGAAGATGAAAATTTGGGTTTTATTTGTGCTCAAGATTTAAATCCTCAAAAAGCTAGAATTTTGCTTATGTTGGCATTAACTAAAACTAAAGATCTTAAAACAATTCAAAATTTCTTCCAAACTTATTAACACTTTAAACCCCCTTTAAGCTTAATTAGTTATACTTTCATTTCCTTTTTTAGAAGGGCTTAAAATCTTAAAAGAAGTTTCACAAATATTATTAGAATAAATTATAGTTTTAATTTTTAATTAAAGCTTTGCTTTAATTTATAATTATTAAAATATTTTTTATTTTAAAGTTATTATTAAAAATAAAACTTCTAATATAATCATTATAAATGTTTTAATTTAAAAGATTAAAAAGTATTTTATTTTTTAATGATTTAAAAAGATTTTTTGTTTTTGTTCTTTTAATTTAATATTGTTATTCAAATCTTATAGTCAATCTTTGAAATCTAAATAAGTGATCGATTGAGCCAGATTAATAGATTTATTATTTTATAATCAATAATAAATCAAAATTTATATTAATTATTAGGGTTAATAAAGTTTTCTTTATTAATCTAAAATATATTAAATACTTTTTCTTTGAAGAAAAAGATTAAACTTTTCTATAATTTTTATGGAGAGTTTGATCCTGGCTCAGAGTGAACGCTGGCGGCGTGCCTAATACATGCAAGTCGAACGATGAAGCTTTTAGCTTGCTAGAAGTGGATTAGTGGCGCACGGGTGAGTAAGGTATAGTTAATCTGCCCTACACTGGGGGACAACAGTTGGAAACGACTGCTAATACCCCATACTCCTACTTAACATAAGTTGAATAGGGAAAGTTTTTCGGTGTAGGATGAGACTATATAGTATCAGCTAGTTGGTAAGGTAATGGCTTACCAAGGCTATGACGCTTAACTGGTCTGAGAGGATGATCAGTCACACTGGAACTGAGACACGGTCCAGACTCCTACGGGAGGCAGCAGTAGGGAATATTGCGCAATGGGGGAAACCCTGACGCAGCAACGCCGCGTGGAGGATGACACTTTTCGGAGCGTAAACTCCTTTTCTTAGGGAAGAATTCTGACGGTACCTAAGGAATAAGCACCGGCTAACTCCGTGCCAGCAGCCGCGGTAATACGGAGGGTGCAAGCGTTACTCGGAATCACTGGGCGTAAAGGGCGCGTAGGCGGATTATCAAGTCTCTTGTGAAATCTAATGGCTTAACCATTAAACTGCTTGGGAAACTGGTAATCTAGAGTGAGGGAGAGGCAGATGGAATTGGTGGTGTAGGGGTAAAATCCGTAGATATCACCAAGAATACCCATTGCGAAGGCGATCTGCTGGAACTTAACTGACGCTAAGGCGCGAAAGCGTGGGGAGCAAACAGGATTAGATACCCTGGTAGTCCACGCCCTAAACGATGTACACTAGTTGTTGGGGTGCTAGTCATCTCAGTAATGCAGCTAACGCATTAAGTGTACCGCCTGGGGAGTACGGTCGCAAGATTAAAACTCAAAGGAATAGACGGGGACCCGCACAAGCGGTGGAGCATGTGGTTTAATTCGAAGATACGCGAAGAACCTTACCTGGGCTTGATATCCTAAGAACCTTATAGAGATATGAGGGTGCTAGCTTGCTAGAACTTAGAGACAGGTGCTGCACGGCTGTCGTCAGCTCGTGTCGTGAGATGTTGGGTTAAGTCCCGCAACGAGCGCAACCCACGTATTTAGTTGCTAACACTTCGGGTGAGCACTCTAAATAGACTGCCTTCGTAAGGAGGAGGAAGGTGTGGACGACGTCAAGTCATCATGGCCCTTATGCCCAGGGCGACACACGTGCTACAATGGCATATACAATGAGACGCAATACCGCGAGGTGGAGCAAATCTATAAAATATGTCCCAGTTCGGATTGTTCTCTGCAACTCGAGAGCATGAAGCCGGAATCGCTAGTAATCGTAGATCAGCCATGCTACGGTGAATACGTTCCCGGGTCTTGTACTCACCGCCCGTCACACCATGGGAGTTGATTTCACTCGAAGCCGGAATACTAAACTAGTTACCGTCCACAGTGGAATCAGCGACTGGGGTGAAGTCGTAACAAGGTAACCGTAGGAGAACCTGCGGTTGGATCACCTCCTTTCTAGAGTACAAAGTAATAAGTCTCACAACTATTACTTCATATAAACTCAATCGTCCTTGTTTAGATTTCAAAGATTGATGAAAAGCTAATTTATGGGGAATTAGCTCAGCTGGGAGAGCGCCTGCTTTGCACGCAGGAGGTCAGCGGTTCGATCCCGCTATTCTCCACCATGATAAGGGCCTATAGCTCAGCTGGTTAGAGTGCACCCCTGATAAGGGTGAGGTCACAAGTTCAAGTCTTGTTAGGCCCACCATTAAATTAAGATTTGAAATTAAAACCTAAAATAAGTATATAAATTGATTTAAAAACTAAAATAATATTTTATATGTTTATTTTAGGTTTTAAACCTAAATGTTCTTTTACTTACCAATGTTAAAAGTCACAAGCAAGTTTTAAAAACAATTTTACTGAACTTGTTAAAGAATAAAACTTCACTGTCTTTTTCTTTAAAAAACTAAAAAGAATTTAAAATAATGTTTTTAGTGCTTTATTAATTATTTTTTATCATAAATAAATATTTAAATAAAAAATTAAAAAATATATTTAATTTTCTTTCTTTATTTCTTTTTTTAAAGAATAAGTTTTAAACTTCACAGCTTATATTGTTGCTTAATATAAGTGTTTAAATGCTTTCCGTCTTAAGACAGATATTAAAGAAGTCTTATTATAAAAACTTTAACAAGGAAGTGATGCGTTTTAGAATCAACTAAAAAAAGGTAAAAAGGTAAGCTACTAAGAGCGAATGGTGGATGCCTTGACTGGTAAAGGCGATGAAGGACGTACTAGACTGCGATAAGCTACGGGGAGCTGTCAAGAAGCTTTGATCCGTAGATTTCCGAATGGGGCAACCCAATGTATAGAGATATACATTACCTAATATAGGAGCGAACGAGGGGAATTGAAACATCTTAGTACCCTCAGGAAAAGAAATCAATAGAGATTACGTCAGTAGCGGCGAGCGAAAGCGTAAGAGGGCAAACCCAATGCCTTGCATTGGGGGTTGTAGGACTGCAATGTGCAATAAGTGAGGTTAGCAGAACATTCTGGAAAGTATAGCCATAGAGGGTGATAGTCCCGTATGCGAAAACCAAACTTTAGCTAGCAGTATCCTGAGTAGGGCGAAACACGTGGAATTTTGTCTGAAGCTGGGTCGACCACGATCCAACCCTAAATACTAATACCAGATCGATAGTGCACAAGTACCGTGAGGGAAAGGTGAAAAGAACTGAGGTGATCAGAGTGAAATAGAACCTGAAACCATTTGCTTACAATCATTCAGAGCCCTATGGTGCAAACCAGGGTGATGGACTGCCTTTTGCATAATGAGCCTGCGAGTTGTGGTGTCTGGCAAGGTTAAGCACACGCGAAGCCGTAGCGAAAGCGAGTCTGAATAGGGCGCTTAGTCAGATGCTGCAGACCCGAAACGAAGTGATCTATCCATGAGCAAGTTGAAGCTAGTGTAAGAACTAGTGGAGGACTGAACCCATAGGCGTTGAAAAGCCCCGGGATGACTTGTGGATAGGGGTGAAAGGCCAATCAAACTTCGTGATAGCTGGTTCTCTCCGAAATATATTTAGGTATAGCGTTGTGTCGTAGTATAAGGGGGTAGAGCACTGAATGGGCTAGGGCATACACCAATGTACCAAACCCTATCAAACTCCGAATACCTTATATGTAATCACAGCAGTCAGGCGGCGAGTGATAAAATCCGTCGTCAAGAGGGAAACAACCCAGACTACCAGCTAAGGTCCCTAAATCTTACTTAAGTGGAAAACGATGTGAAGTTACTTAAACAACCAGGAGGTTGGCTTAGAAGCAGCCATCCTTTAAAGAAAGCGTAATAGCTCACTGGTCTAGTGATTTTGCGCGGAAAATATAACGGGGCTAAAGTAAGTACCGAAGCTGTAGACTTGACTTTGTCAAGTGGTAGGAGAGCGTTCTATTTGCGTCGAAGGTATACCGGTAAGGAGTGCTGGAGCGAATAGAAGTGAGCATGCAGGCATGAGTAGCGATAATTAATGTGAGAATCATTAACGCCGTAAACCCAAGGTTTCCTACGCGATGCTCGTCATCGTAGGGTTAGTCGGGTCCTAAGCCGAGTCCGAAAGGGGTAGGTGATGGCAAATTGGTTAATATTCCAATACCAACATTAGTGTGCGATGGAAGGACGCTTAGGGCTAAGCAAGCTAGCGGATGGAAGTGCTAGTCGAAGGTTGTAGGAGCTTATACAGGCAAATCCGTATAAGAATACTCCGAGAACTGACAGGCTTTTTGAAGTCTTCGGATGGATAGAAGAATTGCTGATGCCGTCGAGCCAAGAAAAGTTTCTAAGTTTAGCTAATGTTGCCCGTACCGTAAACCGACACAGGTGGGTGGGATGAGTATTCTAAGGCGCGTGGAAGAACTCTCTTTAAGGAACTCTGCAAAATAGCACCGTATCTTCGGTATAAGGTGTGGTTCGCTTCGTACTAGGATTTACTCCGAAAGCGAAGAAACTTACAACAAAGAGTCCCTCCCGACTGTTTACCAAAAACACAGCACTCTGCTAACTCGTAAGAGGATGTATAGGGTGTGACGCCTGCCCGGTGCTCGAAGGTTAATTGATAGGGTTAGCATTAGCGAAGCTCTTGATCGAAGCCCGAGTAAACGGCGGCCGTAACTATAACGGTCCTAAGGTAGCGAAATTCCTTGTCGGTTAAATACCGACCTGCATGAATGGCGTAACGAGATGGGAGCTGTCTCAAAGAGGGATCCAGTGAAATTGTAGTGGAGGTGAAAATTCCTCCTACCCGCGGCAAGACGGAAAGACCCCGTGGACCTTTACTACAGCTTGACACTGCTATTTGGATAAGAATGTGCAGGATAGGTGGGAGGCTTTGAGTATATGACGCCAGTTGTATATGAGCCATTGTTGAGATACCACTCTTTCTTATTTGGGTAGCTAACCAGCTTGAGTTATCCTCAAGTGGGACAATGTCTGGTGGGTAGTTTGACTGGGGCGGTCGCCTCCCAAATAATAACGGAGGCTTACAAAGGTTGGCTCAAAACGGTTGGAAATCGTTTGTAGAGTATAAAGGTATAAGCCAGCTTAACTGCAAGACATACAAGTCAAGCAGAGACGAAAGTCGGTCTTAGTGATCCGGTGGTTCTGTGTGGAAGGGCCATCGCTCAAAGGATAAAAGGTACCCCGGGGATAACAGGCTGATCTCCCCCAAGAGCTCACATCGACGGGGAGGTTTGGCACCTCGATGTCGGCTCATCGCATCCTGGGGCTGGAGCAGGTCCCAAGGGTATGGCTGTTCGCCATTTAAAGCGGTACGCGAGCTGGGTTCAGAACGTCGTGAGACAGTTCGGTCCCTATCTGCCGTGGGCGTAAGAAGATTGAAGAGATTTGACCCTAGTACGAGAGGACCGGGTTGAACAAACCACTGGTGTAGCTGTTGTTCTGCCAAGAGCATCGCAGCGTAGCTAAGTTTGGAAAGGATAAACGCTGAAAGCATCTAAGCGTGAAGCCAACTCTAAGATGAATCTTCTCTAAGCTCTCTAGAAGACTACTAGTTTGATAGGCTGGGTGTGTAATGGATGAAAGTCTTTTAGCTGACCAGTACTAATAGAGCGTTTGGCTTATCTTTTTAATAAGCATCACTTCCTTGTTAAGGTTTTTACCTTAAAAAGAAAGAGTAAAGTTTTTAACTTGCTTTTAACATTGTTTTTTAAGTATTTTTAATAAGAATATTTAAATAACAATGTCCGTGATTATACAGATGTGGAAACGCCTTGCTCCATCCCGAACCAAGAAGCTAAGCACATCGTGGGTGATGATACTACGCCTTACTGGCAGGGGGAAAGTAGCTCATTGCGGGCTTGTTAATTTATTCTACTTCTTAATTATAATCTTTATTTAATCTTTTATTCTTTTTAATATAATAAGTTTAGTTAATGTTAGTTTGCTTAGTTATTTATATAGATTTATTTTACTTTTTAAGTTATTAATTGGTTTAAGGTTTTATTTGTGTCTTAATTTAGATTATAGTTTTTAACTAATGTTTGATTGGTTTAGATTAATCTTTATTTTTCATATCTTTGATTTGGTTATTTAATAAAAGAATTTAGTTTAAGGTTTGTATTTGCTTGTCTTGTTTAGTTATATAGCTTTAGCTAATATTTGATTGGTTTTTGTTTTTCTTGGTTGTTATGGTTAAGTTAGTCTTGTATAGTTAAGCTTTTTAGGGTTAGTCTTATTAAAATGAGTTTTATGGATCTTGTTAAATTAGTCTTTTATTTTTTTATTTGAATGCTTTGTATGTTTTAGCTTTTGTTGTTTTAGTTTGTGAATTGATTGTATATAGGAGTTTTTAGTTTAGAGTTTGAGTTTATTCAATGATTTAATAAGATAGGTGTTTGTAAAAAATAGTTTTTAAAATTTAACCTAAACCCTAGTTTGTCCTATGAGATTATTAAGTCTATCCATTATATTATTTACAAAAGAATCTATACTTTATTTTTCATATCTTTTATTTAGGCTTTAATTTATTTAAAAGGATTTTAGTTTAGAGTTTGAGTTTATTCAATGATTTATGAGAAATGTTTTAGTGTTTTTTGGAATTTATTCTATAGTTTGTTTAAAAGTTAGTTGATTAATAGTAGTTGCTCTTAAGATTGATTGTCTAGTTAAGGTTATACTTTTTAAATAATAAAAGTTTTTGGTTTATAATATAGGTTTTTATTGTTATAGGTTAAAGTTGATTTTATGTTTTTAATTAATAGTTCTTTTTAAAGTTTTATTCTTAAAAATATTATTATATTGAGTTGTAACTATGGTTTTTAAAGTTTTATAATTAGAAAAATATTTATCTTTTTAGTTTTTATTCGTATGGGTTTTTGCTTTGATTTGGTTAGTTTTATTTCAAAGTTTTAAGCTTGTATTAAAAAATAAAAAAAGCATTTTATTTTTTAATAGAGATTAGGCTTTTAATTGTGCTCATTTTAACTAAAATTTTTAAAAAATTATTAAAAATTTTAGTTTGGGGTTTTAGTTAAATTTTAAAAAACATTTTGCTAAATTATTTAATTTCAAATTTAATCAAATAAATTTGGTGTGATTGTATTTATATTTTTTAAATGATTAAAATAATCAAGCTCGATGTAGTTTTCTTTGTTTCCTATTATAAAAATAATATTTTTTGCTCTAGTTAATGCGACATTAATTAAATTTGGCTTAGATGATACCCATTTTCTTGCATTTTCATTATTGCCACCCAAAATAAGTATGATTATATCTGCTTCTTTTCCTTGCATTGTATGAATAGTACCGATTTTATTATGTTTTAAATTTTTATATTTTTCAGTTATATCAGTTAAATTTTGTCTGATATCTACAAATGGAGTAATAATTCCAATGTCCATATTATGTTGATTTATTTCATCTAAAAGTGTATATAAGAATTCTATTTCTTTTTTGTTGCAATTACCTTCCCATTGTTCTTCTTTGATATCAAACCAAGTATTTTGTAATTCAAGATTTTTTTTGATTTTTTTTCCATATATCATCATATTATCATAAGCGATTTTATTAGATAATTCAAATATTTCTTTATCGCAGCGATTGTGAACACGCAATGGAGAGCCAAGCCATATTTTTTGATTATTTTGATAGATATATTTTCCATATGATTGTAAGAAATCGCATCTATTTTGTAAAGATGTATTTTTAATATTAAAATTTTCATCTATATTAAAATACTTGATAAAAAAATTATTAATGTTATTAGGAATATTCACTATTGGTTCAAGCTGAAGTGGATCTCCTATTACAATAGCTTTTTTTGTTCTATATATAGCACCAATTGCACTTGTTATAGTGCTTTGTCCAGATTCATCGCTAATTAAATATCCAAATTCATTATAGCCTATATCTTTAAAACAATAACCAAAAGAAGCATAAGTTGAGCTTATCGAGGGAATAACAAAAAACAAGCTTTTCCATATTTCTACAATATTATTTTTTGAAAGATTTCTATAATCAGTACCTCCTAATAAATCGCTCAGTATTTCTAAATTTTTAGCAAAATATGAATTATTGCTTAATATAGCTATCTTATGAAGATTTAATGCTTTTATAAATAAATCATTTCGCGCTTCAAAAAGTTCTGTTTTTTCATTGTTTTCTATCATAAAAAAAGAAGATTTTTCTTTATTTGTTTCATCATTTAAATAAAATTCTTTCTCAAGAGATAGAATATTTTTTTGCATATTTTTTTCATAATTTTTTCCTATGACTTTATACAAAAATATTTTAGATAAATAAATAATATTATTAAATAGATTTGTTTTATTTTTTAATTTATAGAAATTCTTTATTTTTTGAATTTTATGTTTATATTTTTTATTTTGATTTAACAAGAGATTAACTTTATGTAATGCTTGATTAAAATCATTTTTAGCTTGATTAAAATCTTTATCCGTAAGTTTATTTTTTTTAATATAATTTATAAGACCGATAAAATTACATTCTTTTGAGTTAAAATCTTTTAAAATATTATATATAAAAGAAGATTTGTTTGAACCATTTCCTAGTACTCCACAGATTAAGCCCCAAGCTTTAATTTCTGTTTCATTTTTTTTGTTTAAAAATCTTGTAGCTATTGTGCCAAAATAATCAAAATCTTCGATATATTTGCAATTTATAGCGTCATTTTTTGGAAGTTCTTTGCTTATATTTTCTATAGCTTTATTATTGCTAGAGCATAATAGAATTTCATAGCCTTTTAATTTTTCATTTAGTTTATAAATACCATCCTCATTTTTGATAATTTCATCATAGTTTAGTTTAGAAATTTCTATAGCTCTTTGAGTGATAATACCAGCTATGACATCTTTTATAAGAGTTGTTTTTCCAGTTCCTGGAGGCCCATTAATAGAATAAATATCATTATGATCTTTATGGATTTTAAGTATTTTATTGACTGCAAATTGTTGAGAATACATCAATGCAAATTTGCTTGCAAAAGAACTAAGAGATAATTCATCAATATAATTTTCTAGAATTTCTAATTGATTTTTATCCATATCTATACGTTGTTTAGGTTGGTTGCTTAGATATTTGTCTATCGTATGAAATTTATTTTCTTTGTAATTTTCTAAAATATTTACCAAATCTTGTATATAAAAACTATTTAAAAATACATTTTCATTTAAAGTTTTAGTAAGATTCATTGATATTCTAAATTTATTTCCAAGTAATGGAAAATTATCATTTATGATTTTTATAGCTTTACTATAAAAATAGCTAATAGATATATCCTTTAAGCTAGATAATTCATTGGCAATGCTTTGACTTAAATCGATAAAAATATGATGGGGTAAATTTATATTTTCAATATCATTTGCAATCCAAGGAGCAGTAGATAAATAAAAATTTCTTTTATCAAAAGTAAAGTTATTATCGATTATAGGGATAAAATTTTTATGATCATTGAGATTAAATTCATTAAATTTGATAATTTCATTTTTATATTTAAAATTTAATTTTCCATTAAATTTAAGCACAAAAGATGCATATTCTGCATTTAAAATATTATAAAAATCCTCTAATTTTTCAGTAATATTAAATTTATCTATAATTTTTTCAAATAAAATTTTATTAGTGTATATTCCGCCTTGTATGATGATTTCTATATAATAATTATTTAAAGGATCATCTAAAATTTTTTTATTTTTGTCGCAAATTTGTTCAATATTATTTTTAATATAATCATCAATGCATGAAATTTCAAATGCATCATGACAAAATTTTATATCTTTGAGGCTTTGGGGAGTGAGGTATTCTATAAAAAGTAAATATTTTAAAATATTAATATTATTGCTCATTTAATTCCTTGAAAATAAAATCATATCTTAGCATGTTTTTATGTTTTTTTAATTCTTAAATTGGATTTTTAACAAATATTAAAGGTAAAGCATAAAATCAAATCAATAAAAAAAGATTTTTTGCTAAAATTATACAAAAATAAAAAAGGAAAATAATGCGTTTTAAGCTAGAGAGTTTAGAGGATTTTGCTAAAAAATATCATATTAAAATTCCTACTAAAGATATCATAGAGGATTTTAAAAATCAAATCAAAGATTTTTTAAAACAAGCGTTAAAACAAAATTTAGAAGAATTTCAAAAAAACGAGATTTCTCATTTTTTAAAAAAGATATATGGATATGAAATAAATATAAAAGATAGAATAGATTTAGCTATTTATCAAGAAGATATCGCTAATGTTATTTTTGAGGTAAAATCCACTACTAACAAAAAAGAATTTCCACAATCAAGCAAAAATTTACTCTCTAAAGCCTTTTATGAAAGCATACTTTATTTTTTAAGAGAAAGAAAAAATAAGAAAAATAATTTTATCAAACATATTATTCTTTGCAATGCTAAGGAATTTTTTATTATTGATGCGAGGGAATATGAAAGATTATTTTACAATGACAAAGAAATTAACAAACATTTTAAAAATTGCGATAAACAAGAAGGCACAAGCGTAAAAACTGAAGTATTTTTTGAAAAAGTTGCAAATTATTTATTGGATTTTGATCAAGAAATTTGTTATACGTATTTTGCATTAGATGAAAATTTGCATGATAAAGATTTATCCTATATTTATCAGATTTTATCCCCGCAAGTTTTATTGCGTCAAAAGCAAAATTATGATGCTAATGCTTTAAATTCAAATTTTTATAAAGAATTGCTTTACATCTTAGGTTTGCACGAAAATGATAAGAAAAATATCATTTTATCCGATATCCCAAATACATTAAGCGATGCTATAAGGCAAGCTTATAAAGATATAAGTTTTGATGATATTTTTGCACTTTTGATTACATGGAATAATAGAATTTTATTTTTGAGATTATTTGAATCCATGCTTTTATCATTTGAGCATATAAAAATACCATTTTTAACCGCGAGTAAAATTCCAAATTTTATTAGATTATCAGAGCTTTTCTTTGAGGTTTTGGCTAAAAAAGAAGACCAAAGAAAATCCCAAGAATTTGACTTTATACCTTATATGAATTCATCCTTGTTTGATAAAAATACACAGGAAATGCAAGGTAAGGATATAAGATTTTTAGATTCTAAACCACTTGAAATTTATGCAAATTCTATACTTAAAAAAGATAAAGACTATGTAAATTTAAAACATTTGCCGCTTTTAGAATATCTTTTTGCATTTTTAAGGGCTTATGATTTTACCACTACAAACAAAGATATACAAAACAATCAAAAAATAAATCATGACAAGCTTATAAATTCAAGCGTTTTAGGAAATGTTTTTGAAAAACTCAATGGCTATAAAGAAGGAAGTTTTTACACGCCAAGTTTTATAACTTCTTATATGTGCGAAGAGAGCATTACAAAAGTAGTTCTTGATAAATTCAATGCTAAATTTGATCTTGAGGCTAAAGACATAAGCGAGTTAAGAAAAGCTTTGAGAAAAGAAGATAAAAAGGCACAAAAAGAGCTTTTAAATTCCATCAAAATTTGCGATCCAGCCGTAGGAAGCGGACATTTTCTAGTTTCTGCTTTAAATGTTATGATTAAAATTTATGATCAATTGAATTTATTTGAGCATGAATTTTATTTAAAATTGGAAAATGATGAGATTTTGATACAAAATAATTTTAATGATTATATATCTTATAAATGTCCAATGAGAGAAGATGACAAAGCGCATTTGATCCAACAAGAACTTTTTCATATAAAAAAAGACA
Source organism: Campylobacter sp. RM10537 (assembly GCF_022369435.1). NCBI lineage: Bacteria > Pseudomonadati > Campylobacterota > Epsilonproteobacteria > Campylobacterales > Campylobacteraceae > Campylobacter > Campylobacter molothri. The sequence continues at coordinate 1,317,991 of NZ_CP059597.1, read as the reverse complement.
TTATAGAAAATTGTCTTTTTGGTGTGGATATCAACCCAAATTCTTGCGAGATCACTAAACTAAGACTTTGGATAGAGCTTTTAAAATTTAGCTATTATATCTTTGAAAATGGCAAAAATACCCACACTCTTCAAACCCTACCCAACATCGACATAAATATAAAATGCGGAAATTCTTTGATCGCGTATTTTGATACTCAAAAATCTTTATCGCATTACCCTAACATCAAAGAGCGTATGAAAAAGTATCAACATATAGTTAAAGACTATAAGGAAGGATTTTACACCGATAAAAATCTCATCGCTAAAGAAATCAAAAACCTCAAAGAATCTTTTAAAAATTTTTGTCTTAAAGACAAATTTGCTAAAGAAATCAAACAACTAACCAACAATGCAAACGAGTATTCTAAAAAATACGGCGATTTTTTAGCCGATGAACATCACGATGAAAAATTTAAAAGCTTTTTTTCTAAAAATATGTTTGAATTCAGTTTTGATGAAAAAGCTGCAAGAAAAGAATTTAAAAAACTTTTAGATCTTTATGAGCGTATTTTTGAGCTAGAAAAATCACATCCTTTTGAATGGCGTTTTGAATTCCCTGAAGTGCTTGATAATAACGGAAATTTTCAAGGCTTTGATCTCATCATCGGCAATCCGCCTTATATCAGACAAGAAGAGATAAAAGAGCTTAAGCCAAATTTAGCAAAAAATTATAAGGTTTATAAAGGCACGAGCGATATTTATACGTATTTTTACGAGCTAGGTTTTAACGTGCTTAAAGAAAACGGCGTCCTATCTTTCATCACATCTAACAAATACACTCGTGCAGGATACGGCGAGGCTTTGCGTGAATTTTTACTCAAAAATACTCAAATTTTAGAATACATCGATCTAAACGGCGTCAAAGTTTTTGATAGTGCCACAGTGGATACAAGCATACTGAGTTTTAAAAAACTAAAGCCTAAAGATTCTTATTTCAAATACCTTGCCTTAGATAATGAAAATTTAAAAGTTTGTCAATTTAATATCGCTTTAAATACAAATTTCAAAGAACTTCCGCAAAAATCCTTAAGTAAAGAAAGCTTTACTTTTAGCGATGAAAACATCAGTGCTCTAAAGGCTAAGATAGAGCGTATAGGCACTCCGCTTAAGGATTGGTATGGACTTAATATAAATTATGGTATCAAAACCGGCTACAATGAAGCTTTTATCATCACCACTGAAAAAAGAAATGAGATTTTAGCAAATTGTAAAGATGAAGAAGAAAAAGAACGCACCGCCAAACTCATACGCAAAATGCTACGCGGACGCGATATAAAAAGGTATGCTTATGAATGGGCGGGACTTTGGATAATATTTATACCTTGGCATTTTCCAAATACCGAAAATCCAAAAACTATGTTAGAAAATGAGCAGGATTTAAAAAAACAATATCCAAGTTTATATAATCACTTATTTTCACACAAAGCAAGATTATCTAAAAGAAATAAAGATGAAACAGGAATTCGTTACGAGTGGTATTGTTTGCAAAGATGGGGAGCAAATTATTATCAAGAATTTGAAAAAGAAAAGATTGTTTATCCAAATATGAATAAGGAATTTATAGCATTTTATGATAATAAACTCTTTTTAGTAAATCAAAAATGTTTTATTTTGTCACACGAAGAAAATAATAAAAAAGAGCTATTATATTTAACAGCATTGCTAAATTCTAATGTAAATTTTTATTATTTTAAACAGATTGGAGCGAAGTTAGGTGCTAGTGGTTATGAAATGAGTAAAATATTTGTAGAAAAACTTCCTATACCAAAGATAAATTCTAAAAATCAAAAAACAGCTGACGAGTTAGTAACCTTAGTCGATGAGATTTTAAAAGCCAAAGAACAAGACAAAAACGCAGATACCAAAATTCAAGAAGACAAAATAAACACTTTAGTTTATAAGTTGTATAATCTCACCGAAGACGAGATAAAAATAATCGAAGGCAAGTAATGGAAGAACTAACAAAAGAACAAGCAATAATAGATATAGCTGAAAATTTAGGAATATCTAAAGAGTATGTAAATTTTGATGAAAATAAGGAAATTTATACCATTAAAGATAATAATAATTTAAAAAAAATACACATAAAAAAATTTAATTGTAAATTATATGAACAATATAATTTATCTTTTAAAAAATGTGTATTTGAATGTGAAATTAAAGATACCAGAGGCTTAAGTTTAAATATAGGAAATAAAATATTTTTTTTGAAATGTGATTTTGAAAATAAAATTATTTTTTTTAATCTTTATTTTAAAAATATATCTTTCATCTTGTGCAATTTTAAAAATGAAACAACCTTTCAAGCTTGCACATTTAAAACTTTTTGCAATTTTGAAAGCAGTGTTTTTGAACATTTTATAAGTTTTGATCAAAGCACATTTTTAGATAAAGTCAGTTTTTATAATACATATTTTTATAAGTTGCCAAATTTTTCTCGAGTGACTTTTAAAGGAGATTTGATTGCTACAAATATAAATTTAAATTTTGATTTTGATGAATTGGAAAGTAAAATAAGAAAAGGGGATATAAATTTTATAGAATATAGAATAAAACAAGATGAAAAACCTTTAGATAAATTTGCTAATGATTTTAGAGATTCTTTTAGGGTTTTTAAAAATGCCTTGATAAAAGATAACAATCTCCTAGACGCATCAAATTTTCACAAATACGAGCTTTATTGTAAAGAGATAGAGCTAAAACAAAGTTGGAATAAGCTTAAAAATGTCACGACTGACGAAGATATAAAGCAAAACAATAGAAATTATTCTCAATTGGTAGATTTTTTACTTTTGGGATTTTATCGCAAACTTTGCGATCATCATACGGATTTATTACGAGTTTTTAACAATCTTATATTGTTAATATCTTTATATGTTTTATACAATTTTTTTATTTTGTATATTAGTGGTAAAGAAATCATAAATGATACTAAAATCTATTTAAGTGATATTTTTCATAATAATATTTTTTGGTATATACCGGGTATTTTACTATTTATATGTGTTTGCTCCATATATTTTTGTAAAAATAAAGAAAAAACGCATGTAATAAATCGAGAAATCAAAATAAAAAAATTTCAATGGTGTAAGATTATAATAAAAGAAATACTTAATTTTTTATTTGTTTGTATGATTTGTTATATGGGTATTTCTATCTTTGGTATAGTTGGAGATTTTTTAGCAAAATTTTTTGGTTTAAAAATATTTAAAGATGTTGTGTATATATCTTTTGCGTGTTTAAGCTTTTTTGGATTGTTTTTGTTTTTTATAAATTCTCTTGTTTTGAGATATATTTTTATATCTTTTTCGTATTTTGTTGTAGCTTTTGTTTTATTTTTAAAGCCGAAAGAATTTTATTTCATATACAATATTTTTAAGGATGATGATAAAAATTTAGCCATAATGAGTAGTTTGAACGTGGTATATTTTACTTTGATTATTTTAGTCCTTTTTTCACTCCAAAAAACTGCACGTAAAAATTCCATAGTGCCGAGCTAAAAACAAATGAAAGTCAAGGAAATGCGATGAAAGATGAGGGATTAAATGGATAGAGTGAAAAGTTGTTTTTATATTTGTTTTATATCTGATAAATATAAAAATCATATTAAATAAATTAAAATTATATTACTATTTAAAGGTAGAACAAATGTCACAATTTACAAAAGAGGAGCAAGACAAAATATTTTTAGCCTTATCTAAAAATTTTAATATTGATATAAATTGTATTTTTTATCAGCTTGTTCGAGATACTTCTTCGCCGACTTCTTATGAGTGTTTTTGTATTAGAGGAGTTAATTTTAATCATGTATATTTTTCATCATTTAATGATATTCCGTTGTGTTTTGAAGAGTGTTGTTTTGAATTTATTAATTTTAATATTAAAGAAGTAAAAAATGTATGTTTCTTTAGAAAATGCAAACTAAACACTATTACTGCTTTAGGCGTAAAATTTGGTCATTTTTTTGAAATAAGTGATTGTAATATTGATAAATTAAATTTTTACGGACACTCTGAATTCTATACATATGCTAGAATATATAGTAATAAAATAAATGAAATCTTATTATATTATATTAAATTTCATAAAGTTGATTTTTCAAAAAATATTTTTTTAAAACCTTTCACTCCGCACAATGTTGAATTTTTAGATAATGTAAAATTTGATTTTTGTAGCTTTCAAGATCAAGTATCTTTTTATAAGGTTTCCTTCGGTAAAAATGTTAGATTTAGCGATGCTTATTTTAATAAAAAATCTATTTTTTCTAGGGCGTATTTTAAAAAAGATGTATATTTTAACAATGTAAAATTTTTAAGTGGTGTAAATTTTAAAGAATCATCTTTTTTTGGAAAAGCATATTTTTCTTTTGCAAATTTTGGAGAAGTAAATTTTAGCAAGGCTATTTTTTATGATATCGCTAATTTTTATAATACAATTTTTAGCGAAACTCCGAATTTCTCCCAAGCGATTTTCAAAGGAAATTTAAATGCTGTTAATACAAATTTAAATTTTGATTTTGAAAATTTAGAAAAGAAAATCAATCAAGAGTGTGAAGAGTTTAATAAAAAAGAACAAAATAAAAAATCTTTAGATAAATTTGCTAATGATTTTAGAGATTCTTTTAGGGTTTTTAAAAATGCCTTGATAAAAGATAACAATCTCTTAGATGCATCAAATTTTCACAAATGCGAGCTTTATTGTAAAGAGATAGAGCTAAAACAAAGTTGGAATAAGCTTAAAAATGTCACGACTGACGAAGATATAAAGCAAAACAATAGAAATCATTCTCAATTGGTAGATTTTTTACTTTTGGGATTTTATCGCAAACTTTGCGATCATCATACGGACTTTTTGCGAGTTTTTAACAATCTTATATTATTAATTGCTTTGTATGCTTTGTTTATTTTTGGTTTTACTTGGCTTCATGATGACAAGCTTAAAGATACAAGGGCAATTTTAACTTTATTTGGATTTTTTGATAAATTTGAGTTTTATTTTAATATCGGGGTTGTTATTTGTATGTCCTTTGGGCTTATTTTGATAGGTAAAAATTTTATCAAATCTTTTTTAAGTATTTTAAAAATTTTTCAATGTTTGCCTTATATAAAAAAATGGTTGCTAAAAGTCTTTAAAAAAGAAATTTTTATAAAACTTTTTTCAAGATTAAAGATAATAATCTTGGATTTATGCTATTTGATGGAAAGTTTAGTTATCGCATTGCTTATCCCTTGTGTTTTTTATATATTGTTTGCAATTTTTGATTTTTTCTTAAATTTAGACCAAGGCTTTAAATACTTGTTATTTGTAAATTCTTTATTTGTTAACTCGTATATTTGTTTGGTTTATACGAAATCTTTGTTTTTTGGTCGATATGTAGCACTTATCTTGTCATATGTGGTATTTTTTATAATGCTAATAAACCAACCTAGCATAATTCTTCCTTTAATAGGAAAATTTCTAGGTGATTCTAATGGAAATTCTAATCATGCAAGTTTGTTAACTTTAAATATATTATATACCATACTTATGGCTTTAGTCCTTTTTTCACTCCAAAAAACCGCACGTAAAAATTCCATAGTGCCTAGCTAAATTTTAGGTTTAGCTAGGAAATACACTCCATTAGCGATCAAAACGCAAAGAAACATTACCAAAGCAAGGATTATCGGTGTATTTGCATTTATGGCACCGACGATGTAAGAAATCGCCCCAGCAAAGCCAAATTGCATAGCCCCAAGTATAGCAGAAGCCGTTCCGCTATTTTCTTTAAATCTTGCCATGGCCAAAGTTACAGTATTTGGCGCGATAAAGCCAAGCATAGCTATACTTGTAAAAAGGCTAAATTCAAAAAGAAATAAATTCGGGAAAAAACAAGCATTTACAAGTAAAACAATCGTCGATAAAAGCATAACCACCAAAGCTTTAGAGAGAATTTTTTTGCTTTCAAATTTTAAAACCAATCTCGCATTGATATTAGCACAGATGACAAATCCAAAGGCATTAGCTCCAAAAATCAGTGCAAATTTTTGCTCACTGATGCCAAAAAATTGCGTAAAAACAAAACTCGATCCAGCGATATAAGCAAACATCGCAGCCAGTGCGAAAGATACGCAAAGAACGCAGATAAAAAAGGCTTTATCGCTAAGAACGATTTTGTATTTTTTAAAAGCCTCATAAGGGCATAATTGTTTTTTATCAGTAACTTTGGGCGCTGACTCTTTAAGCCCAAAAAGTATCATTAAAAAAAGCGTGATCCCAAGGGCAAACAGCGTAGCAAAAATACTATGCCAAGAAAAATACTCGAGCAAAAATCCACCAAAAGTAGGAGAAAGCATAGGTGCAAGAGAGCTAAAAACCATCATCAAAGCAAAAATTCCTGTCGCTTCTTTGATCTCAAATAAGTCATTGATGATCGCTCTTGCGATCACAACTCCAGCACATCCCCCAAGAGCCTCAAAAAATCTTAAAGCGATAAAAGCATAAATATTGTCAATGACCACACAAAAAAAGCTAGAGAGTATGAAAAACAAAATTCCTATTAAAGCAGGAATTTTTCGTCCAAAAACATCGCTTAAAGGCCCATATATAAGCTGCCCTAAGGCAAAAGCGATGAAAAAACTCGCAAGGCTTAATTGGGTTAAAAAAGAACTTGTTTGAAAGCTTTGTTGCACGTGAGAAAGCGCAGGCAAATACATATCCGTAGAAAGTGGCGCTATGCTTGACATCAAAGCAAGGATGATAATAAGTTTTAATTTTTTAAAGCCGTGAATTTGTGTTTGTTTTTGCATAAATTCCCTTTTTAAAAAGTAAAAAGCTATAATTTAATATAATTTTTATAAAAAATCCATTTAACAAAAGGAAAGAATTTGCAAAATTTTCAAAATGAAAAAATAAAATGTCCAAATTGCGGAAATTTTATCGATATCAGTTTAGCTTTATACACTCAAATTTTAGACAAAGCTAAACTAGATATGCAAAAACAAAAGCAAGAATTTGAAAAAGAAGTCAATGAAAAAAGGGCGGAGTATTCTAAAATTTTATCCGAGCTAAAAGCACAAAAGGCCGAACAAGAAAAACTCATCAGCGAACAAGTTAGCCAAAAACTTGACATCGAAAAACAAAAAATCGAACAAGAAGCACTTTTGCAAAAACAAATTTTTCAAAAAGATTTTATGGAAAAATTTGCTAAAGAACATGAAAATGAAAAGAAAATCATGCAAGAAGAGCTCGATAAAAAAAGCAAAGAACTAAGCGAACTTCTGACTTTAAAGGCTGAAAATGAAAGGCTAAAAAGAGAACAAAAAGAAAATGAAGAAAGATTAAAATTGCAAATCAAAGAAGAGGCTTTTAAAGAATTTAAAGAGCAAGAAAAAAAGAATTTAGAGCTAGAAAAGGAAAAAATTCGTCTTGAATTTCAAAGCAAAAATGAAGAGCAAGATATAAAATTTAAAGAACTTGAGATCAAATTTAAAAGTGTCACTCAAGAACTTGATGCGGCAAAACGTAAAGTCGAGCAAGGCTCACAGCAACTTCAAGGCGAAGCGGCGGAACTGCTTATCGAAGAATATATCCAAAATGAATATTTTAGCGATGAGGTTAAAGAAGTGCCAAAGGGTGTTAATGGGGCTGATTGTTTGCACATCGTTAAAGATGCTTTTGGCAATATTTGCGGCAAGATTTTATACGAGAGCAAACGCACTAAAGAATTTAATAAAGAATGGCTAGATAAATTAAAACTAGACAGCATAGCTGCAAAAAGCGATATCGCAGTTTTGATCACAAAAACTATGCCTAAAGATAAAGAAAAAACGCATTTTAAAGAAGGAATTTTAATCTGCACTTTTGCTGAATTTAAAGGCGTCTTAGCTGTTCTTAGAGAAAGCATAATCAATGCTTACAAATTAAAAAATGCCTTGCAAAATAAAGATGAAAAAAATCATATTTTATATGAATATCTAAATTCTAAAGAATTTAATACTCAAATCACTTTCATACTTAAAACTTATCAAACCATGAGAGAAGAGCTTGAGGCTGAAAAAAGAGCCTTGCAAAATATATGGAAAAAAAGAGAAAGAGCTATAGAAAATCTAAGTTTTAATTCTACTGCTATTGTAAGTTCATTAAATGCGATATTTAGCGATTTAAAAGGCGAAAATTTAATCGGCGAAGAGGGGATTAAAAGTCTTGAAAATTTAGCGAAAGAAGATTGATTTGGGAGAGTCCCAAATCAATTATTCTCTGGGAAATAGTTTGGATTTTTCCAAGGTCCGTATTTTGCTTTGATGTATTCTTGAGGGTCTAAATTTTGTTGCGGTGAAGCAAAATACTCAGGTTTTAAAGATGGAGATTTGCTATAAGCAATATCAAGCCCTGCGCGGTTTTCTGTTGTAATCATAGGCATTCTTAAAAAGCCTGTATTTACATAAGCTGCGATATCTAAAGCATCACCATCACTTAAGATTGGATTATCAGCACTTGCGTCAAAATGCATAGCTGATTTTAAAAATCTTGCTAAAAATGGAATCATAGCCATATGTCCGCCATCAGGATAGATAAGCAATGATGGGTATAAATGTCCTGTACCTTTTTCATAGTTTGCATTTTTTACCCCGAGTCCTTTTTCTCCATGACAAGCAACACAATTTTTTTCAAAAAGTTTTTTACCACGAACTGGATCAGCTGGGCGATTTGGGAAATTCATTTTAGCAAAAAATTCACCTTGCAATTTTACTCCATCTTTGATACTATAGGCACTTTTTAGCCATTTAAAATACGCTAAAATTGCTTTCATTTCTTTAGAGTTATCAGGGAAGCGATGAGAATCAGTTCCGCCCATACCACGAATTCTATCTTCTAAAGAAATGATTTTCATAGTTTCTATGTCTAATCTTGGATAATCATTCATAACATTTAAAAACGGAATTACGTATTTTTTTGTGCCTGGTAAGCCATTGCCATCATTATCTATATGACAAGAGATACAATTAACCTCATTGCTAGTTTTTTTGAGTTTGCTATATGGCCCTAAGGTGCTTTCTGTCTTGCTTAAAAGTTTAATGCCATAGCGTATTAAATCCCCTTCTTTGCCTTTTGGTACGTCATTGATGCTTAAATTTTTGTTTGGCCATTCTTGTTCAGGTCTATTTGAGAATTCTTTAAAATAAGCAACTCCTTCTTTGTCGTTTAGTTCTTCGCCTACTTTGTAATCACTTATATTTTTTGCATTTAGGCTTAAACCTAAACAAAAGCTTAAAAATAAAACATGTTTTTTCATGATTTTTCTCCTTAGTTTTTGGTTATTTATTTCATTTTATCACATTAATACTTAAATGTTAAGTCCAAATATTTAATAATACAAAATTAATTATTGATTATATTGACTAAAGAAATTTATTTTTAATGGAATTTAAATTTTTTTCTAAAATTTCAAAATTATCTTTTAAATTTTGATTAAGATCAATAAAGAAAGGATTTTTCAGGGTTGCAATAAGAAAATAATTATTTTTATTTAAGATATAATCTAGAGTGAAATTTTTATTTTTAAGTTTAGTATAGATATTTTTTTCATCGCTAAAATCATGCTTTTTATTTGAATTTAAACTCTGAAGTAAAATTCCGCAAAAAAATTCTTTGTTAGTATTGATAAATTGCACATCATAAATTTTAAATTCTTTAAAATCAAAACAATTTTGGCTTTTAAATTCTTTTAAATCAGATACAATTTCTAATTTTAAAAAATCTTTTTGACTTAAACCTTCTTTTTTAAATTTAGCTCCAAATCGCTTAAGGAAAAAATTAAGAGCATTAATTTGCAATTCTTTTTTTGCAAGAATAAGTTTTTTGGAGGTAAAACGAAAGAAAAAAATACCTACAAGTAAAGCTAAAATAAGCGATATAATCGAATCTTTTGTGAAAACAAAAGCTAAAAATAATACTATTATAGCTTCAAGAGTGCTTAAAAATTTTAAAATTTTTAAGCGTTTGGATATGAGAATTCTTTGATTTTCTAAAGCGTCCATTAAGACTTTGCTTTTTCCATTCTTTTTCTTTGAGTTGGATCAAGATAGCGTTTTCTTACGCGAACATTTTGTGGAGTAACTTCTACGAGTTCATCTTCTTCTATCCATTCTAAAGCTCTTTCAAGGCTTAATTTTCTAGGTGGAACAAGTTTTATAGCATCATCGCTTCCACTAGCTCTAACATTGGTCAGATTTTTTCCTTTAATTGGATTTACGTCTAAATCATTTGGACGAGAATGTTCTCCTATAATCATACCGGTATAAACTTTAGTTTGAGGATCGATAAAAAGAACGCCTCTATCTTGGAGATTAAATAAAGAATATCCCAAAGCTACACCATTTTCCATAGAAATTAAAGCTCCATTGTTACGCTTTTCTACAGCACCACTAAAAGGACGGAATTCTAAAAAGCTATGATTCATAACTCCTTCACCTTTAGTATCGGTTAAAAATTGAGATCTAAAACCTATAAGCCCTCGAGCTGGGATTTCAAATTCAAGTCTTGTTTGTCCATCTCCTGTTGGAGCCATTGTTTTCATTTCAGCTTTTCTTTTACCTAATTTTTCTATAACTGCACCGCTAAATTCTTCAGGTACATCGATAACCAAATGTTCAAAAGGTTCAGTTTTAACACCATCTTCCATTTTTACAATAACTTCAGGTCTTCCCATGCAAAATTCAAAACCTTCTCTACGCATATTTTCAGCCAAAATAGTGATTTGAAGTTCGCCTCTACCGCTGACTTTAAATTTACCTTCACCTGTGCTTTCATATTTCATCGCGATATTAGTTTTCATTTCTGCTTCTAAGCGTTCTGCAATTTTATTTGAGGTCACATGTTTGCCCTCAGTTCCTGCTAATGGGCCATCATTAACTGAAAAAACAATGCTAAGTGTTGGTTCTTCTATATGGAGTGGATCAAGTGGCATAGGATTGTTAGGATCTACAATACTATCGCCAACATCTAAAGCTTCAAAACCAGCTATTGCAACTATATCACCACTTTTTGCTTCCTCAATATCCATTTTTTCTAAGCCCATAAAACCTATAAGTTTAGAAATTCTGCCATTGACTTTAGTGCCATCAGCTTTTGCGAGCATTACATTTTGATTTTTTTTGACAACACCATTAAAAATTCTTGCAATGCCTATTTTACCTACGAAATTATCATAGCCAAGGGTGAAAACTTGAAGTTGCAAAGGATTATCATTTGTACCACTTGGCGCAGGAACTTTTTCAAGAATAGTTTGGAAAAGTGGTTCCATATTGTCACTTTCGTCATTAAGATCTAATTTGGCATAACCATTTTTTGCAGCTGCATAAACGATAGGAAAATCAAGTTGTTCATCATTTGCATCAAGAGCTACAAAAAGATCAAAAATTTCGTTGATTACTCTTTCAGGATCGGCCGCTGGTTTGTCGATTTTATTGATCACGACTATAGGCTTAAGTCCTAAAGATAAGGCTTTTTTAACTACAAATTTAGTTTGAGGCATAACACCTTCTTGGGCATCAACTAAAAGTAAAACACCATCGATCATTTTTAAAACGCGTTCTACCTCTCCACCAAAATCAGCATGGCCTGGAGTGTCTATAATGTTTATTTTAGTTCCTTTGTAATTTATAGCAGTATTTTTTGAAAGTATGGTAATACCTCTTTCTTTTTCTATATCGTTACTATCCATTACGCGTTCTGAAATTTGCTCCCTTTCGCTAAAAGTCCCAGATTGCTTAAGTAATTCATCTACCATTGTTGTTTTACCATGATCAACGTGTGCAATAACAGCTATATTTCTGATATTTTCCAAAAGATTCTCCATTATTAAATTCAAAGCTAAGATTATATAAAAATTTTGCTTAATTTTAAAAAATAAAAAGTTGGAACGCTTCTTGCTTTAGTTTTGGCAAATATTATTAAAAAAGGAAATTATAATGTCAAAGCCATTAAATGAAGAATTTTTTATACCATTAAATTTAGATTTAGTTGATAAAAAAAATGAAGTTTTACTTCAAGTTTTAGATCTTTTAGAAGTTTTAAAATCAAACAAAGATGAAAAAATGGTGAGAATTTCAAGCGAACTTTCAGAAATTCTAGAGAATGAGGAAAATTTTGAAAAAATTGCACAAGCAAAAAATTTAGATGAACTTTTAGAAATTCTTGTTTTTCTCAATGATAATAAAATGATTAAGATTTATGAAAACTCATATTTAGAAGAAAAATTTCCTAACTTGGCTGCGGATAAATTTTTAAAATAATCTAAGGAAAAACTATGTCAAATGTAGCCCCACAAAATGATGTTTTAAGTCTTGCTCCTAGTAAGACTTCATCGAGTGATTCTTTTAGTAAAACAAAAAAAACAAATCAAAATACTAATACAAATAAAGAAGAAAATGTTGCTCAAAATACAGAAGATGAAAGGGAGAATTTTTTAAATTCTTTACTTAATTCTATTGATGAGACAAATGAATTTTTACCTGATCACATGAAAATTAGTGAAAAAGAAGTGGTAAATGAAGCGATTAATAAACTTCAAAAGGGAACATTTGACGATAGTGATAAAATCAGCATTTTTGAATCAGCATCTTTTATGCAAATACTTTCATTGCTTGATAAATTAAAAACAGATACAGCAGATATTAAACTTGCAAATCTTTCAAGTCAATTAAGTCAGCTTGTAAAAACTGAGGCTAATTTTAATGCTTTAAAAGGTGCAAATAATCTCAATGAACTTTTAGATATTGCTAAAGATTTAGGTTTAAATGTAAAAAATATCAAAGTAGATCGTTTGCTTGATTTAAAAGCTACTTTTCCAAATCTTGATAAAGCAGATTTTTTTAAAGGTGTTGTAGATAATGTTTTTAAAGAAATTATCAACAATAAAATAGCCCATGTAAGTAAAAATTTAAATCAAAATTTACAAAAAAACAATACTCATAAAAAAGATGATAATTCTTTGCTTTCTCAGACTTTAAAAAACTTAGATTCTATTATAAAAGGTCAAGAAAATCAAAAATCAAAAATCAAAAATGAAAAGCTTGATACCTTAAATACCAAAAAAGAACAAATTCAAATAGATGAACTTTTAAAAGATGTTAAAAATAATAATAAAAATAATGAGCTTAATGTAGATCAAGAAAATATTAAAGATATTTTAAAAAATTTAAACAATCAAGACAAAAAACAAAATATTTCAAAAGATCAAATGCAAAATTTAGAGGAATCAAATCTTTCAAAAAATTTAAAAGAGCAAAGTAAAAAAAGTGAAATTCAAAATATAAATTCAGATAAAAATTCCAATAAAGAAATGCTTAAAGATTCTCAAAATTTAAGCTCTAATTTAACTCCTAAAGATTTGACTTTAAAAGATAATAAAACAAATAATCAAGAATTAAAATTAAATTTAAATGATCAAAAAACTAATTTTGAAAATTTAAATAAAACTCAAGTAGTGCAAAATAAAGATAACACGCATCTTGGCACTAATAAAGAAGAAACAAAAAATAATTTTAATCTTGATCAAAATAAAAATCATCATGATGAAGCAGTTAATAAAACTGGTTTAGAGGATTTAAATTCTTTAGTAAAAGATCTTAGTAAAGTTAATCAAAATAATGCAAGAAATATTACTCCAAAAGAGACTTTGCAGTATTTTTCAGCAGATCTTAAAGAAGCGATGGAGCATTATAAGGCACCGATTACGAAATTAAGCATCACGCTTAATCCAAATAATTTAGGCGAAGTTGAAGTCACTTTAGTTCAAAGAGGAAGTAATCTTCATATAAATTTTAATTCTAATACTAACGCTATGAATTTATTTATGCAACATCAGTCTGAATTTAAAAATTCTCTTGTTAATATGGGATTTACCGGACTTGAAATGAATTTTAGCGATCAAGGGAAAAAAGAGCAAAACCAAAATAAAGGTAAAAATCGTAGTGGATATGGCTTTAAAGATGCCATAGAAAACAATAATGAAAAATCAAATATTAATTTAGAACTTGTTTTAGCAAAATATTTCTAAAGTTGGAATACTTTTTGCTTTTAATTAAAAAAGACTTAAATATAAAAAGGATTTTATGATGGCAACAACAAATTGGAATAGCAATCTTAACTGGACTCCAGTCACTAGCAATTCAAGCTCTACAAGTGGTTCAGCAAAGACTGATAGTTCAAATTCTAGCAGTAATAGTTCCGGTATAGTTAGCAATCCTAATGCAACACTTGATAAAGACGCATTTTTAAAACTACTTTTGATCGAGTTGCAACATCAAGATCCAACAGATCCTATGGATAGTGATAAAATGCTTACTCAAACTTCACAGCTTAGCGCTCTTGAAATGCAACAAAATACAAATACAACTATGCAAAAAATGGTTGAAACTATGCAAAAACTTTCAGCTTCTTTTTCAACCAGTATGAGTACTTCGGCTATAGGGGCTATTGGTAAAATGGCAACTGTTCATAACAATACTATCAAGCTTACGGGTTCTGATGAGGTTATTGCTTTAAAGATGTATTTACCTGAAGATTCTGATAATAAAGGCTTAACGCTTGAAATTTATGATAAAAATAATAAATTAGTTTATTCTGAAAAAAGTAGCGAAGGGCAAGAAGTTTCTAAAGGATTATTTACCCTAGAATGGCCAGGTAGAAATAATGATGGTGTTTATGCTGGGGATGGTGAATATACCGTTAAAGTGGTATATAATAATAAAAATGGAGATAAAATTACCGCTAATTATGGATCATATCCTATAGAATCTATTAAATTTGTTGATGGGGTTGCTTATGCTAAAATGGGTGGTCAGTATGTAAGTTTTGATGATATTGCTGAAATTTCAGATTATAAAATTTCAAGTGATTCTACTGTGCAAAAACCTTCGGATACTGAAAAACCTTCTGAGGATGAAAAACCTTCAGAAGATGAAAAACCTTCGGATACTGAGAAACCTTCAGAAGATGTAGATTCTGATTTTACAAAACCAGACGATGATTCATCATCTAGCACTAAAAAATATTTTAGCTAAGGATTGTAGCCATGATGAATGCGTTTTACAATGGAATTTCCGGAGTTAAGAATAATAGTTTTGGTATTGATGTTACTGCTAATAATATAGCCAATGTTAATACAACTGGTTTTAAGCACTCTGATGCACAATTTAAAGATATATTTTATAGTACAATTACTAGTCAATCAACCAATCCAGCCCAAGGTGGGTATGGTGGCGGTGCTGCATCTTCTCAAATTAGATTTGAGCAAGGTTCAGTTACAGCCACAGGAGGAGAATTTGACGTAGCTTTACAAGGAAAAGGTTTTTTTGGTGTTTTAGGAGCTGATGGAAATGCTTATTATACTAGAAATGGATCTTTTAGAAGAGACGCTAATGGATATTTAGTTGATTCTTATGGAAATTTTGTTTTAGGGACTATGAATCCTGCTTTTGGTGGAATTACCTATAGTGACAGAGTTGCGGGATTAATGGGTGATTATTTAAATACAGGAAGCCCTGTAAATAGTGGTTTTACAGTTAATTCAAATAATGCTTTTGGTATAGGAACTGCTACAACTCAAAAACCTATACAAGTTCCAACTAATATGTATTTAAATCCAGAACCTACTAAAAATGTAAAATGGAGTGGTAATTTAAGTACTAATACAAGTAAAGAAATTGTAACAGTAGATCTTGATCCTAATAAATTTACACTTACAAAAACTGAGGATGGCAAATATGTTGTTAGCGGTAGCGTAAGTAAAGAAGATGTTTTTAGCGCTAAAGCTGGAGATAGGATCCTTTTAAATTTTGTTGATGATCAAGGTGTGAAAACAAGTTTTGAAGCAACTTTAGATGAGAATTTAAATTTTAAAAGTAAAGAGCTAGATTTAAAAGGCTTAGATCCTAATAGTGTTAAATTAAGCTCTGTGCAAATTGCAACCGAACAAGAAAAAGCAAACAAAGATATCTTAGAAGCACCAGTTTATAATGCTGATGGAAGCAAAAGTATTCTTAGAGTAACTTTAGAGAGAGTCTTACCTCAAGAAGGTGAAAATATAACCTATAAAGCTATAGCACAAATTTATGATTCTAATGGAAAAGCCGTAGGAAACCCAACTGAAGGAAGTATGGTTTTTGATAAAAATGGAGCTTTGCTTCAAAATAATATAACAAGTATAACAAATCCTAATGGTGGAAATATCAATATAGATTTAGGTTCACCTTATGATCCAAATAAACCAGGATCAGGATATAGTGGAATTTATGTGCAAGCAGGCAAAGAAAAAAATATCATCACTCAGCAAGATGGTTTGGCAGAAGGCTTTTTTAAACAATATCAAGTTACAGATGATGGCAGCGTAGTAGCACAATTTAGCAACGGTAAAAATGCTGTTGTAGGAAAACTTGCTCTTTATAATTTTATCAATGAACAAGGCTTAGCTGCAATGGGAGATAATATCTTTGCAGCAACAGCTAATAGTGGGGATGCAAGTTTTATTGTAAAAAATGGACAAGTGGTAAATACGGCTAAATTTAAAGGCGGTTACTTAGAGCAATCCAATGTTGATTTAAGTGTAGAATTATCTAATCTCATAGTAACTCAAAAAGCTTTTGATGCAAGTTCTAAAAGTATTACAACTAGTGATCAAATGATACAAAAAGCTATTAGTATGAAAAGGTAAATTAAAAAGAATTTACCTTTTTTAATTCTTCGTATTGTAATTTTAAATCTTCTATTTCGATTTCATTATAATGATTTGATAACAATTCTAATTTATCGTTTTTCTTTTCTGTATAAAATTTTTTTTGAAAATCTTGCAAAGATAAAGTATGTCTAATTTCTTCTTTTTTTGTTTTAGTTTCAAATAATAATAAATTATCATTGCCTATTTCTTGTGTATTAATATAAATATTAGCTGCTTGTTGTGCTTGTTCTAAAGAGTTAATTTTTGTATCGATTTGAAATTTTATTTTGATAAATTTAGCATATAAGCCAACTAAACGATTATAATTTTTAATTTTTGAATCATATAGTTTTATAAAGTCAGTTTGTGCAGATGAAGGATTTTTTCCCTTTTTTGCTTGTATAGCTCTAGTTTGATTATTGATTAAGTGATCATAAAGATTTTTTGTTTTTGCGATAATTGTAGCAAGAGTATTTTGCACTTTGATATTTAAATTTTTTAAATTTTCATATTCTAAATCACTATTTTCAAAATTGCAAATAATAGTATTTTTAGATTTTATATAATCAGATATCACTAATTTTTTATCAGGGTATAAAGTATTATCAGTTAGCAGATTGCAGATAAAGATATTTTCAGCTTTAATTGTGGCTCCTATGCAATTTTCTATATAAACATTTTTAGCTTCTACAGTACCATTTTCTAAATTTTTAATATAAACATTCTCTGCTTTAATGTAGCCTTTATGGATAAAAATAGAAGAATTTTGCGCATAGATTAAACTTTTTTTATGTGTTAATCCTTTAACGGTTAGATTTTTTGTATGAATTTCAGTTGATCCGATATTTCCATTGACTTTAATATTAGAGGCTTTAACATTAACAATGCCTGATTTAATGGCATCATCACTTAAATCATGATTATAAATTTCTAATTTAATATCCTCTTGAGTATCCGTTTTAATAGAGCCTGTGGTTTTTAATCCCACTTGTCTTATTTTAATATCATTTATGACGCTATAGCCTATGCGATCTTTATTTAAAAAACCATAATTATTGCTAAAATATCTTATTCTATCTTCTAATTCTTGTGTATAAATACTTTCATCTTTAATATTAAAAGGATTGCCATGAAATTTAACAGGGCTTAAACCAATGACAGCTCCTCTTAAATTTCTACCTTCTTTGCCATTAATTCTAAAAATATATTCAAATAACAATTCATCTTTTTTGATAGGTTTGCAAAATTTTCCATTATCATAGCTTTGCGATGGAGAATCACCATCGATTTCTTGATGATGTATAATAATTTTATCACTTTGACTATCTATTTTATCGACTCCTTTTGCAAGAGAACATTCTAATTCTTGGATCCCATTTCCATTTTCATGATCTTTTATAAAATCATCTAAAATTTTAAGAAAATTTTTTTCAAGTCTTATGATTAAAATTTTTTGTTTTGCCATTGTTTTATAAATGGTTTGTAAAATATCTTTTTTAAAATCAGGATAATAAGAAAAATTTTCTTTACATTTAATATGTACGCTAAGATGCGTTAAAGCAGTATTGCTTTTAAGAAGTATAGAAAAATTCTTTTGAGGTTTTTTTGGGTGAATTTCTATGATAAATTGTTGTATCATAGTATCATAATTTTTCACAAAAAAATCATCAGAATTAAATAAACCAAAATCTTGTTTTTCATAAATTTTACGTTTTGCTGGTTTTTTATTAGAACATATAAGTTTAAAATCAATAATTGAAAAATCAAGCAACTCTTGAGAATTTTCTTGCTCAAATTTAAGACTTTCAAAAGGATCTAAGGTATGCAAAGTTTTATTCATAATCTAGCTGTTCCTTAATGCTTTCAAATTTTTGATTTAAAATTTCAAAATTTTCTTTAGGGTCAAATTTATCCAAATGGATTAAAATTTGTTCGCAAGTTTCGCATCTTAATATATTTTCTCTGCTGACAAGTTCTTGATGGATTGTTTCTGGAACTTTATGAATACGCAAAGGGCAATTACAAATATAATCGTAATTTTTTTCTCCACTTAGATCAAATTTAATCGACTTTAATTTAATATAATGTTCTAAAGTGTAATTAATTTCTTTTAAATGTATAGCTTTGCTTGTAAAATTAGATAACCATAAATCTTCATTAGCAAAATGTTCAAATACCCAATCTTTTGTAAGTATTGAAAGCTCTTCGGAGAGTTTGAAAATATCATTAGAATAATTTAAAAGATTTTTAGCTCGTTCTAGTAATACTCGGTGAGAATATTTATGTTCTTCTATTAAAGGAAAATCTATGTTTTCCATAAATTTTTCTTCTTCTTTAAAATGAACTTTAGCATATTGAAATAATTTAAGCAAAACTTTTTTTAATTCTTCTTTGAGCTCTTCAGGTTTATTTATATTATTATTTTGTATTTTTTTGGCTAAGTCATGTGCAATATCAGCGATATCGAAAATAAGTTCATGTTGTTTATCTAATTGCAGATTTTTTATGCTGAAATTTTTATCCCATTTTATCATTGCATTTACTCCAAAACTAAGTAAACGTTATATTATTAAGCATTTTTTTAAGTTAAAAATAAAAATACTTTTTTACGTTTTTATTTAATCACCTTTTTGTTTAAGAATGGATTGTTGGGTACCAACAATCCATCTATTTAAATGATTTTTACAAAAAGGAAAACCCACCCAACACTAACCCACAAATATATTTAAAATATTAACTCATACTTTTAAATATCAAGTAAAAATTATTTTCAGTAATAAAAGCAATATTGCTTTATGGCAATATTGCGATTAAAATTGAATTGGAAATTAAAATAATCAGTAGCTAAAAGAGTGAAAGATCGATTTTCTAAAAAGGAGTCTAGTTTTTAGCTTCAAATTATTTTCTAAAAAGGACTTATTTTTAAAAATAATTTTTTAAATTACAATTAAAAATAATTGTAATTATAATAAAAAATAATTTAAATTATCAAATTAATTTTTCTTATGATTTTAATAAAATTTTTTTAATTAAAATAAAATTATTTCTATAAAAATTTATAAAAATGAGAAATTTTTTAAATATCAAGGCTTTTTAAGGGTATTATGTTAAAATAACTTCCGCCTTTTCTTAGACCTGTGCAATGCTATTTTTAAGCACCGCTTCAGGGTGGGAACACAGCAGAGCACTTGATCATAGTGTGTGCCGCAGCCATCTGAGAAAGGGTTTTAAAGCTATTCTATAAAACCACTAGCGATAACTTTATCCCCATCATAAAATACAGCCATTTGTCCACTTGCTATACCATAAACACTTTCTTTAAGTGTGATTTTTGCGCTTTTATCTTCAAAAATTTTAACCTCGCAAGGTGTGGATTTGGATCTATAGCGAATTTTAACCTCGCAATTTAGATTTTTTGCTTCTATAAATAAATTAATGTTTTTTAATTCAAATTCGTTAATTTTTAATTCTTCTTTTTTGCCTACGACAATTTGATTTTTTTCAGGATTGATTTTTAAAACAAAATGAGGTTCATGGGCTCCTTTGACTTCAAAACCACGTCTTTTTCCTATGGTATAGTGCATATACCCTTCATGTTTTCCTACAATTTTTCCGCTACTATCTAATACTTCGCCTGGAATTTTTGTATTCATAAATTGGTCTAAAACCTGAACATAAGTATTTTCTACAAAGCAAATTTCAGAACTTTCTTTTTGCGTGGCAAAAGATTTTAAAACTTCGATTGAGGATGCAAAAGCTTTAACATCTTCTTTTTTCATCTCTCCTAATGGAAATATAAGGTATTTTAAAGCTTCTTTATCGGCACTTGCTAAAAAATAACTTTGATCTTTACTTTCATCAACTGCTGTACGAATAAGACCATTTTCTAATCTTGCATAATGTCCTGTGGCTAATTTTTCACAACCTAAACTTTTTGCAAATTCAAGAAGTTTTCCAAGTTTGATAAAGCGATTACATAAGGCACAAGGATTTGGAGTTTTGCCTTCTTTATAGGTATTAACAAAGGGCATATAAACTTTATCTTTAAAATCTTCTTGTAAATCCAAAATGTGATAAGGAATTTGTAAAAAATTAGCTACTTTTTCTACTTTTTTGATATTTTCTTCATGGTAATTAGGCTTACCGTGAAGTTTCATATAACAACCTATGACTTCATGCCCTGCATTTTTTAATTTATAGGCTGTGACTGTGCTATCAACTCCTCCGCTCATTGCGACTAAAATTTTCATTAAATTTCCTTTAAAGTGTTAATTATAAAATCTAAGTCGTCAGTGATTTTATACTTTAACTCATCTCCTTGCGAGATTACTTCTTGTTTGAGTAAAGAATTTCTGACGAACTCGTCAAAACCTCGCCAAAATTTACTCCCAAACAAAAAAATAGGAACATTTTTCTTAAATTCAAGTTGCTTAAGCGTAAGAACTTCACAAAGCTCATCAAGTGTTCCAAAGCCGCCTGGGAAAATCACAAAAGCAAGACTCTTTTCAATAAGAGCCATTTTGCGTATGGCTAAGCTCTCAAAAGTAATACTATATTCTATAAAATTATTTAATTTTTGCTCATGAGGCAAAAATATGTTAAAACCTACAGATTTTATAGAATTTGCATCAGCATTAAAAGCACCTTCATTAGCTGCTTGCATAATGCCACCGCCTCCGCCACTAATCACGCAAAAATCATTTTCAGCACATTTTTGTGCAAGAATTTTTGCTTGTTGGCAGTAAAAATCATCTTTCTTCAATCTTGCAGATCCAAAAAAAGTTATGGTTTTTTTAAAGTCTGGTATATTAGCAAATTTTTCTAAATCTTGGCTTATTTTTTTATCCATTTGATAACCTTTAAAAATAAAATTCATTCTAGCTAAAAATTGATAATAAGTTCTTTATTTGTGTTAAAAGAAAAGTTTATTAATATTAAAATATTTGGAAAAATCAAACTAAAAGGCAAAATAAGGATATGATAAAACACATTCTTATTTAATCGATGGTAAATTTGTAAAAAGTCAAATATCTAGAATACTAACTGAAATAAATTATACTTAGATGCTTTAAGAAATTTATTAAAGTATTTAAAATTTATAAAATTAAGATAAATTATAAAATTTATCTTAATTGCTCTAATCTTTCTTTTTTGGAGCCTATTTCTGTAATTTGCACTCCAAAATTTCCATCTACGATTACCACTTCTCCGTAGGCAACTCTTTTTTCACCTATTAAAATTTCAAGAGGATCATTGGCAAGCTGATTAAGTTCTACAACAGAGCCTATATCCATCGTTAAAACATCTTTTAGGAGCATTTTTTTATTTCCTATACGAACGCGAACTGGCAAACGAACATCCATAATTAAATTAATGTTTTTAAGTTCTTCGCTAATATTAAAGTGTCTTTCTTCGTTAGATTGGGTATTATTTTGAGAATTTGCCTCATCTGATTTTCCACTTAAAATATTGTATAAGTTTTGATCCATAACTAAAGAAATTTGCTCTTCTAAATCTTGTATTTTAACATCGAAAAAATAAAGTTTTACAAAGTCTTTAAAATCAACACTATCAGATACAAAATCACACGAAGAAATACTAAAATCCATATTTGGAATTTCTTTTTGGGCGCCTAGGGTAGTTGAAAAAGCTGAAATGATATTTTGTATAGCTTCTTTGGCAGCATCCATTTCATCAGGACCTAATTGATCATTTTTGGAAATTTCTTCTTCGCCCATCATCCATTCTCCAATAGCGCTCATAAGAATAGAACTGGCTAAAATTCCTATTTTTGCATTGTCATTAACATTAAAAATAGCAAAAACCAAAGGAGGTTTTAGTGTGTCTTGAGATGAAACATCAAATTCTTTATATTCACTAAATTCTGCGCTTTTTCCTGTTAATCCTTCTATAGTGCTAATACATTCATTTGTAAATAATTTCAAAAAATCATTAATCATATTTCTTCATCCTCCATATCTTCAGACTCATCATAAGCATTAGCCTTTGCTTTACGCTCTTCTTCATATTTTTCTAAAATCTCTTTAATTTCATCTTTATCGGTACGTATAAGCTCGATGATTTTAATTGATTTTCTAAAACGATGTAGACCAATTTGTGCTAAAAATACATCTTTTTTATCAATGCTAACTATAGCTTTATCATCAGCTTCCCTATCAAGTCTTAAAATATCTCCTTGTTTTAATTCTAAGAATTCATTAACACTGATTAAGGTTTTACCTAAAATAGCTTCATAAACAACTTCAGCACGTCCAATCAAAGTTTTAAGTTCTTTATTTCTTGATTTTTTCGCTGAAGTTTCACCCATCATAATATCGCGATTTGCTAAACGACTTAGAATACTTTCTAAGTGCACAACAGGATAGCAGATATTAACCATACCGCTTGAATTCCCTATAATAATTTCCATAACAACCATAATCACAATTTCATTTTGTGATACAATTTGAACAACATTTGGACTTGATTCTTTAGCTTCAACGCTTGGATAAATTTCAGTAACCCCAGCCCAACTTTCTTTAAGTCTTTGCATAATAATACGTAAAATAGAATCAAGCAAATTAAGTTCTATATCCGTAAGTTCTCTTGATGCCTCATAACTATCACCTTGACCCCCTAAAAGTCTATCAATCATAGGAAAGGCAATGCTTGGATTGATTTCTAATACACAGTTTCCGTCCAATGGTTTAATAGAGAATACGTTAAAACTTGTAGGACTTGGGAGCGACATTAAAAATTCTCCATAAGTCATTTGATCAACAGAATGAAGTTTTGTTTCAACAATACTTCTCATCATCGATGAAATTTGAGAGGCTAAATTTCTTGCAAGTTTGTCATGTATGCCTTTTATCGTTCTTAATTGTTCTTTTGAAACCCTGTTAGGACGTTTAAAATCATATACAACGATATTTCTTTCTTCTTTATCTTCTTTAGAATTTGACGCTGTGGGCGCGTCTGTATCATCAACGACTTCAAGTAAAGCATCAATTTCTTCTTGAGAGAGTATTTCTGCCATTAAACGAGCCTTTCTCTAAGTTTTTTAAGAAGTTTTTTATGAATTTGAGAAATTCTGCTTTCGCTAATATCTAAAATTTCACTGATTTCTTTAAGACTTAATTCTTCATAATAATAAAGCTGAATAATGAGTTGATCGCGTTCTTTTAAATCTTCTAAAATTTCATGAATTTTTTCTAAAAACTCTTCTTTTTCCAATTTTTCTAAGGTATCATCTTCGTTATAAAGTTCTATTTGTTCATCTATAGGCAAAGTATAACTGATAGCATGCGCTGTGCGAACTTCTTTAATTTTTTCTACATCTAAATCAAGTTTTTTTGCTAAATATTCATCATCTGGCTCTTCTTCATTTTCTCTAAAATACTCATCAATTAAATTATCAATATCTTTGATAATTTTTCGATTGTTGCGACTCATAACATCTAAAGAGCGTAAAAAATCAAGCATAGAGCCATTAACTCTTTTTCTTGCAAAACCCCAAAAACTATCATTTTGTTCTTTATCATAGCGACGAGAAAGTTTAATCATTTCTTCTACTCCGACGCTAATAAGGTCATTAACATCAATACTAGAAGGTAAGCGTTCTTTTAAACGAAATGCCATGGCACGAAGAGCCGGCATATAGGATAAAACCAATTGATCCTGTTCGTTTTTTATTGTTTGGATATAAGCTTTAGGCGGCTTTTTTTGCATGCTTACGTCTTTCTTTTGATTCGTTTTTCTTAAGTTCTTCTCTTTCTTGTTCTAATTTTTCTAAAATTATATCCATTTTCTTTTCTCGGATTACAAGATCATTGATGATATTATTGCTTGTTCTTTCATATTCATTTTTATTAAAAATTCTTCCACTAATTTTTTTAATATCAATAAAGCAAATAATAGCAATATGAATACAAACATAAAACATAAAGGTGATTAGACAAGTAAAGATTAAAATATCAAAAGGACCATCAATACTTACAACACTAAAAGCTAAACCTATAAAAAATCCACAAACTGTAAAAAATGCTACATAATTTTCTGGTCTCATTATCTCTTCTTTATTTAAAATCTTTCGATAATTTTTCTAAAGAAATTTGAAAAACTTCGGCTTGAAACATTATCAAGCATTTTTCGTTCCAACCTATATAAAAGCTTAGAAGCTAGGGATTTTAACTCATCGCTTGCATTAGTATTTTCGTCTGTAAATAAAGTACGTTTTTTTATACTTGAGCTGACATCTTTTGAGGAGCTTAAGTGTCCTAAAAATTCTAAATTAAGAGGATTTTTAATATTAGCATCTGCTACTTTTTTAATATTTTCAAAAACTTTTAAGGCTTCTTTTTCATTTTTTACCACGTTAAATAACATAAGTAAATTTTCTTTAGTTTTTGAAGTAGTTTTGATGGTAGCATAGGCATCTGTGATTGCAGCAGGATCTGGAACTGTTACAACAATAACCTCATCAGCCATTTCTAAAAAATTTAGGGTATTGCCGCCAATTCCTGCACCTGTATCTATAATGAGAAAATCAAGTTCATCTAAAATACTTGCTTGATTTAAAAATCTTTCATAAATATTTTTATCATTGTATTTTAAAATTTCATCTCCGCTTTCACCTGGTATAAGCCATAAGTTAGGTTTTACTTCGATGAGTATATCCTCTAAGGAGCATTCCCCACGTAAAACATGCAAAAGGTTTTTATGGATACGAACATTTAAAATTACATCTAAATTTGCCAAGCCAATATCAGCATCAAATAATCCCACTTTATATCCATTATTTGCTAAAACATTAGCTAAATTTGCACTGATAGTACTTTTACCCACTCCACCTTTACCGCTTGTAATGGCTATAAAATGAGTATTTTGAGATTTTTTACTACCATTTTGATTCATTAAAGAACGAAGTTTATTGGCTTGATTATCCATTGTTTTTTCCTTTGTTAAAACCTTCTAGGATGCAGCGAACTAAAAAGTCACTGTTTGCTACTTCTATATCATCTGGAACTTCTTGCCCGGTTGAAAAAAAGCTAAGAGGTATATTTGTTTCATAAATAAGAGAAAATATATTTCCAAACACTTTAGTTTCATCAAATTTGGTGATAATAAGAGTGTCTATATTTAAAAATGAGAAATTTTTATAAATTTCCATCAAATCTTCATGTTTTGTATTTGCTGAAATCACTAAATTAACATCAATTTCAGCATTAGAATGCATTAAAAATTCTTTTGTTTTAGCAAGTTTGCTCTGATCATATTGAGAATTTCCTATGGTATCAACTAAAATAATTTCACAATTATTTAAGCTTTTAATAGCCTCGTCAAGATCTTTTGGCTCTATACTATCAATAATAGGAAGCTTCATCATCTTAGCATATTGAAAAAGTTGTTCCACAGCACCAATTCTATAAGTATCAAGCGTGATAATGCCAGTTTTGTAGCGTTTATCTCCATAAGCATATCTAAAAGCTAATTTTGCCAAAGTTGTCGTTTTTCCTACTCCTGTTGGGCCAACTAACATCATAATTTTTTGCTTTTTAATATCACTTTCAATGCGACAAGGTAAAATATTTCTCAAAAGAGAGTAAAAATATCTTTGAACTGCTTCTTTGTTGGTTTTCATTGAAGTTGGCATGTTTTCAATTGTTGCTTTCATAATAGCTTCTAAATGTTTTTCAAGCATCCCACTTTCTTTAGCTTGTTTATAAATGGTTGCAAATTCTGGAGGAATGATAAGGTTATTACGTGCTTCAGCTTTTTCATCCCACATCATATCAGCCAAAAGATCAATTTTGTCATTGAGTTTATTGATTTGTTTTTCAACATGTTCTATTTTTTTATTATAGTTTGGTTGAGGTGTATAATCTTCTAAAGGCGTATTGGTTACTTTAGAGATTTCACTGCTAACTTCACTTAAACGTTCTTTAAAATCATTAAAATCCATTGATGCATTAGGATTTATTTTGCTTGGTGGAAAATCTTGATAATTTTTATTTTCAATTCTAGATGCGCCTAAATTTAAACTTGCTTTTGCATTTGAAAAATCAAGAATAACATCTTCATCTTCGCTTATATTTGTAGTTTTGGTTTTCGGTTTTTCTATGATATTAGCATTTGAAATATTTTTTTGAATAGGCTTTTTAGGAGGTAAACTTTTCCCCATTTTTTTAAGATGTTCGTGATAATCTGCTTCTTCAATAGCGACCATAACTTCATAAAGTGCACCACGATTAAGGGTTTTTGGACGAATTTGTTTATTGGTAATAATGAGTGCTTTATCGCCGTAGTCTTCTTTGACTTTAGGTATGATTTGTTCTGTATCTTCAACGGTAAAGGTATGGATAAGTTGTCCCATTTATAATCCTTTTATCAAGCCCAAAGGTAAAATTACGCTTATTCTTTCTTTGACCCCATGATGAGGCACCTTGCACCACGCATCACACTTAACTTTTTTAGAAAAATATAAAAGATCTAAATCAAGTGTTCTAGGAGCGTTTTTGAAAGTTCTTTTGCGTTTAAATTTCAACTCATAAAAAAGTAAAACTTTCAAAAAAGCTCTTGCGTGTAAATTTGTTTGTACAAGCATAATAGCATTGGTAAAATCTTTTTGAGCTTTAAATCCAAAAGCTTCATTAATAAGATAAGGTGAAGTTTCTAAAACTTTTACTCTCTTATCATCCATGAATTTTCTAAACAAAGCATCAAAACGTTTTTTCTCAGGTTCTATATTACTTCCTAGACCCAAAATAGCAAAATATTTAAAATCCTTTTTATTTCGGCTAAAATAAGGAAAAAAACGACTTTTTTCTAGTCGTCTTGCCCCTTTTATTTTTAGCATTATGGTTTAATTTTTAACCTGTGCTTGTGCTTGCATGCTACGCAAATTATTAATTTGATCGCAAATTTGCATCACACCCATAAGAGCCAAATGATATCCAAAAGGACCAAAACCTACAATCGATCCAGAGCAAACTGGAGCAATTAAGCTTTTTTGACGAAATTCTTCTCTACGGTGAGTATTAGAAATATGAACTTCTACGGTTGGTAAAGCTACTGCGGCTATTGCATCACGAATTGCTACAGAAGTATGAGTATAAGCTCCAGCATTTATAATAATCCCATCTTTAGTGCCCAAGCATTCTTGAATTTTATCTACAATCTCACCTTCAAAATTACTTTGAAAAAAGTCAAGTTCAATATTATTTTGAGATGCTGCAATTTTCATTTGTTCGTGGATATCATCCATTTTCATTGCACCATAAATATTGATCTCTCGTACTCCTAGCATGTTTATATTTGGACCTTGAATGACCATTATTTTCATAACAAATTCACCTTAAAAATTATTTTTAACTTTCTATTATAACATTTTAAAATAAATTTTTGCTACAATGATGATTTTATTTAAGGAAAAATTTGTGTATATTATCGGTGCGAAATATCTTTTTTTATGTGATGAAAATTTTACTATTTTAGAAAACCAAGCCTTTGTTTTTAAGGATGAAATTTTAGAATTTGGAAAGCTTGAGGAATTGTTAAAAAAATATCCTCAGGCAAAATGGATAAAAACAGATCAAAACTGCATTATTATTCCAGCTTTCATTAACCCGCATACGCATTTAGAATTTAGTGCTAATTCTACAACTTTGCATTTTGGAGAGTTTTTAATTTGGCTTAAAAGCGTGATTAAGTCACGTTCATTTTTAAGTGCTAAAGCTAAAGAAGAATTGATTTTTGAGAATATAAAAAAAATACAAAGAAGTGGAGTAGGAACTATAGGTGAAATTTCAAGTTTTGGTAGCGATTTTAATGCTTGTTTAAAAGCGAGTGAAAATGGCATACGTTTTGTTTATTTTAATGAAATTTTAGGTACAAATGAAAATCAAATTGAGGAAAAAAAAGTTGAATTTTTGCAAAGATTTGAAAATTCTTTAAAATATAAAAGTGAATTTTTTATCCCTGCGATTTCTGTGCATTCTGCTTATTCTACTCATCCAAAACTTGCTCATTTTGCACTTGATTTGGCAAGAAAATATGATTTGTTAGTCAGTACTCATTTTTTAGAAAGCAGGGCTGAAAATATTTGGTTGAGAAAAGCACAAGGTGGATTTAAAAAATGGTTGGAAAATTTTATACCCAATCCTAGACCATTTTATACCCCAAAAGATTATGTAATGCTTTTTGAAAATATTAAAACTCTTTTTACGCATTGTGTATATTTAAAAGAATATGAATGGCTTGATAAAACTTACCATTCTATAACTCATTGCGCCTTTTCAAACCGTCTTTTAAGTCAAAAAAAATTTGATTTAAAAAAAGCGTTAAAGAGTGGTTTAAATATTCATCTTGGAACTGATGGACTTAGCTCTAATATTTCTTTATCGTTACTTGATGAAATGCGTGCAAATTTATTAATTCATCAAGGAGAAGATTTGTTAAATTTGGCGTCTAAGCTTTTACAAATGGCAACGCTCTATCCTGCAAGAGCTTTAAATTTAAATGCAGGAGAGCTAAAAATTGGAAAAAATGCAGATTTTAGCATTTTTAATCTTGGAGAATGTGAAAAAAAACAAGCACCTTTGCAATTAATTTTAAATGCTAAAGAAGTAGAAAAAATTTTTATAAAAGGAAGGGAATGCAGCTTATAAAATCGTTTTTTAAAATTTTAGGAAATGGTATTAAATTTATCAATACTTATTTTAAAACTTTTGTTTTATTTTTGATTATAATTTGGATTTTTGCCTCAAATCAAGGTTCAAATTCGCATTTTGCTAATTTAGAACGCATTGATTTAAAGGGTGAAATTTTCGATAGTTCTTCTGTGTTAGAAAAAATAATTAAGGCTAAAAATGATAATCAGATTAAAGGAGTTCTTTTTGTAATTGATTCCCCAGGAGGTGCTTTTGCTCCAAGCATGGAACTTGCTTTAGCTATAAAAGATTTAAGAGCAAAAAAACCTGTGGTGGTTTATGCAAGCGGTACTATGGCAAGTGGAAGTTATTTAGCAGGAGTAGGGGCTAATAAAATTTTAGCTAATCCTGCAAGTTTTATAGGGTCAATTGGAGTGATTATGCAAGGGGCTGATATTAGCGAATTGGCTAATAAATTAGGCATTAAAGAACAAACTATACAAGCGGGAGAATTTAAAAGTGCGGGAACTTTTACAAGGGCTTGGAGTGGCAAGGAAAAACAATATTTACAGAATTTAATTGACCAAAGTTATGATTTATTTGTTGATTTTGTTGCTAAAGAAAGAAATTTAGATAAGGCTCAAAAAAATACTTGGGCTAATGCAAGAGTATTTTTAGCGCAAAAAGCTAAAGAATTGGGGTTAATTGACAATATAAGCAATTATGAAAATGCTAAAAAAGAACTTGAAAAGCTTAGCAAGGTTCAAACGCCTATTTGGAAAGAAGAAGATAAAATTGATAAATTATTCAATCGTTTAGAGAATAAAACTTCAAGTTTAATAAGTCAAAGTTTTACTCAACTAATTTATAAAAGTGCTTTTTTTGAGACCAGATAATTATTGTTTATTTAAATAAATTTTCATTATATTTTTGCAAAAAGGACATTCTTTTTGCATTTGCTTCAAATTTGAAGTATATTCTATATGAAATAATTGATTACAATAAGGACAAATAATTTCTTGACTTAATATAGGATAAGAATAAAATTCCTTATCCAAGATAAAATATTTAACTTTTTTGATGATATACTCCTTTTTAAATGGTTTTGATAAACTTATTAAGTTTTGTTGCGCCGTCTTTTTCATCTTTAATGACTAAAATTTTTGCTTTTGGCCAAAAAAAACTTTTTGGTTGTTCAAATTTCCCCAACGCCAATCAAATCTTGGTTTTAAAAGCACTATCGTTGGAATTTCAAGAGCTAAACTAAGATGTGCTATAGCACTATCTATAGTAATCATACAATCAATATCGTTTAAATTATTTAAAGTATCATTCCAATTTTTTATTTTTTTAGCTCTATTTTCTATTTTATCTGATAATGTATAATCACCTTGCATTTGAAAAGAAATAATCTTATAAGGCATATCTTTTAAGGCATTAAGCAAAAAATTTAATTCAAAATTTCTTGTTGTTTCGGAATCTATAGCATTTGGAGTAAACCAAAAAATCCCTATCTTTTTGATTTTATTTTGTGGTTTCTTATATGCTTTTATTGGAGTTTTTAGTTGAGAAATTTCTGTCAATTTAATATCCATGAAAAAAGGTAAAGAGCAAATAGGCATAGCATAATCAAATTTTTTAGGCAAAGTTTTTAATACTTTTAAATTTCTAAAGTTTTTTTCAGATTGATTTAAAAATTTGATCTGATTTTTAAACATTTCATACATCGCACTTTGAGGTGCAAAAAGTACTTTCTGAGCGATTTGACAAATTTTTTCTAAGCATCTAGAATACATAATTGTATCACCAAAACCTTGTTCGCAAAAAATAAGAATTTCTTTATTTTTAAATGCATCTATACCATTTTTATTGAAGATTTGCATTGTTTTATTATAGTGATAAACAGAGAAGGTTTCATTATGGGCGTAAAAAAGTCTGCTTTCGTAAAATTTTTTACCTTCTTCAAAATTATCTTCTGTACCCATGCGCATCAAAAGATAAGCCAAATCAAATTTATAAGTTGCATGTGAGTGTAAACTTAAAGCTTTTTGATAAGCATGATAAGCATTTTGATAGTTGGAATTAAATTCTAAAACCTTGGCGTAATTTTGCCAAAATTGAGCATTATGTTGATTGAATTCTTGCAAAGAATGGAATAAAGTTAAAGATTGTTCTATTTTAAATAATTTAAAAAGTAAATATGCTTTTTGAGGTAAAATTCGTGTATTTAAAAATTCTTCAATTTTTATAATTGTTATATTTTCTTTTGTTTTATTTTGTAAGCGATCTTGAAAATTTGATGTATTAGACTGTATTTTTTCTACTAATAATCCTTGTTTGATTTTTTCGTTGGTTTGTGACCAAAAAGCACAAAGTTCTTCATGCGCCTTAAGAGCTTTATTATAATCTTTTTTAAAATAAATTTCAGCATAACTTTTCCATAAATTTAAATCATATGGATCTTTCTTGAGTAAATTTTGAAAGATTTTTTCAGCTTCTTCTAATTTGCCTGTAATTTGAAAAAGTAGAGCTAATTCTAAATTAATTTCCTTGTATAAAGAATCATTTTTTGTCAAAAGTTTTTTAAGTAAAGCAAAGGCTTCTTGAAATTTTGAATTGAATATATAAGCTTTTGAAAGTAAAAGACCATTAAAGCTAGTTGCATTTTTTATAAAAAGTTGTTGGGCATAATATAAGGCTTTATCGTTTATAGAAAGCTTAAGAGAAGATAACATAGTATACGTTAAAGCATCAATATTATCAAGGTGCTTTTCGCTTATTTCTAAACATTTTTCATAATTAGAATTAAAATAATAATAATAAACTTGATTAAGCATAAGCTTTCCTTGATAAAATAATATATTATTAAAAATAATTTATATTATAATAAAAAATAATTTATATTATTAAATTTTTATATGATTTTGGTAAATAAAAATAAATAGATAAATAAAATTATCTATATATTTTATGGATGAGTTAAAAGAGGTTTAAATTTTTCGAAATAGGATTTTAATATTTTGTGTAGTTTTGTTTTCTTCATTTGCAATGAGTTCGAAAATTTTTTTCATAATATCAATAATATCTGAATTAAATCGATTTTGAGTTGTATTAAAATGTAAGTGATCTGAAAAGAAGTATTTAAAATATATGCCACAATCATCTGAACTATTTTCAATAAATTGATTTAAGGTAAAATGACTATCAATAAAAAATTTAAAATCTGTATAAACAAGTCTGGAGTGAAAAAAATTATTGATATTTTTTATAGAAACAATAAAACAATTTTCATCATTGCTATCTTTATGATAAATTAATTTATTGTATTTATTTATGCAAACTAACATTATAATTTTCCTTAAAATATTAATTTATAAATATAACCTTAATTATTTTTTGTAATTTATCAAAAAATAATTTAATTTAGGATTAAAATACTATTAATTAAGATTAATATCTAATATAAAATAAAGGATTGAATTTTTTAATTTTTCAGATTATTTGACATTCTAGATAAAATTTATCTAGAATGTAATTTAGTATAAAATAATATGAGCTTGCTGTGGGCCATGAACCCCAAAAACAGTAATTAACTCTATATCAGCAGTTCTTGAAGGTCCAGCAATAAACAAAATATTGCTTGGTAAATTTTCATGTTCTTTTTTAGTCAAATTTAAAGCTTCGCTAAGACTTTTAACCACATTTTCTTTTTTGAGTAAAACAATACAAAGTTTTGGAGCTAAAGAAAGCATTCTAGGTTGCTCTTTAGATGAAAGCACTAAAGCAACACCATGGGAACTTACTCCAACTCTTGCATGGATAATCGAAAAATCACTATGAAAAACTTCAGATCTTAAGTCTTCTATATTTTTATCAAAACAAACTTTTTCTTTAGCATTAATCTTTTCTAAATTTAAATTTAAATTTTGAGGATAGATTAGTTTTGTATAGCCATAACTTGATGCAATTTCATTAATTTTTTCTTCAAGTTGATCTTGAGTGCTTTCTTCAACAATATATTTATTATCACTCATTTTTTGTTTTAACTCGCTAAGCATATCATCTGTGGTGTAAATATGCTCTACTGGGTCAATACTTGGAGTATAAGAAAATTCTGTTTCATGATAATAATTTTCTAGCTTTTTTAAAATGCTTGCTTTGCTTTTTGAGGTAATTTCTGCAATTTTATTCATAAATAACTCCTTGAAGTTTTTCTACTTCTTTATATAAATCTTTTTTAATTTCTGGTAATTCTTTAAAAGCACTCCAATTTTTAATTACTGGCAAAGAATCCTTAAATTTGTGCAATAAGGAATTAAAATAATGAGCTTTTGATAAAGAAAATCTCCATAAATTACCGCTAGTAGCTAAGCTTTTGAATTTTGAAAAAGCAAAAGCTTCCATGGCATTATGATGAACTAAATTTGCACCTATAGGTGGATTATCTCCTTGTCCTACTTTATCGCGTCTTAATTTTCTAATTAAATCAGCTAAAGGAATTTTAACAGGACAAACCTCCGAACAGCGTCCACAAAGTGAGCAAAAAGTTAAAATATCTCCTGTATGATCAATACCAAAGATATTTGGACTAATAACTTCTCCTATAGGCCCTGGATAAGTTGTTTGATACGTGTGCCCACCTATTTGATCATAAACAGGACAAAAATTCATACAAGCACCACATCTTATACATCTTAAAGCTTCATAATAATCTTCATTAGAAAGCATATTAGTGCGATTATTATTAAATAATATCACATGTACCTCTTTAGGACCGTCTAATTCTCCATTTTTTCTTGGTCCTGTAATGATATTATTGTAAGTTGGTATAAATTGTCCAGTTGCTGATGGAGTAAGTAAAGAAACCATTGTAGCTGCATCTTCAAAAGTTTCCATAACTTTTTCTATTCCACAAAGGGCTATATGTATATCAGGAGCTGTGGTGCACATCCTACCATTACCTTCATTTTCTATGAGCCAAAAAGCACCTTCTTTAGACATAGCAAAATTAACTCCGCTTAGACCCAATTTTAAACCTTCAAATTCATCTCTTAAATGCTTTCTTGCTATGGCATTAAGTTTTTCTGGCTCACTTTCTAATTCTGAATTAAGCTTTTCTTTAAAGATTTTTCCTATTTCATAACGATTTCTATGAATAGCTGGAACTACAATATGTACAGGAGCTTCATCATTTAATTGTAAAATGAGTTCGCCTAAATCAGTTTCAATGGCTTTCATTCCTTTATTTTCTAAGTAATGATTTAAACCTATCTCTTCACTAGCCATTGATTTACCTTTTAAAACTTTAGAGATCTTTTTTTCTAGCATAAGTTGATAGATAATTTCACAAGCATCTTCTTTTGTATCCGCCCAATGTATGATCATTCCATTAGCTGTAGCATTTTTTTCAAATTCTAATAAACGATCTTTTAAATTCATTAAAGCATTGTTTTTAGCTTGTTTGGCTTTAGATCTTAAGCCTTGCCAATCATTAAATTTAGCATCAATTACTTTAAAACGATTGGTTTGTAAGGTATGCATAGCATTAACAAGATTTTCTTGCATTTGTTTATCGTTTAGTTTGATATGAACGATTTGCTCATGAGGCATTTTAGCATTCATAGTTTTTCTCCTTGCAAACGTTTGATTAAAAAATCATATAGGTGAATGGGTTTAATATCGAGCCCCATTTTTTTCATAGTACCTCCTAAATTAAGCAAACAGCCTCCATCTGCGCTAACCAAATATTTTACTCCTGTATTTTGAATATCTTTGATTTTGCTTTGTGCCATAGCATTTGAAATTTCAGGCTCTTTTACGCAAAAAGTTCCACCAAATCCACAACATTCTTCTTCATAGGTTAAAGGCACAAGTTCAACGTTTTTAAGCCTTTTAATTAGATTTTTATTTGCATCGATGCTTTTTTGAACTCTTAAAGCATGACAATTTGAATGCCATGTTATTTTTACGGGTTCCCCCTTATCTTCATAGTTTACATTTAAAACTTCATCAAGATATTGAGAAAGCTCTATAACTCTTTGGCTGAAATTTTTTACTTTTTCAAATTGTGGATCATTTTTAAAAAGTTCCAGATAATCATGAGCCATCATACCGGCACAAGATCCACTTGGTACAACGATAGGATAAGGTTCATTAAAGAGATTTACATTATACATTGCAATTTCTTTACTCTCTTTAAAATAACCTGAATTAAAAGAAGGTTGAGAGCAACAAGTCTGTTTTTTCTTAAATATAACTTCAATTCCTTCTAAACGTAAAAGTTTTAAAGCATTTAAAATTGTATCTTGCATAGCTGCTGTGCCTAAGCAAGTCGCATAAAAATATACTTTTTTCATTAATTTACCTTTCAATAATCACTATTTTAAAACAACACTAGGAATAATATCTTGCAAAAAGAAAGCGATAAAACAAGTCCAAATTCCTACCAAAATAATAAAAGCTATAGAATACTTAAGAGTAAATTTGAAAAGTTCAGATTCTTTTCCTACTAATCCAACGGCTGCACAAGCTACAGCTATACTTTGAGGGCTTATCATTTTTCCGACAACTCCACCTACAGAATTTGCTGCTAAAAATAAAACTTCATTAACTCCAAGTTTTTGAGCTGTTGCTTGCTGTAAAGTTCCAAAAAGTAGATTAGCACTTGTATCAGATCCTGTTAGGAATACTCCTATCCAACCTATAGCAGGAGAGAAGAAGGAAAATATATCGCCAGTATGTGCAAATGCAAGGCCTAAAGTTGCACTCATACCACTATTTTTAGAAATAAAAGCAAAAGCTACCACAAGACCTATTGTAAGACAAGGAATAGCCATCTCTTTTAAAGTTGCCCCAAAACATTCAGCAGCATCACTTGCTTTGATTTTTAAAATAAAAATAGTAAAAAACGCTGCAAATAAAATAGCAGTTCCTGCTTGAGCTACGGTTTTTCCGTTGATAAAATCTATACCTAAATTTAAACTAACTGGTTTAAGAACACTTGCATCAACTATAGAAGGACTAAGTATTCCTTGAGTGATATTATTAAATGCAATTGTAATACTAGTAAAAGCAAAAATTCCATCTTTTCCAAAAAGGTCTTTAAACCAAGGTTGAGTCCAAAAAATTATACAAACTATAAGCAAGATAAATGGAGCCCAAGCTTTTAATACCGAAGAAAAGCTAAGATTGTTATTAGTTTCAAAATTAGTTTCTCCATCAACACGGTAAATATTTTTTATTTTCCAAAATTTTAAAAATAAAGTTGTAATTGCCAAGGAAGCAACAGCGGAAATAATACTCGGAAGTTCTGCACCTAAATAGTTAGAGCTAAGATATTGAGTGAGTGTAAAACTTGCCGCAGCAACAAAAACCGCAGGAAAAGTTTCTTTAATGCCTTTAAAGCCATTCATCAAAAATACAACAAAAAAAGGTACAATAAAACTAAGCGGTATAAGCATTCTACCTATCATAGCTGAAACAGATTGGCTTTCAATTTTGACCAAATCACACATCGCAATAACAGGAATTCCAACGGCGCCAAATGCTACAGGGGCTGTGTTTGCTATAAGACAAAGTCCTGCTGCTTGCAATGGTTTAAAACCAAGTCCAACTAAAAGAGCTGCGGTAATAGCAATTGGTCCGCCAAATCCTATCGCACCCTCTAGAAATGATCCAAAACAAAAACCGATTAAAATTACCTGCATTCTGTGGTCTGGCGTGATACTCATAACACTTTTTTTAATGACTTCAAAAGATCCTGATTTAATCGAAAGCTTGTAAAGAAAAATTGCTGCAATAATAATCCAAGCAATAGGCCACATTCCATTGATAAAGCCTTGAATAAAACTTGCTCCAACTAAATTCCAAGGCATTTTATATGCCAATAAAGCTACCAAGGATGCTACAATAACGGTTAAAAATCCAGCTTGAAAACCTTTGAGTTTAAAAAAAACTAGACAAACTAAAAAACAAAGAATTGGTAAAAATGCTATTAAAGCACTTAACCAAATATTGTTCATCGGGTCATAAATTTGTTGCCACATTAGATATTTTCTCCTTAATTTTGACATCTTTAGCCATTTTATCAAAATTTCAAAAAATAGATTTAAAGAAATGAAATAGGGTATTAAAGTTTATAAGTTCTTAAAAATTTTGTGTATTTTTGTAACATATTAATTTTTTTATTTTTAATAAAATATAAATATAATGAAATGATTTTTATATTTGAAAATATTTTTTAATCTTTATATTTTTAGTAATTATCGGTGATTTTTTATTGATTATGAAATTTAAATATAGATTATTTTTTATTATAAAGGTTAAATTATTAAAAAATAAGCCGATATAGATAATGAATCTTTTAAAAATATTGCAAATTAAAAAGCTGAATTTATTAATCAGCTTTTTAAAATTATTTTAATTCCCAATTTATAATTTCTTTTCCTAAACTTTTTAAAATTTCATTGACTTTTGAAAAATGTTTGCAGCCTAAAAATCCTGTTCTAGCTAGCGGACTGGGGTGAGAAGCTTCTAGTATAAAATGTTTTTTTGTATCAATAAGATTTTTTTTAGACTTTGCAAAATTACCCCAAAGTATAAAAACAAGCCCTTTTTTTTCCATGCTGAGTTTAGATATAACAGCATCACTAAATTTTTGCCATCCCCAAGTGCTATGACTCGCAGGTTTTCCAGCTTCAACGCTAAGAATGGAATTTAAAAGCAAAACTCCTTGTTTTGCCCAAAAACTTAAATCTCCATCTTTTGCAGGTTGAATTTTTAAATCATAATAAAGTTCTTTATAAATATTAGCCAAACTTGGTGGAATTTTAATTCCTTTAGGGACTGAAAAACTAAGTCCCATTGCTTGACCTTCTTGATGATAAGGATCTTGCCCTAAAATGATCACTTTTAAATCTTTTAAAGGAGTAAGATTAAAGGCATTAAAAGTTAAATTTGCTGGAGGATAGATTATTTTTTTGTTCTTTAGAGCATGAATATATTTTTTTTTAATTTCTAAAAAATAAGGTTTTAAAAATTCTTCTTTTAAAAAAAATTTCCAATCCTCATTTATTTTAATATTTTCTAGATTAATAGCCATTTTTTCCATTGAAATAGTCCAAAATTTATATCTAGGTGAAATTATAACAAAATTATTGTGAGATATGTTTTTTATTTTTTTATTTATTTTTACTTGAATAAATGTTAATAATATTAACTAATTATTAACTAAAATAGGAATATACTTATCTACGTAGATTTTTATGTTTACATTAAAAATAGAAACTATATGAAAGGCTTACAATGGGAACAAGAAAAGAACATGATTTTATAGGAGAACTAGAAATTCCTGATGATGTTTATTATGGAGTGCAAACTTACAGAGCTTTAGAAAATTTTAAAATGAGTGGAAGGGTTTTAAAGGAATATCCATTTTTTGTTAAAGCTTTTGCACAAGTTAAAAAAGCAGCAGCTTTGGCTAATAAAGATTTAGGTATGGTTCCAGCCGATAGGGCTGATTATATTGTAAAAGCTTGTGATAGAATCATCAATGGTGAATTTTTAGATCAATTTGTAGTTGATATGGTTCAAGGTGGTGCTGGAACAAGTACAAATATGAATGCTAATGAAGTAATTACAAATGTTGCTCTTGAGATGATGGGTCATAAAAAAGGTGAATATCAATATCTTCATCCAAATGATAATACTAATTTTGGTCAATCAACTAATGATGCTTACCCAAGCTCTATTAAAGTCGCAGTTCACGCTAAAATGGGTGATTTGCTTAAAGCTATGGAAATATTAAAAAATGAATTAGAAATTAAAGCAAAAGAATGGAAAGATATATTAAAAATTGGAAGAACAGAGCTTGAAGATGCAGTTCCTACAACCTTAGGAAATACTTTTAATGCTTTTGCAAGTTATTTAAAAAGCGATATAGAAAAAATCACTAAAGCAAGAGAGTCAATGACATATCTAAATTTAGGAGCAACAGCAATCGGAACAGGAATTTGTTGTCATCCAGATTATAAAGACTTAGTTGAAAAATACTTAAGTGATATAACAGGCACCACCTTTAGGCCTGCGGAGGATTTTATAGCAGCTACTCAAGATACAGCTGATTTTGTTCATGTAAGTGGAGCTTTAAAAACTGCTGCAGTAAGACTTTCAAAAATTGCTAATGATATAAGATTAATGAATTCAGGCCCAAGATGTGGTTTAGGTGAAGTTAATTTACCTCAAATGCAACCAGGTAGTTCTATTATGCCAGGAAAAGTAAATCCAGTCATTCCAGAAGTTGTAGGAGAGGCTTGTTATGAAGTTATAGGAAATGATGTTACCATAGCACTTTGCTCAGAAAGAGGTGAATTTGAGCTTAATGCGTTTGAGCCAGGAATTGCTTATGCTTTATTTAATTCTTTAGTCCTTTTAGAAAATGCAATGTTAACTTTAGCCAATAAAGCAATCAAACACTTAACAGCTAATCCTGAAAATTGTAAAAAAACCATGTTAAATTCTGTTTGTTTGGTTACTGCTTTAAATCCTTATATAGGATATGAAAATTCAGCATCAGTTGCAAAAGAAGCTTTGCAAACTGGAAAAAGTGTTGCTGATATAGTTTTAGAAAGGGGCTTATTAACCAAGGAAAAATTAGATGAATACTTAACTCCTGAAAATATGTTAAATCCGCGTATTGAAAAATAAAAAAGGTTTTATTATGAGTGTGGAGTTGATTTTACAAATAGTCGTCTTTTTGGGTTCTATTTTTATAGGAATTCGCTTAGGGGGTATAGCTATAGGCTATGCAGGAGGTATAGGAGTTGTTATTTTAGGACTTGCTTTAGGTATGAAGCCAGGTAGCATTCCTTGGGATGTTATTTTAATTATTGCTGCAGCTATTGCAGCAATTTCTGCAATGCAACAAGCTGGTGGTCTTGATTATATGGTAAGGCTGACTGAGAGATTTTTAAGAAGGCATCCGAGATTTATTAACTATCTAGCTCCAATTTGTGGATGGCTCTTGACTCTCTTAGCAGGAACAGGCAATGCCGTATTTTCTTTAATGCCCGTAGTTGTCGATGTTGCAAAATCTCAAAATATTAAACCTTCAGTTCCACTTTCTTTGATGGTGGTTGCTTCTCAAATAGGTATTACTGCATCTCCTGTAAGCGCTGCCGTTGTTTATATGAGTGGGGTTTTAGAACAATTTGGATGGAATTATCCAACATTATTAGGAATTTGGATCAGTACAACTTTTATCGCTTGTATTTTAACAGCTTTTATAGTTAGTCTTATTACTCCATTAGATCTTAGCAAATGTAAAATTTATCAAGAGCGTTTAAAAGTAGGGCTTGTTAAGGATGCTAATGAAGTTTTGCAAGCACAAGATAAACCAGGTGCTAAACTTTCAGTTGGAATTTTTCTAATTACAGTTTTATGTGTGGTTTTGTATGCTACAGCAATTTCTAGTAACATTAGATGGATAGATCCTGTTGTTATTCCAAGAGATTCTGCGATTATGAGCTTTTTATTAACAGCAGCTACTTTGATTACTTGGTTTTGTAAAGTGGATCCAGCAAAAATTTTGGATACAAGTGTTTTTAAAAGTGGTATGACGGCTTGTGTTTGTGTTTTTGGTGTTGCTTGGCTTGGAAATACTTTCGTTTCGGGTCACACACAAGAAATTACAGATTTAGCAAGCAATTGGGTAAAACAAATTCCAGCAACACTTGCGGTTGCATTTTTCTTTGCTAGTATGCTTTTATATTCTCAAGCAGCTACAGCTAAAGCTATTGTTCCAGTAGTGATTGCTTCTTTAGGTATCACCGCTGCCAATCCAAATGATTCTTATATGTTAGTGGCGTGTTTTGCTGCAGTTTCTGCACTTTTTGTTCTTCCAACTTATCCAACCTTACTTGGTGCTGTGCAAATGGATGATACTGGAACAACAAGAATAGGTAAATTTATCTTTAATCACTCTTTCTTTATACCAGGTGTTTTAGCTATTGCGATTTCAGTAGCTTTGGGTTTTGTTGCAGCTGGTTTTTTAAAGTAATCAATAATAGCCTTGAGGGCTGTTATTGATTTTTTGGTATAGTTTAGAATAATTTTTATTTTTTGGATTATTTTAAATGTATCAAATAATATTATTCTTTTTTATATTTATTTTAAATGCTTGTTCAACTCATCAAGATCAAAATTTATTTTATGAAAAAGAATTATTCTCTAAAAAATGTGATCAGGATTTTTTTAAAAAACAATTACAAGCAATTAATAAAAATGATGATATTATTTTTAAAGGCTTAAATACAGCATATATCGCTAGAGATTGTAAAGATTTTAATTTAAGCAATACTATTTTCGATCAGGTAGAAAATTCTTATAAATATGATG
The DNA here is from genome assembly GCF_022369435.1 of Campylobacter sp. RM10537. Taxonomy (NCBI): domain Bacteria; kingdom Pseudomonadati; phylum Campylobacterota; class Epsilonproteobacteria; order Campylobacterales; family Campylobacteraceae; genus Campylobacter; species Campylobacter molothri. Next base: position 1,276,214 of record NZ_CP059597.1, on the reverse strand, counting down.
TTGATTTACAAAATATTACCCATAAAAGTGTGGATTTTATCAGTTCTACATTAATAAATGATGGGATTAATGATTATCAAGGTGCTTGGTATGAAAGGACTATGGTAAATGTTTACAAGGGTTTAAATTTTATGAGTTTAAAAGATTTTTCAAATGCCAGGGTAGAGTTTAATCGAGCTTTAGCAAGGCAAGAAATAGCTAAAGAATATTTTGCTTCTCAAATTCAGCAGATGCGAAAAAAGGCTGAAAAAGAAGAGAATTTTAAACAAAATATAGATCAAAATCTTAAAATTATTGCAAGACAATATAGTAATCTTTTTAAAGAATTTCATGCACAAAAAAATTATACAAATGCTTATGTGACTTATATTTCTTCGGTATTTTTTTTCATGGATCATGATTATCAAAAAGCTTCTGATTTATTTAAAGAAGTTTATGCAGCATACAATAATGACAAAGAAATACAAAAAGAATTTGAAATGTTTGATCGATATTCTAAAGCTTTAAATCCGCAAAAATTAAAAAAACATATTTTTATCATTTATGAAAATGGTCTAAGCCCTAGATTAGATGAATTTTCACTTACTTTACCTTTTATTTTTGATCAGCATATTGTAACAGCAAGTGTAACTTTACCTACTTTAAAAAAAAGAAAAGAATCTTTTGCTTATTTAAATATTTTTGATGGTAAAAATATGAATCAAACAGTAAAAATTTTCGATTTTGATGAGGTGGTTGCGAGTGAATTTAAAGAAGAGTTAAATGCTAAAATTATAAAATCTTTAATATCAAGCCTTTTTAAAACGAGTTTAAACATGGCTGTGGCAAAAAATGATCAAAGTGGAATTTTGACTTTTGCTACGGATATTTTTACGACTGTAACAACAAGGAGTGATTTAAGAATCTGGAATTTTTTACCTAAAAATATTCAAATTTTAATGATAAATAATGATGGCTTTATTAAAATTCAAGATGAAAATAATAATTTGATATATTCTAATTCTTTGGATCAAAATAAAGATATATTAATTTTAGTTAGATCTTTTAATCCATTAATTTCAAGTGAAATTTACAAAATTGAAAATTAAACAAAGTATAATAGTTTTAAAAAAAAGGAAATAAGATGAAAAATTTATTTTTAGCAGCTTCTTATATTTTTTTAGTTTTTTTTCTCGTAGCTTGTGGATCGCCTATTTACACTGATGGTTATGCGAGTCAAAAAAAACAAGGAGATGCTTTAACTTTGGGACTTGATAGGGAAGACTTTGAAAAAACAGCACAAAAAATGATTGAAAGTATGTTAAAGGATCCTGCTTTTGCTAATATTTCACAAGGTCAAAGAAAAGTTATAGCTATTGGAAAAATTATTAATGATACTCCTCAAAGAATTGATACAAATAAACTTATAAGTAAAATAACTATAGCGCTTCGAAAATCAGGTAAATTTATTCTTACTACGGCAGTTGCAGCAGGAGGTGCTCAAGATGACATGAGTGAAGCTGTAAGAGAGCTACGCAATAATGAAGAATTTAATCAAAATACTATTTCCAAAAAAGGAACTTTAGTAGCTCCAGATTTTTCTTTGAGTGGAAAAATTCGTCAAGATACTGTTAAGCTCAAAAATGGTGATATACAAGCAGAGTATTTTTTTCATTTAACGCTTACAGATTTAAATTCAGGGCTTGCTTATTGGGAAGATGAAAAAACAATTGACAAAACAGGAACAAGCAAATCGGTGACTTGGTAAAATGAGAAAATTTTTTGTTTTAATAGCTTTTTTCTCTTTACTTTGGGCTGAAAATCAAAATATTATAAAAGCTCAAAATGAAAAGAATATTATTATTTATGATTACTCTCCCGCTCAAGATGTAAATTTTAGTAATATTCAAAGTCTAAAAATACTTCCGCATCAAAGATCTAAATTTCAAAAAATTATGCAAGGTATAGGGACGGGTCAAACGAGAGAAGATGCTTTAAATAATGCTTTAATTGATGTCTTATCCAAGCTTAAGGGGATATCAAAGTTTAATTTAAGACAAGAAATCAAAAATATTGATTTTAAATTTTCAGCTTTAGGAGAAGTGATTCAAGATTCAAAGAATATACTTCAAAATATAATTAATGGGCGTATTGATAGCTATGAAGTTACTTCTGCTGAAAATAATGGAACAAGTTGGGAAGTTAAAATATTGGCCTATAAATATCTTTATCAAAATGATCAAAAGCCTAAACTAATACTTTTTGATGAAAATTATGGAAAATTAGGAGAAAATTTAACCCAAGCTTTAAATAATATTTTCTCTAATGATAGTTATTTTACTCTTTTGGAAAGAAAAAACGATTTTAAAAGCGAAGATAAACTTATCGAAAGTGCTCAAGGTTCTAGTGATGAAAGATCTAAACTAGGGAATGTTTTAGGTACTGATTATATTTTAGAGTATAAAATTTTAGATGTATCTAAGCAAAATAATTATATTACTTATCAAGATGATAAAAAATTAAAGATAAATATCTCTTTTAAACTTATATTTTATCCTACAAGAGAAATAGTATTGTCAAAAACTTTAAGTGCGAATTTTATGCTTGCTCATGATATTCAAAAAGAGCAAAAATATTGGGAAAATATCGCTTTAATGATGCAAAAATATATACAAAATTCTCTTTTTAATACCAACGCATTTGATGAAAATAAGCAAGACAAAGGCAAAGATTCTACTTATAAGCTTCATGAAAGTGGTGGGGTTGATCTTGGATTTTAGTTTTGCTTTGATTTTTTAATTTGCAAATTTTATAAATTCATTAAACATTAAAGAAAAATTTTATAAAATCAAAGTTTTTCTAAACCATTAAAGCTTTTAAATCCTAATCGGTGCTTTATGGTACTTACCAAATTATAAGGAAAAGCAATGTATGCTATTATGAAACACAGCGGAAAGCAGTATAAAGTTAGCGTTAATGATGAGTTAAAGCTAGATCACTTTGAAGCTGAAAGCAAAGCTATTATTGAAGTGAATGAAGTACTTGCAATTTGCGATAAAGATATTAAGGTAGGTGCGCCTTTCGTAGCAGGTGCAAAAGTTGTTTTAGAAGTGATCAATCACGGAAAAGATAGGAAAGTTGTAATTTATAAAAAAAGACGCAGAAAAGATTCTAAACTTAAACGAGGTTTTAGAAGACAATTTACTCGCGTTATGGTTAAAGATATTAAAGCTTAAGGGGTAAAAGGATGGCACACAAGAAAGGTCAAGGTTCAACTCAGAATAATCGCGATTCTATCGGTCGTCGTTTAGGTGTTAAAAAATTTGGTGGCGAATTTGTTAGAGCTGGAAATATCATCATTCGCCAAAGAGGAACAGCAACACACGCAGGTAACAATGTGGGTATGGGAAAAGATCATACTATCTTTGCTTTAATTGATGGTTTTGTTAAATTTGAAAGAAAAGATAAAGATAGAAAAAAAGTTTCTGTTTATCCTGCTTAATTTCTAGGTTTTTGCCTAGAAATTCTTTCAATATATTTCTTAATTAAAATTTAAGACAAAGAGTTAATTTATAAAAAATCATTAAAATATTTATGAATGCTTAGTTTTCGATCTTATAAATTATTCAATATGTTTTTATAGTTTATTTTTGTAAAAACTTTATTTAATTTTTTTAAATTATTAGATCTGTTATGACTTTAATTAAATTCAAACAATTCAATCAATTTTCAGAAAATAGTTTTTATTTTTTAAATAAATTCTTTTTTAACTCTTTTGAATTTTTTAATTTTCTTTTTGTTATACTTCTTTTCAAAAAAATTTAAGGTTAATAATGTTTATAGATAGTGTTAAGATTACTTTAGCTTCAGGTGATGGAGGTAAAGGCGCTGTAAGTTTTCGTCGTGAAAAACATGTTCCATTAGGTGGCCCTGATGGTGGCGATGGCGGAAATGGTGGAGATATCATTTTTATATGTGATAACAATACACATACTCTTGTTAATTTTAAAGGTAAAAAGGAACTTCGTGCGCAAAATGGTGCAGCTGGTATGGGGCGTAATAAAAATGGAAAAAAAGGTGAAAATTTAGAACTCATTGTTCCAGAGGGTACTCAAGTTATTGATGCTCAAACAAATGAAATTTTACTTGATTTAATTAAAGAAGGACAAAGAGAAGTATTTTTAAAAGGTGGAAAAGGCGGGCTTGGAAATACTCATTTTAAACACGCAACCAATCAACGTCCCGATTATGCACAACCTGGTATAAAAGGAGAGAGTCGTTTAGTAAGACTTGAGCTCAAATTGATCGCTGATGTAGGACTTGTAGGTTTTCCAAATGTGGGAAAATCGACTCTTATTAGTGTAGTTTCAAACGCAAAACCTGAAATTGCAAATTATGAATTTACCACACTAACACCAAAACTTGGTCTTGTTGATGTAGATGAGTATAATTCTTTTGTGATGGCAGATATTCCTGGTATTATCGAGGGTGCAAGTGGAGGAAAAGGTTTGGGCCTTGCTTTTTTAAAGCATATAGAAAGAACATCTTTTTTACTTTTTGTGCTAGATCCTTTAAGAGAAATGCCTTTAAAAGAACAATTTGTAGTGCTAAGAAATGAGCTTGAAAAATTTTCTAAAGAGCTTTTTGGGCGTAAATTTGGTATCATGATTTCAAAAAGCGATAGCGTAAATTTAGGTGTTGATTTTGCGAAACAAATCGCAGAGAATATAATAAATTTAAAAGATTATTTAAAAAGCATAGAAAATCCACAAAGTTTCTTAATCGAGGTTTCAAGTCTTGAAAAAACAGGGCTTAAGGAGCTTAAATTTATGCTTTTAGAAGAGATTAAGAAGTTAAGGAAAAAAACTTAAAAAGCAACGTTTAGTAGGTATATTATTTTTTATTGCGGTATTTTTGTCATCACAGAAGAAGAGTCAAAGCTTATTTAGAGTGGAATCTATTTGTTGATTGTAAGAATTATTTTATTGTTTATAGTCAATATCAATTAAATAAAAAATTGATTTTATAATAAGGATTTATGTGTCCAGTAGTGAAAATTTTAAAGATTTTGTTTTAGATTAGCTTAAACTTTGTGGAAATAAATATACTTTTCATACTAGAAAAATGTTTGGAGAATATTGTATTTATGTAAATAATAAACCTATATTTTTAATTTGTAATGACGTATTATATATTAAGCAATTTTATTTTTTAAAAAGAATTTTAAAAAATAATGAAAAAAATTTCCCTTTTTCTAAAGCAAAATTATGGTATATTATCGATATTGAAAATATAGAAATTTTAAAACGGGTTGTAGAACTCTTTTTAAGTAGTGATTTAATTTTAAAGGATGAGAAATGAAAAAAATGATTTTAGCTTTTTTTATGATTGCAACTGCTTCTATTTTACAGGCTAAAAATTTAGAAATCTACGAGAGTCCTACTTGTATGTGTTGTGATTATTGGGCAGCTTATATGAAGAAAAAAGGTTATAGTGTAAATGTGCATAAAACAGATGATTTTCTAAAAATTAAAGATCAATATGGCGTCAAAAACGAATATCAAAGTTGCCATACAGGAATTATTGAAGGCTATGTTGTTGAAGGACATGTTCCTGAAAGTGCTGTAGCTTGGCTTCTTGAAAACAAACCAAAAGATGTTATAGGAATTTCAGCTCCTGGAATGCCACAAGGAAGTCCTGGAATGGAACAAGGTTATAATGAAAAATATCCTGTAATTTTAATGAAAAAAGATGGAAGTTATGAAATTTATGGTTATTTTTTAGGAGATCAAAAACTTTAATTGTTTGAAAAAAAGGATGAGATTAATTTTTTATCCTTTTAATTTCATTTTCAAGTATATGATAAGGTGTTAATCCTATAAATTTTTTATTCATTTTTCCTGCTTCAAAAAAACTAATTACGGGAACTCCATAAACACCACCTATCGCATCTGAAAGATATTTAGCTGCATTTTTTTCGTAAAATAAAGTTAATTGAGTTAAACCTTTATCTTGTGCCCAATTTTTAGCATCATTAAGATTTTTTGCATTTCCTAAAATCACAAAAATATTAAAATTATAATTTTGAATTAATTGTTGTAAAATTTTGATTTGTTCTTTACATACTCCACAATCTTTAGTAAAAAATACTAAAGCAAAATTTTGATTTTTTTGATCGAGTTTTAATGTTTTTTCAAAACCATTATAAGAAAAATTATAATTTTTATAATCTAAGCTTTTAAAATTTTCCCCATCGCTACAAGATATAAAAAATAAAGCTGTGATTAAAGCAATGAAATAAGCTTGGACTTTAAATTTTCCCAAGGTGTTTCTCCTAAAATTCTATCTTTTATAATTCCATTTTTAATGATTATAGTGGTTGGTGTTGCAAATACAGCATATCTATCTTGAGTTATTTTAAGATCATCTTTTAAAATTTTGACGTTTTTAAAATCAAATTTTTTAGCTAAAGATTGTATAGTTTGCATATCATTAGCTGAATTGATTGCATAAACGCTAATTTTATTTGGATAATTTTGTATAAAATCATCTAAATAAGGCAATTCTTTTAAGCAAGAAGAGCAACCGTTCTGAAAAAAAACCAATACTTTTAAATTATTTTTATCATCATTTAAATTGATTTTATTGCCCAAGAGATTTTTAGCTGAAATTTCTGCTGCAACTTCTCCTATTTTTGCACTTTTATGATTTTCAAAAGAGCATGCGTTAAGTAAGAGTAAAGCAATAAAAATATATAAGTATTTCATTTTAAAACTCCATGATGTAAACATATAGTTCTATCGGCAAATTTAGCTAAATCTGGATTATGAGTAATTAGAACAATCGTCTTTCCTTCATTTTTGAGTTTTTTTAGAGTTTGAAGAACGATTTCTTCATTAGCTTCATCTAAATTTCCTGTGGGCTCATCTGCAAGCAAAAGTTCTGGATTGTTAATTAGAGATCTTGCAATACAAACTCTTTGTTGCTCTCCTCCGCTAAGTTGATTAGGCAAATGACTTAAACGATGCGAAAGACCAACTTTTTCAAGCATCATTCTTGCATCTTCTTCATCAATACAAGAATGATAATATTGAGAAAGTATCACATTTTCTAAAGCATTTAAATAAGGAATAAGATGAAATTGCTGGAATATGAGCCCTATTTTTTCTCTGCGTAATTGTATTTTTTGTTCTTCGTTAATTTCTTCTAAATTTTGTCCATCTAAGATATATTGGCCGCTGCTTGGAGTATCCATTAAGGATAAAATATTTAAAAGTGTTGATTTTCCACTTCCTGATGGACCCATAATTGCAAGCCATTCTCCTTGATAAACATTTAAATTGATATTATTTAAAGCTTTAACTTTGCCAAAATTTTTACTAAGATTTGTTATTTTTATTAATTCTTTCATTTAATCACCTTTCAAATTATCACAAATATTAATTTTTAAAGCCTTTTTTATAGGCAAAAAAGCAGCAAAAAAAGCAAAAGCTAAAGAAATAATGATAGATATTAATACTGCTTTAAATCTAAAATCAATACTGGAATTAAAAATTAAATAGCCAAAAATATTAGCCAAAAATATTCCGCAAAATGCTCCTATAATACTTGCTATCAAGCTTACAATGAAACATTCGCTTGCAAAAAGTTTAAAAATTTCACTCTTTTTTGCACCTAATGCCAAACGTAAAGCAATTTCTTTTTTTCTGGAAAATATAATAGAACTTAATGTGGTATTGACACTAGTTGTGACTATAATTAAAACAATAATGACGATTAAAAACATTAAGGTTTTTATTTTTTTAAGAACTAAATTTTCGCTCAAAGATACCGATGATATAGGTTTAACATTAATAGTATTATCACTAATAGCTTGAGTTTGACTCCAAACATTTTGAAAGTTGCCATCAACTATAGCATTAGCATAATTAATACCTTGAGTATCGCTTAAATTTTGAATCACATTTAAAGATGCTAAAGCGATACTATCAAATTCATCATTACTTGAAAATATAGCTTTAATGGTTAATTTAACACTTTTTCCATTGTTTGGATTGTAAATTTGTAATTCATTTCCTACTTTAAGCCCTAATTGTTTAGCTAAATCAATACCCAAAAAAATAGAATTATCATTAAAATCTCTTAAAGAAAAGCTCCCGTCTTTTATCTCTAAAAAAGGTTTAGTAAGCTTTAAGGCTTTAAAATCTGTTCCTAAAACAACAGCACTTGTGCTGCCTAAATTTAAAAATTCGTATAAAAATGGAGTTAAAGCTCTAGCTTTTAATTTCTGTTTGATTTCTTCATATTTAGCATTAGAGATAAAATTTTCATCTATATTTTTAGGACTTATAATCACATTTGCTCCATAAGCTTTTAATTCTTTTGAGAGTTTTATATCTATGTCAAAATAGATATTTAAAAATGCTGAACAAGTTAATGCACCTATGAAAATGGATAAAATAATAATAAAAAGTCTTTGATAGGAAAAACTAAGGCTTTTAAAAAGTTCGTTTAGAAAAAATCTATTTTCCATAAAGCACCTCCACCGGAGAAAGATTGGAAATATGCCTTATGGGAATTAAGCAGCCAATTATAGCTATTAAACCAGCAAAAACAAGACTTAAAGGTAAAGCTATAAAAGCAATATCAATAAAATAGCCAAAAATATTAAGGCTAATAATTTCTGAAATTCCTATGCCAAAGATAAATCCAAAAATTGCAGCAATAAAAGCTACGATTAAATTTTCACTTGAAAAGATTAAATAAATTTGAAAAGTATCAGCTCCAAGAACTTTTAAAAGACCTATTTCTCTTTTTCTACGATGAATTTCTGAATTCATAAGGCTTGAAATAGCTATACTTGAAATGATGATACAAATGATACAAGTGATCGACATTAAAGATTGAATTTTTTTAACAATCAAATTTTGAGCATCACTAATAGCATTTAGTACTTTTACATCAGAACCTGGTAATCCATCTTTAATTTGACTAGCAATAGAACCTACATAGGCAGAACAATACCATTTATCGTATTCAACTTGATCGAGTTTTTCTTCTCCTAAGCGGCGTACTTTTTCAGAAAGTGCTGATTCGGGTATAGTAAAAGCTCTAACTTCAGCACTTGAGTAAAGTCCTTGTTTATCGAGTAATTCTTGAGCAAGATGTAAAGGAGCGATGATTTTATTTGACATTTTAGGATTTGTGTGCAGTAAAATTCCTACAATTTTAACTTCTTTTGAAATATTGTTTTCTCCTATTAGGGTTATATTTTCTCCTATTTTAAATTTAGAATTTTTAGCCAAATCTTCACCAAGCATAATTTCATTACTATCATCTTTTGCCCAATTTCCTTCTACTTTAAGATAGGGATAAAGGGTTTGAATTCCTGTAACAAAATCATCATCATCCTTTATTTTAATTGCTTTACTAAAATAAGTCCCATATAGTAGAGTTTTCATAGTTTTATTATTGTTTTTAATAATAATTTTTCCATCTAAAAAAGGAGCTAGTGCGGTGATATTGTTGCGCCAATAAATATCTTTAATCATGTATAAATTTTTTTCTTCCAGATAGTTTTTATTTTTTAAGGGTTCATAAATTTCATTACCTATTTCAATGTTTAAGTTAGAACCTTTAGGTAAAACAAGTATATTTGATCCATAGCTTTTTAATTGTTCTGTAACTTCATTTCCTATGCTTAAAGTAATATTTAACATAATGCAGAGTAAAAGGGTGGCTAAAAAACAAGTGAGAAAAGCTAGAAATTTTTGAATTTTATTTTTAAAAATAGAATTGAGAATTATTTTAGCCAACATCGTTTCTCCTTTGGATTAAAAACTTAGCTTCCGTATCTCCAATAAATTTCAAAGGATCTTTTTTAAATTCTTCGTAGTTTTTTTCATTGATAAAATAATAAGTAATTCCTTTATAGCTATAAGAAAACGGTGCTTTTATATTAATAAGTTTATCTTTTGAAACAGGATCACTAACTTGAATTTCTTTGATTTGATTGAAATAATTAGATCCAGCAACTACATCTTTTACATCAATGATAATTCTTTTACCATCATAAATATATTTTAAAGGAATAGGATTGCATCCGCCAGATTTACCTACGCTCGGTAAGAAAATACGGACATTGCAAGAAATACAAATTAATTCTCCATCTTTTTTAATATATCCCATATCTCCACAAATCATGCAAGCATCAAAAACAGCAACAGGAGAATCTCGATCTTCTCTTTTATTGATCAAAAAAAATCTTACAATTTTACCTTCAGGTGTTACATAAGCAAATCTATGAAGCTTATTATCTCTTAAAAGAGCTACATCAAAGATAAATTTGCCTTCAGCATTAGGTAAAATTTCTTTAGGTTCGTCTATAACTAAGGGTTTAGAGCTGATCATAAAAAAATACAAAACAATACAAAAACTCACTACACAAGCAATAAAAACACTTGAAAAATAAGAATTAATTAGATGATTTTTTGCTTTATCTTTGCGATAATTTATGTCTAAAATTGCATGTTTGTTTAGATTATTTTTGCGAATTTTTAGACTTAAAAAAGCAAGGATAAGGATTAAGATAATATAAAGATAAATTTTAAAAGTGCCAAAATAATTGCTTTTGCCAACAAAACTAACTAAAAATGATTCGGTATTGATAATTGAATTTCTCATTAAAGTAAGTAAAATATTAGCCAAAGCATGATCCATTTCTACCAAGATGGTAAGACAAAAAACAATAAAACTTACTTTTTTGTTGATTTTTTTTTGCCATTTTAAAAAGAAAAAGATTAGAACGCAAATAATGAAAGCTAAAAACATAAAGCCTAAAGATATAATCGTTTGACTATCTAATAAAGAATTGCTAAATATAGGAAAATCTTGGTTTGCATAATAATAATTTAAAGCTATACAAAAACTTAAAATAGTTGATAAAGTTAAGTTTAAAATTTTAAATTTTTCCAAAAAATAAAATATAAAACTTACAAGTAAAGAAGCTATAAAAATAAAATTGAAATTAAATATCAAATTATCAGTTTTTAAAAATTGTGCGGATATAAAAAATGCAAAGTATCCAAATAAAAATCCTAAAAAAACCGATATAAAGGTCTTTATAATGTATTTTTTCTCAGGATTTATAAAAGCTATTAAAACACTTAAAGGTAAAATATTGGAAATAAAATTGATAAAATATATACTCATAATCTTTCACTTTTTTATATTGATAAGAGTTATTATTACATAAAAAACTTTAACAAGTGTAAAAAATAAATAAATTTATAAAAAGATTTTAATTGAATATATTTAAAAATAAACCAAGATTCTATTTTTTAAAGTATAAGAAGTATTTTTAGAAATTCTATGAATAAGAATTTCTAAAAATATAAATTATTTTGGTGTGCCAGTATATTTAAATTTATAATCAACTTTAAAAGGCTCAAACCATTTACCTACACCAGTTTCTTCATCAACATGGCGTCCAAATCCTTGTTTTTCAGGATTTGAAATATAAAAAGTAAGTTCATAATTACCTACCCCAAAGCCACCTTTTTTGTCTTTTTCCATAGCGATATTAGCACCATAATGAGGACCATCATCTGCAACCATAGGCATCAAAGTTCCACGTTTAATGGCCCCAGTATCAGTATTTTTAAGTTCATAAGCTATAGTTAAATAAGGCATCCAAAATCCTTCTGGAAGTCCATTAGGATTATTTTTAGTCGCATGAATATCTGCTTCTAAGTGAATATCAGCCAATGAAGCTGCAAGGTCAATTCCTCTTGGCTCCATTTCAATTGGCTGAAGATAAACAGCTGCTATTTCCATTCCATTTAACTCTTTTGGATCCCCAATCGGTACTTCACCTGCAAAAAGATTAATGCTTGTAATTGCTGCTATAACAGCACCAGATAAAATTTTTTTCATTTTACTCCCTTTTTTGAAATTTGTTTTGTCATTAAAATACCAATAATTAATAAAATTAATACTATGAACTGCGGTATTAAAGTTTCATAGTAAGGATAAATTCCAAGCCATAATATAGGCTCAAAATTAATAGGGATTAAGCTAGGAAGAATAATCTTTCCCTCTATAAGTTCTGCTATGCCTTTGCCTGTAAAAACAAATACCATATAAAAAATAATATATGAGGTAATGTAAAAAAATTGCTTAACTGGAATGCGAATAGCTCCTGCTTTTAAAAGAAAGTATAAAACAATAAGAATTAAAATTCCAAGGCCAAGTCCTCCAAATATGGCACTTAAATCTGTACTAGTTTTTGCATCAAAAAGTAAAGCTTGATAAAAAAGTACTGTTTCAGCACCTTCTCTATAAACAGCTAAAAAAACAGTAATCCAAAGTGTTTTTGCACTATTGTTTGAAATAGCATCAATTGCGCCTTGTTTGATAAAACTAGCCCATTTTTTATTTTGCGCATTGGAAAGTAGCCAAAATCCAACATAAAATAATAAAAGAACCGCTATGAGCATTGTAATGCCTTCTATAAGCTCTCTGCTTTGTCCTGCATTTTCCTTAAAAATCCAAGAGACAGCAAAAGCAGTAATAAAACTTAGTATAATCCCCGTAAAAAGCGCACTATAGGCTATATTTAGGCGATTTTTATTACCACTTTGAACAAGATAAGATACAATAGCAACAACGATAATTAAAGCTTCTAAACCTTCGCGTATGATAATTCCCAAAGCCCATATAAAAAGGGAATAAGGTGTAGAATCTTGAATTTTATCTATGCCTTTTTTGATGAATTTTTCCAATTCATCAAAAGTAGCTTTAAGTTCTTTTTTATCAGCACTATTTTTAATCAATGCAACACTTTGGGAAAATAAACTTTCAATTTTTAATTTTAAGTTACTATTAACTGCACCAATTTTATTTTCCATTCCACTAGCTTCAAAAATATCTAAATAGGTATTTTGTAATTCATTAATAGCCGAAATATTAAAACCATTATAATTATTTAAAATTTCATTTAAAGCAACTTTGATATCATCTCCTACTTTAGAATAATCTTTTCCTTGATTTTCGTTATTAAAACCTTTTAGTTTTAATTTTGAAAGTTCTGAATTTGGAATTTGTAAAAATATATCAAAAAGCTGTTGTTCTATATTATCTAAATCATCTCTTAATTTTCTTTCATCAAGTTTTTGCTCATTAATCTTGCGCATTAATGTTCTTAGAGCTTGTTGAAATTTTTGATCATTTCCCGCTTTAGTAAATTTATTGATAAGAATTTCAACTTTTGTATTTCGATAATCATTGAATAAAGCATCATTTAATAAATTTTTACTTTCATTATAATTTCCATTTTTAAAAGCATTTGCAGCTAGAGTAAATTTGGTCGAAATATTATCAAGAATAAATTGCAATCTTGCATCCATAGAAGCTGCAGCTTGAAGATCTTGATCAATATCTTTAGAATTTAAATTTGATAAATGAGCACTAGTGTTTGTATCAGTGTTATTTGATAAGGGTTTAACACCTGTAATTTGCGCAATTAAAGCTTCAGCATCAGCTTCTCTTTTGGCATTAGCTTCTAGACTAGATTTCTCAGCAGCAGCTTTATCATAGTTAGTTTGACTAGCTTCTGCTTTTAATTTATATCCATTTTGTAAAATTGGAGCAACTTCATCTAAATCATAATAAAGACTTTCAATGAGTGCATTGATTTGTTCTAAAGAGGATTTTTCTTTATACATACGACGCAAATTAATAAATTTACGTTCCATGGTAATAGCTTTTCGACCTATATTTCTACCTATAGGGCCTTCCATATTTTCAAAATGTTGAAAATAAGCATCTTCACTTAGTTTTTTTGCTTGTTGGGCATCACCTTTTTTATATAACTCTAAACTTTGTTTGAGGATGCTTTTAATTATATTTGCTTCGGCAATATAATTGTCGACTTTGGCAAAAACAGTTGTTGCGAAAAAAAATAAAAAATAAAAAAGTATTATTCTAAAAATTTTCATTATTATTTGCTCCATAAACTATAATTTTAATTATTAAAAATAATATTTATTATCAATTATAAAAGTATAGTACCAATAATCTTAAATAGGACTAAAAAAATAATTTACAATGAAAATTTACATTTTTAATTTTCAAAAGATAGATTCTAAAAAATGCTATTAATTTTTTTAAAATATTTCCGATATTATTTAAATGTCTTTGCTAATTAAGACTAAAATTAAAATAAGGAGGGCGTTATGATTTCAGATGCAACCATGAGTAATGCAAACTTATTAACAGCAGTTAATACTTCAGTATTAAAAAAATCTATGGATACAAATGAAACATTAATGAGTAAGCTTATTGAAGGTATGGAGAATGTCTCTGAAGCCTCCGCTCCAAAAGCTTCGAGCTCTGGTGGTTTAGATATTTATGCTTAATATCTGACAATTAGGATGCAAATTTGTATCCTAATAAATTTATTCATAAATAATTATTTCTTTAGTATTTTTTAGTTATAATCATAATAAAAATAATTTTTGATTCTAGGATGGGTTATAGATGCATACGATTAAAAAAATAATTTTAAGTGAAACTTTTCCTGGAATTTTGCTTATATTCTTCACTCTTTTAGCATTATTATTTAAAAATTCTTCTTTTGGTTTTTATTACGCAGAGTTATTTCATGCAAATTTAACAATTGGTTTTGAGGATTTTAAAATCGCAAAGCCTTTAGAGCTTTGGATTAATGATGGATTGATTGCAATATTTTTTCTTTGTATTGGACTTGAGTTAAAATATGAAATTTTACGTGGGCAGCTTAAAAATATAAAATCAGTTTCTCTACCTTTATTTGGAGCTTTAGGGGGTATGATCCTTCCAGCTTTAATTTTTACTTTAATTAATCATTCTCATGATTTTGCTATGCAAGGTTGGGCTATTCCAACGGCTACAGATATTGCATTTGCAGTCGGGATTTTAATGCTTTTGGGAAATAAAATTCCATCGAGTTTAAAATTATTTTTACTTTCTTTAGCTATTTTTGATGATTTAGGTGCAATTATTATTATTGCATTATTTTATACTGATCAACTTTCATTTTTAGCTATTGTAATCTGTTTTTTATGTATTTTGGTTTTATTTGTGTTAAATTATCTTCATTTTACACACTTATCTTTATATGTTTTAATTGGAGTGATTTTATGGGTAGCCATGCTGAAAAGCGGAGTGCATGCTACTTTAGCAGGGGTAATTATAGCCTTATTTATACCTTTAGATACATCTGATAAACAACCATATTTACATAAAGTTTTAAAGGATTTAAATCCTTGGGTGGTTTATTTTATTTTACCTTTATTTGCTTTTGCGAATGCGGGAGTTGATGTTAAAGATATGGATGCGAGTGCTTTATTTTCGCCTGTGAGTCTTGGGATTATGCTAGGTTTATTTTTGGGCAAACAATTAGGAGTTTTTTCTTTTTGTTATCTTGCTATCAAATTAAAGCTCGCAAAACTTCCAGAAGATATAAAATATTCTAAATTTTATGGAGTTTGTATTTTAACTGGTATAGGCTTTACTATGAGTTTATTTATTGATGGTTTAGCCTATAGAAATAGCGATATTTTTGAACATGCTGATAAATTAGCTATTTTACTGGCGAGTTTAATTAGTGCCTTAATCGGTTTTATATACCTTAAGATAATCAAATGAATGGTGTATTTCATAAATTAAAAACTTTAGTTTTAAGTGAGGCCTTTGGGGGAATTTTATTAATTATTTCTACTTTACTTGCTTTATTAATACAAAATGGATTTTTTAGTGAACATTATCGTAGCCTTCTTAATTTAAAAGTGGGATTTAGTGTTGGTGAATTTCAGCTTAATAAGCCTTTTTTACTTTGGGTAAATGATGGACTCATTTCGATTTTTTTCTTTGCAATAGGTCTTGAACTTAAGAAAGAATTTTTACATGGAGATTTTAAAAACCCTAAAAATATAGTATTGCCTTTTATAGCAGCTGTAGGAGGTATATTAATCCCTGCTTTATTTTTTACTTTAGTTAATTTAGGCGATATGTATACTCTTAAGGGTTGGGCCATTCCAACAGCTACAGATACAGCTTTTGCTTTAGCAATATTGATGATGTGTGGTAAATATATTCCATCAAGTTTAAAAATTTTTTTACTTTCTTTAGCTATTTTTGATGATGTGGGTGCTATTTTAATTATCGCAATTTTTTATACCACTAAACTTTCTATTTTTGCTTTTATTATTGCCGCAATTGTTATTTTTATAATGCTTATGCTTAATATTTTTAGCATTACGAGAAAATCTTTTTATTTTATTTGTTCATTGATTCTTTGGATCAGTGTTTTAAAAAGCGGAGTGCATGCTACTTTAGCAGGAATCATCACAGCTTTTTTTATTCCTATGTCTACTAAAGAAGGTAAACCTTTTTTAGAAGATATTTATGAAAGTTTGAAATTTTGGCTTACTTTTGTTATTTTACCTTTATTTGCTTTTGCGAATGCAGGAGTGAATTTATCAAATATAGATTTAAAAGCGATGTTTTCTGGAGTAAGTATAGGAATATTTTTGGGACTTTTTATAGGAAAACAATTAGGGGTTTTTATTTTTTCTTATTTTGCTATAAAATTTAAATTAGCTCATTTACCTCAAGGAGCAAATTTAAGACAACTCTATGGAGTTTGTATCTTAACTGGTATAGGCTTTACTATGAGTTTATTTATTGATGGTTTAGCTTATGAGGTAAGCGATATATTTCATTATGCAGATAATCTTGCCATTTTAATTGCCTCATTTTGTTCTGGAATTTGGGGATTTATTTATCTTAGATTTTTTGCAAATCGTGCTTAAAAAAAGGAGAAATAAATGAGGCAACTTTTTTTTATTTTTTTAGCTTTATTTTTCATCACAGGTTGTAGTTTTTATCCTAACTTTACTTTTATGGGAAAATCAAACAATCATTATTCAAATGCAGAATCTAAACTCAAATCTATCGCCTATGAATGGAGAAAAACTCCTTATGTTTTAGGAGGAAATACTAAAAGAGGCGCTGATTGTTCAGCATTTACACAAAAAGCTTTATTAAAATTTAATACAAAAATTCCAAGAACAACTGTAACTCAGCTAAATTCAGGTATAAAAGTTTCTAAATCTCATTTAAAGACTGGAGATTTAGTTTTCTTTAGGACAGGTAGAGGTCCTAATGGTATGCATGTAGGAATTTATATGAATAAGGGTAATTTTATTCATCTTTCTTCTAAAGGAGGAGTTAAGGAAGCTAGTTTGAGTAATTCTTATTGGAAATCACGTTATATAGGTGCTAGAAGATATATAAAATGAAAATTGGAGTTTTTGATAGTGGAATTGGCGGCCTTAGTGTTTTAAAGTCTCTTTATGAAGCAAATTTTTTTGATGAAATAGTTTATTATGGAGATACTGCAAGAGTTCCTTATGGGGTAAAAGATAAAGATACGATTATAAAATTTTGTTTAGAGGCTTTAGATTTTTTTAAAAAATTTCAAATTGATATGCTTATTATTGCTTGCAATACCGCAAGTGCTTATGCTTTGGATATATTACGTCAAAACGCTAATATTCCAATATATGGAGTGATAGAAGCTGGAGTTGAGGCAACAAAAAAAGCATTAAAAAATAAGAATGAAAAAATTTTAGTGATTGCAACAAAAGCAACTATTCAATCACAAGAGTATCAAAAGCGTTTAAGTGAACAAGGTTTTACTCAGATAAAAGCTTTAGCAACTGGACTTTTTGTTCCTATGGTTGAAGAGGGTATTTTTGAAGGAGAATTTTTAAAAAGTGCTATGAAATATTATTTTGAAAAAGTTCAAACTCCAGATGCTTTAATTCTTGCTTGCACCCATTTTCCTTTTTTAATGAAGCCTTTGAGTAGTTATTTTGGTCAAAATACAAAATTAATACATTCAGGTGATGCTATAGTTGATTTTTTAAAAGAAAAACAAAAACTAATTTATAAAAAAGATAAAGCTTTTTTGCATTTTTATGCTTCAAGTGATGTGCAATCTTTAAAAAATACTGCTAAAATTTGGTTAAATTTATAAGGATAGATAATGATAGAATTGAAAAAACCTTCGGAAATAGAAAAACTTAGAAACGCAAATCAAATTGTTGCAAAAACTTTGGATTTTTTAGAAAAAGAAATAAAAATTGGAATGAGTTTAAAACAAATTGATCAAATGGCAGAAGAATATATATTAAGTTTGGGCGCTAAACCTTCTTTTAAAGGACTTTATGGCTTTCCAGGTGCAATTTGCACTTCTTTAAATCAAGTTTGCATTCATGGAATTCCTGATGATAAAATTCTTAAAGAAGGTGATATTTTAGGTATAGATGTTGGCACAATGCTTGATGGATATTATGGGGATGCTGCTAGAACTATTGCTATTGGAAAAATTTCTTCCAAAGATGAAGCTTTAATTGCTTGTGCTAAAGATGCTTTATATTATGCAATTGATATTATTAAAGATGGAATGCGTTTTAAAGAACTTTCAGCTGCTTTGGGTGAATTTATCGCTTCAAGAGGTTTTGTTCCATTGCGTGGATATTGTGGGCATGGGATAGGTCGAAAACCCCATGGAGAACCTGAAATTTTAAATTATTTAGAAAAAGGGGCTAATGCCAAAAGTGGGCCTAAGATAAAAAACGGAATGGTTTTTTGTATAGAGCCTATGATATGCCAAAATGATGGAACTCCAAAACATTTTAATGGAAAATGGGATGCTGGCAGTGTTGATGAGTTAAACACTGCACATTATGAGCATTGTGTTGCAATTATTAATGGACGAGCAGATATTCTTTCTGTTTTATAAAATGATTATCTAAAAAGATTTTTAAAATCCATACTTGAGTCATACATTCCAGCATTGTCTATATTTTGACCCATGATAATTGCATTAGCAAGATCAGCTAAAATGTTTTTTATCTCATCTCTTTTATCTTGAGTATAAGCTAAAACACCTTCATATCCAGCTTTTTCTAAGATTAAAAGAGGATTTGAAATTTCAAATTCAAAAAGTTTTTTGCCAACATAAACATTAAAAATATTTCCAAAAAGGGCAGTTCCCATAAAAGAACAATTTTGAATAAGTTGCGAAGTAGTTGCATCTAAGGTGCGTTTTTGTAAATTATCAATTTGATCATCGAGTCTTTGAGTGATACTTTGTTCAATTTTTTTAAGAGTAAGCTCTAATACTTGTAAGGCACCAATAAAATCATTTGCATCGTTTATTTGTGAGCAAATTTGATTTGCTTTAAATTCTCCTATTGCCTCAACTTCCCCTAAGTGTTTTTTTAATATATCTAATTCATTTTTCATTTTTTGCCTTTCAAAAAAATATTGCTATTCTTTTAAAAGCAAAAAGTGTTCCTACTTTCAATCAATGTTGGAATTGATCCATAAAATAATATCTTTAGTTAAAGAATTTAAATTTTTTTCAAAAGATTGATAAATATTTGAAATATTATTTTGATTAATATTTTCTTTACAATTAAAAAATTGATGAGCAATAATTTCATTTTTTTTAACATCTATAAGATTAACACTTACAGTAATTTGTGTATAGTTTTGCTTTAAATCAATAATTTGTTCAAAAGAATCAATTCTACTTTCAAGAACATAATCAGCATTTAATGAACTTTGTGATGAAATAACAGTCTTAAATATTTTAGTTTTCTCTAGTTTTGATAAAAGAAAAGATTTGTAAAAATTGCTAGGCAAATCTGCCCAGAAATGATAAGCATAAGTATTGCTTATATTGTTTTTTGTATATATGATTGATTTTGAATTAAGATATAGGGGTAAATAAGCATTTTTAATTTTTAAAATTTTGTTTGTTTTTTTAAAGAAGATATTAGATGAGATTTCATCGTTTTTTAAAATAAACATTTGAGTTTTATCAATTTGATTATTTATAGAACATCCATAAAAAATAAAACTTAAAATAAGTATATACAAATATTTTTTCATTATCTTTCTCCAGGCCCTAATTGAGGTTTTTCTTGTTTGAATAAAATATCAGAAGGACTTCTTTGTAAATTCTTTATTAAAATGTCACTTTCTAATAATACTTTATTTAGAAGTTCTAAATTTTGATCAATATTTTGTTTTAAATCATCATAAGAATCTATTTTTGAATCAGCTTTTTTAACAAAAGAATTCAAAGCAATTGTTGTTTCTTTGACGCTCTTTAAAATTTCATTAAAATTTTTAGCAGTAAAACTTATATTATCCGCCATCTGTCCCAATTTGAAACTAGCATCTGTAATATTTTGACTCATTTTTTGTGAGTTTTTGTTAAGATGGGAACTTATTTGAGCTAAATTATTTAAAATGAGTCCTAAATTTTTTAAATTTTGTTCGTTTAAAAGTTCTTTAGTTTTTAAATCAGCCGTTTTAACCAAAGAAAAAATATGTTCACTTTGCTTGTCTATAGTAGCTAAAAAGCTTTCTTTAAATTGAATTACAGGGAGCTTTTTATTGTGATTAATAAGTTCTGGACTTTCTTTACTTCCTCCTTGAAGTTGTATAAATTTAAGCCCAGTGATTCCTTGAAGTTGTAAAGTCGCGTATGTATCTTGTTTAATAGGAGTATTTTTTTTCACTTTAATTAAAATTTTAACCCCTAAATTATCTCGTTCTTCTATACTTATTTTTTCTACACTTCCTACTTCTACACCTAAAAGTCTTACAGGTGCTTTGATTCCAAGTCCTGCTACAGATTCTTGCGTATAAATTTCATAGTATTTAAAACTTTCTTTTTTGGAGTATCCACCAAGCCAAAGTATAAATGCCAAACTAGCAAAAAATAATCCAAATATAAAAATTCCTACAAAAAAATAATTAACTCTATTTTCCACTTTTACTCCATAAATTTTTTAAAAAGTTTTTCATTTTGCATTTTAAGATCTTCATAAGTTCCATAAAAACCTACTTGAGTATTTTCTAAAATGATAAAGCGATCTAGTAAAGTTTTCATGCTATCTTTATCATGAGTTACTAGCACAATGCTAAGATTAAAAATTTGTTGTAATTCTAAAATAAGTTCATCAAATTCTCGGCTACTATGTGGATCTAATCCTGAAGTAGGTTCATCAAGAAAAAGCAATTTGCTATCTAAAGCTAGTGCTCTTGCAATAGCTACTCTTTTTTGCATACCTCCGCTTAATTGGCTTGGAAATTGCTTTAAAACATTTTCATTTAACCCAACCATTTTAAGTTTCATAAAAACTAATTCTTTGATAGAATCTTCATCTAGTTGAGTATATTCTTTCAAAGGAATGGCTATATTTTCATAAACATTTAAAAAACTAAAAAGAGCAGCAAATTGAAAAACTACCCCCCATTGTTTTTGTAAATTTAGAGCATTTTTTTCACTTATATTTTTAAGTTTAAATCCTAAAATTTCATATTCTCCTTCATCAAAATGCTCTAAAAGCAACATTTGTTTTAATAAAACAGATTTACCACTTCCGCTTCCACCTAAAATACCAAAAATTTCATTTTTTTTAACTTCAAAATTTATATTATTGTGGATTATTTTTTGATCAAATTTAGTTATGATATTGCGTGCCTTAATAATCATTAAATTCCAGCCATAGTTAAAATAATTGAAAATAAAGCATCAAATGCTATTACCCAAAAAATAGTACTTACAACACTTTTTGTGGTATAAATTCCTATACTTTGTGTAGTATTTTTTACTTTAAAGCCATTAAAACAAGCAATCGCGCCAATTAAAAAACCAAACATTGGAGCTTTTGCAAGACCTATAATGATTTGTTTTAATTCTACTGCTTCTTTAAAGCGTCTTATAAATTCTGAAAAAGAAATATCAAGGTTTATTTTTGCTATTATCATTCCACCTAAAATACTTACGGCATCACTTAAGGCAACTATCAAAGGCATGGAGATGATTAAAGCCATAACGCGAGGAATGATAATAAAATCAAAAGATCTAAATCCCATTGTATTCATTGCAGCAATTTCATCTGTTATTTTCATAACTCCAATTTGAGCTGTATAAGAACTCGCACTTCTTCCAGCTATTATAATAGCTGTAATTAAAGGAGCGAGTTCTCTTGTGGCTGAAATTCCTATTAGATCAACAATAAAAATATTAGCTCCAAATTGTGCTAATTGATAAGCTGCTTGATAGGCAAGAACGATTCCAATTAGCATTGCAGTGAGAATAATAATAGGTAAAGCTTTAAATGCCGAATTTTCTATATGATACAAAAAAGATACAAAACGAAAATTTTTAGGATTTTTAAAACATAATATAAGAGCGACAAAAAAAGTACCTATAAAATTGATAAAATCTTTTAAAATTATAAGAAAATTAATACTAAGAATTCCTAAGGATATAAATATTTTTTTAAAATCAAATGAGTTTTGGTTTATATTATTCTCTATTCTTTGATAATTTTTTTCACAAAGTTGAAATAGCTTTTCAAAGCGAGAATTTAATCCCTGTTTTAATACAGAGATATTATTTTTTTTAAGGTCAAATTCTAAAGCAAGAAAGAATCTTACTCCAGCCATATCAATTTCTTCTAGATCGCTAAAATCAAAAACACACTGTGTATTTGAAATTTTAGATAAAAAATCGTGAGTTTTTAATTTTGTAATACTTGTTTTATTCCAAATTCCAAAAATCAATATCTTATCTTTTTGAAATTTGAAATTTGCATTCATTTTTATTGATTAATTATAAAATTTAAAAGTTTAGAAACGCTAAAACCAAAATGTTCAAATACATCCTTATCTTTTCCACTTTCTCCAAAACTTTCTATGCCATAAACTCTGTGGCAAAATTTATAAAGCTCATTAGAATTTGCTGCTTCAACTCCTATAACTTCACCTTGTAAAATTCTTTTTTTATAGTCATTTTCTTGCTGATTGAAGAGTTCAAAACAAGGCATTGAAGCAACATTACAAGTAATATTTTGTTTTGCAAGCTCATTGGCAACATCTAAACAAAGCGAAACTTCGCTACCGCTAGAAAGTAAAGTGAATTTAGGATTGTCATTTTCTTTTAATAAATAAGCTCCATTTTCAACATCTCCAAAAACAGGTTCACTTAAAGCTTTAAGTTTTTGACGTGAAAGCACAAAAGCACTTGGCATTTGTTTATTTAAAGCTATTTTCCAAGCTTTAACATTTTCAACCCCATCAGCAGGTCTAAAGGTTAAGAAATCAGGCATAGCTCGAAAAGTGCTTAATTGTTCAATAGGTTGGTGAGTAGGACCATCTTCTCCAACTCCAATGCTATCGTGAGTAAAAATAAAAAAGTGTTTTATTTTCATCAAAGCAGCAATTCTAGCAGCAGGTTTTAAATATTCACTAAAAATAAAAAAGGTTGCCGAAAATGGTAAAAATAAGCCATAACGAGCAAAGGCATTATTAATTGCTACCATTGCATGTTCTCTTATACCAAAATGGATATTTTTTCCTTCTACAAAGTCTCCCATATTATGGAGTTCGGTTTTATTTGAAGGGCCTAAATCAGCACTTCCACCTAAAAATCCTTCTAAATTTTTGGCTAAGATATTTAAAATTTCTCCATTGCTATCTCTTGTAGCAAGGTCCTTGCCTTTAAAATCAGGATATTGTATTTTGCTAAAATCAGGTTGTAAAAGTTTTTCTAAGAGTTCTTTTTTATTTGAATTTTTAAGTTTTTCTTTCCATTTTGCTTCTTCTAAATCTCCAATTTCTATAGCACTTTCAAAGCGAATTTTTGCTTCTAATGGAATTTGAAAGGTTAAATTCTTATCAAAACCTATTTTTTCTTTGGCTTCTTTAATGATATCTTCTCCCAAAGGTGCACCATGGCTTTTGTGACTTCCTTCTAGCTTTCCAGCGCCTTTAGCAATAGTTGTTTTTGCAATAATAAGACTCGGCTGTTTAGAATTTTTTGCTTTTTCTAGAGCTTTGTTGATTTCTTCAAAATTGTGCCCATCAATATTTTGAACTTCAAAGCCTTGAGATTTAAAACGTAAAGCAACATCTTCATTGAATGCAAGACCTACATTTCCTTCTATAGAGATATTATTGCTATCATAAATAAGTATTAAATTATCAAGTTTATGAAGTCCTGCTAAAGAACAAGCTTCATAAGAAATTCCTTCTTGTAAATCCCCATCACCGCAAAGACAATATACTTTATGATCAATTAAATCATTTCCTAGCATTTTTTGAGCTTTTTTAGCAGCCATAGCAAATCCAACAGCATTGGCTACACCTTGTCCTAATGGACCTGTTGCAATTTCAATGCCTGGTGTTGTGATTTCTGGATGACCAGGGGTTTTAGAATGAAGTTGTCTGAATTTTTTTAAATCATCTAAACTTAAGTCATAACCACTTAAATGTAAAAAACTATAGATTAAAGCACTTGCGTGACCCCCTGAAAAAATTAATCTATCGCGATTTAGCCAGTTTGGATTTTTAGGATTATGCTTTAAATGATAGCTTAAAACACTTAAAATATCAGCTAAACCTAAAGGTGCACCAGGGTGACCAGAATTTGCCTTTTCGATCATATCTGCGCTTAAAAATCTTAAAGTATCTGCTTGAATTTTTAAAAATTTTGTATCCATTTTCAACCTTTTATAAATATTGTATCATAAGATTTTCGATCATTTTTGATATTTTTTCATCTAAATCAATCAAATCATTTTTGCAATTTTGAATCAAATCATTTTTGCAATTTATAGCTTTTTGAAGTCCTAATAAATTTACAAAAGAATTTTTATGTGTATCGTGTTTAGCAGGTTTTCCACTTTGTTCTTCGCTTGCGGTTGCATCGATAATATCATCATTGATTTGAAAAATTAAACCTAATTTTAAACCAATATTGTAAAATTTTTCATTCTCTTTTTCATCTAATTCGCAAATTTCACAACCCATTTTTAAAGATGCGGCTATAAGTTTCGCAGTTTTATGGATATGTAAAAATTTGAGTTCTTCTAAATTAAGTTTTTTATTTTCAAAATAACAATCAATCGCTTGACCTATAATCATTCCATTAATACCTGCATTATAGGCCAAAGTGCGGATTAAATTGATTTTAATCTTTTCTTGTAAATTTAAGTTGCTTAGCAATAAAAAAGCTTCAGTATTTAAAGCATCTCCAACTAAAATAGCTGTAGTTTCATCATAGCTTTTATGCAGAGTAGGAGAACCTCGTCTAAGATCAGCATTATCCATAGCAGGTAAATCATCATGAATAAGGGAGTAGGTATGAATAAATTCTAGAGCTAAGGCTGCATCTAAAGCATTTGAAATGAGTTGTGGTGCTTTACACTCAACAACCCCTAAAAGTAATTGTGCACGAAAGTGCTTTCCACCAGCTTTTAACATCGCTTGCAAAGCTTCATTAAAAAAAGGATGAAAACTTTTTATATAAGGTAAATTTTCATTTAAATGCTTGATAAAAAGTTCTTTCACTTTTTAAGCCTAATAAAAAATTGAAAATTTCCATCTCCGCCTGCATCGATATCCCCAATTAATCCATTATCAAAATTATGTAAAGGCAGTTTAGAACTTTTTCTTTGGATCAAAATATTAAAATCATTTCCATTCGCAAGTATAGTTTGTAAATTTTTAAAATCTTTTAAAATGATATTATTAACACGTAAAATTTTATCGCCTACCATAAATCCAGCTAAATCGGCCTTAGATTTTGGATCAACTTTTGTTACAACTAATGATGAATTAACACTTAAGCCCAAATTACTTCTAAAATTTGTTGGCTTTGGCTTTGGTTTAGTATTTGGGAGATTAAATTTGCTAATATCTTTAGCAAAAACTTGAGTTGATATATTTAAATCCACATTATCTCTTAAAACTTCAAAATAAAGGGTGCTACTAGGATCAGCAAAAAGAATTTTTTCATTTAATTTTCTCAAATCTTTAATAGGAACGCCATCAACACTAATAACTTCATCATTGATCAAAAATTGACCATTTTTTCGTACTTTATTGACGTAAAACTTGTTTTCTCGCTCAACAAAATCAACCCCAATATCACCCCAATAAACATCGTTATATTTCATAAAATGTTTTAAATATCTATTTCCTATAAAAGAACCATTGTTTAATGCTATACCAAGCATTTCGCAACAAGGAGTTCCTAGGAGTCCTATTTTTGTGTTAAAATCAAGCTGATCTCTTTCATTAATATTTTGAGCTAAATATTTAATATGGCCTATATAAGGTTTATCCGGATCCCAAATTCCTACCCAATCATTACGAGTTAATTTTTCTTCATCACCCATAGGAGCAGGGATAAGTGAAAAATCTGTTCGTACAAGATAAAGATTTAAAAAAGGATCATATTTTACGTATTTATTTAATTTTGTATTAGGTTGTTTTAAAACAGCAAGTAAATTTTCGCTTAAAGCAAAAGCCGGCATTCCTTCATAGTTAAACATACTTGCTTTATTTCTTTCATAACCTGCGGCAAAATCTTCAAAAGTGGGACGTTCAATAGCCTCTCCAATAACCAAAAATGCAATTATACAAAATAAAAATCTCATAATTTTCCAAAGCCTCCTAAAATATCACTGCTTATACTGTTGCGATTTTGTGCTACCATAGTTAAAACATCATTGATAGCAGATATTAACAAAATTTGCATCGATTCTTTATCCTCGAGCAAGGAATCATCAATACTTACATCAATAATTTCCCCTTTGCCATTTGCACTAACTTTAACAAGTCCTGCGCCACTTTTTGCACTAAATTCTTTATTTGCAAGTTCTAATTCTATGTTTTTTGCTTTTTCTTGAACTTGATTTAAAATTTCTCCCATTTTAGAAAAGTCTATATTATCAAACATCAATTTATCCTTAAAATTTCATTTACAACTAATTTATCGCTAAAAGGATATTTTATCCCTTTAATTTCTTGAGTTTCTTCATCCCCTTTTCCCAAGATTACTACTAGATCATTTTCTTCTTTAAGCTCTAAAGCTTTTTTTATAGCCTCTTTTCTATCTTCAATCATTAAAGCTTTTTTGGGTTCTTTAAAACCGTTTGCGATTTCTTCGATTATAGTTTTTGGATCTTCATCGCGTGGATTATCGCTTGTAATAATAGCAGTTTTTGCAAAATGCTCTACAACTTTACCCATTAAAGGTCGTTTAGTGCGATCTCTATTGCCTCCTGCTCCAAAAACTACGATTAATTTTTTATTTTTAAGAGTATCAAGAACTTTTTCTATACCATCTGGTGTATGAGCGAAGTCGATAATAACTCCATCGGCAACTTGCTCCACTCTTCCACAAACTCCTCCAAATTGATTGATAGCTTTTTCTAAATCATTTAAATTTGGTTTAATAAGTTCATTTACGCAAGCACTTGCAGCAAGAAGATTATAAAGATTGAAAAGTCCCAACATAGGAGATTCTATGTGAAAGGTTGTATTTTTAATCATGGCGATCGCATTAATACCATTTTCTAAAGAATAGGCTTTGATTTGATATAAGGAAGGATTTTCTATCCCATAAGTAAAAGCATTTTTTACATTAAATTTAATTGCCAGAGCGTCTTTATTGATAAATTTCAAGCTTTCATCTGTAAAAAAAAGTTCTTTAGCTTGTTTATAATTTTCAAAATTTTGATGAAAATCTAAATGATCTTGAGTGATATTAGTAAAAATTTTTGCTGCAAATTTTAAACCTTCAATCCTATTTTGTACTAAAGCATGTGAACTTACTTCCATAACGAAAAATTCACATCCTTTTTGTGTTGCTATTTTTAGGTACTCTAATGTTTTTAAAATTGCTGATGTTGTAAGGGATTTTTTATCGATTTGTTCATCATTTATAAAGGCACCGCGAGTTCCACAAAGGCCGCATTTATATCCTAAATCAAGTAATATAGAATAAATTGCTGCTGCAGTTGTTGTTTTTCCGTTTGTTCCGGTAATACCAATAATTTTAATGTTTTCGTCGATATTAAGTATTTTTTTGCATTCTTTAACATCAATAATCTTACATTCTTGTTTTAAGGCTTCATTTTCAAATTGTTTATTTTGCTCTGTTTTTAGAAAAAAACAACCTTTTTCGCATTCTAAAGTATTATCTGTGATAAATGTATTTTCAAGCTTTATTTTCACTTTTAAACCCTATAAGTTTTTCTTGGATTTTTATAAATCTTTCATTAGCCCAAAAATGAGATATAACGCTTTCTATATAATTTAAAGTCATATCTTTATAGCCATGTTCAAGAAGTTTTTCTAAAAAATCTAAGAAATCATCACGATTATCAATGACTAATTTTGCACTATGTATAATATTTTCAAAACTTTTTTCAAAACCAATTTGTTCCTCGCTTTTTAAAAAATCTTGATAATTTAAAGCATAGCCATCCTCTAATTCATCTTTGTACTGAGATTTTTGTTCATGTTGAGTTTCTATTGTTTTTAAAATTTCTTCAAAATCTTTATCAATCTTTTCTATGGTGTAGTGTTCTAAATAAAATTCAAAGAGTAAAATTGACTCTTTTGGAAATTTTAGAGCTAAATCACAAAGTAAAATAAAATTAAATAAACGTTTATTTTTACGTTTTTCATAGGCTAAAGAAAAATATATTTTTGCAGTTTTAAAATCTTTTTTTAAAAAATGCTTAATACCGAGTTTTTTATAATTTTGCAAATTCTTCTGCTCCACCATTTAAATTTACAATAGTAATTTCTGGATGAATATCGATTTTAAGTTGTCTTTCAAGTCCATATTTTAAAGTTGTTCCACTTGATGCACAACCTTTGCAAGCACCAATTAAATGCACATAAACTATTCCATTTTTAATTCCTAAAAATTCAAGTCCTCCCCCATCACGTTCTAACATGGGAATACTTTTTTTTAAACTTGATTTTACAGGATTTATAAGTTCTTCATCACTAAAAGGCATCATCAAATCAATCCTTAAAAAAATTTCTATACTTTAGCGTGATTGTGTTTAAAAAAAGGTAAATTAGACACTTTTTTATAATTTATCTTAAAAAGGTTCTTCATTGTGTTCTTGTGTAAAATTTATATTTAACTCTTTTGCGTTGAAATTTTTTAAAGAAAAAATTTTATTTAAGCTTTTAAATAATTGTTCTAGTTTTATTTCATCTTTTTCATTTTTTAAAAGCAATAAATATTCTTTTAAAAAGTGTAAACATTCTTCTTGTGTTAAATTTTTATTTAAAATATGAAAATTCTTATCGATTAAGGTAAAAAGTTGTTTTTTTAAAGCTAAAACAGAGTTTATGGTATCAATATGGTTTAAAAAAGCTAAATTAATCTTACAAATACCAAATAAAAATTCATTTTGATTTAATTTTTTATGGATATTTTTTTCTTCAAATTCTCTTATATCAACATCTTCATAACCTTTTTTTTCTAAAATTTTTTCTAATAAATTTTTATGTTTAAAACAAACACTATCGCTAATTTGTTTAAAAAATTCGTGCATATTAGGATTGTTTTTTAAAAAATTAAGAATTTCAAGTTCCATAATATGTGTTTTTGTATTTGGAATTTTTAAGGAGATGGAATTTAAATTTTTATAAGATTTAATTTTTTTTGTTAAAATGACCAATTTTTCTTCCACGCCTAAAAGTTTAGAAACTAATTGTACATAAGAGTTGGCAACTAAGGGTTCAAGGGTAAAGGTATATTTTTGTATACTTTCTAAAGCTTTTTGTTTATCAAGCGCTGAATCAAGTGTAAAATCAGCTATAATGCGTCTAATATAAAATTCTCCAAGTTCCATACCCTTTTCGAGTATATTGTAAAGTTTTGCATTTTGATTATTGGCAACTAATTCCGCAGGATCTTTTCCTCCTTCTAAGAGGGCAACTTTGCCATCAATTTTATGAGTGCTAAGTAAAAAAGCTGATCTAGTAGCAGCTCTTAATCCTGCTTCGTCATTATCAAAACAAAGTATAACTTTAGCTTCGTAGCGACGTATTAAAGGTAAATGATGCTCAGTTAGCGCAGTACCAAGAACAGCTACAGCGTTGTTAAAACCTGCTTTATGAAAAGCAATTGCATCCATATAGCCTTCGCAAATAATCATTTCTTTTTTTGCATTAATAGCATCTTTGGCTAAATGAAAAGCGTAAAAAATTCTGCTTTTATCAAAAAATATATTTTGAGGAGAATTGACATATTTTGCCATTACGTTTGGATTTATAGTTCTTCCACCAAAACCTACAAGTGTATTTTTTTGATCATAAATTGGAAAGGTAATACGCCATATAAAACTTGCATAAATTTCACCTTTTTCATCTTTCTTTAGGGCTCCAACCGCTAAAGCATCTTCAATAGATATATTTTCATTTTGCAACAATCTTACGCTTTCTTCGCTTGATTTTGCAAAACCTAATTCAAATTTAGCGATATCTTTGTCATCTAATTTTCTTGAGTAAAGATAGTCTAAAATTTCTTTATGATGGGAAAGATTATTTTTAAAATAAGCGTTTAGCTTAGGTAAGATGATTTTTAGATCTTTTTTATTTTCATTTTTTTCTTTAGTATAATTTAGGGTAAAATTGCAAAGATTGGCAACTTTTTCTACGGCATCATAAAAACTTAATTTTTCATAATCCATTACAAATTTAAAAGCATCTCCACCTGCCTTGCACGCAAAACAATGATAAAAACCTTTTTGGACATTAATATGCATAGAAGGATTTTTATCGGCATGAAATGGGCATACGCAAACAAAGCTAGAGCCCTGTTTTTTTACTTCAATGTAGTTTTCAATTATATCAACGATATTAAGTCTTTGGGATAAATTTTCTATACTTTCTTTAGATATCATTTTAAAAACCTTAAATAAAATTATACAAAGATTTAGCTATAATTTTGCATAAAATTTTTAAAGAGAGTTTATGGATTTTTTCTTTGTTGAATATAGAGACCCTTTAGTAGGGCTTATTATTTTAACTGTTTTAATTTTTGTTGTTTCTGTGGCTAATCATGCTTGGAAATTGTTCGCAAATAAAGATAAAGAACAAAAGCTTGAAAAATTCATTAAAAAATTTGAAATAGATAATATTTATAAGGACTTATTAAAAAATGAGAGATTAAATTTTGGAAATTTGAGCTTTTTAGCTGATATTTTTACAAAAAGCGGAGAATTTGAAAAGGCTACTCAAATTTATTTAATAGCACTTGAAAAAAGTAAAGATAAAAATGAGCAAGAATTTATTTTTATCGCTTTAGCAAATATTTATTTTAAGGCAGGATTTTTAGAACGTGCTAAAGAAGTGTTGCTTCAAGCTTTAAAACTTCGTCCAAGAAATATAGAGGCTTTAAAACTTCTTAAAATTGTGTATTTAAAATTAAAAGCTTATAAAGAAAATTTAGAAATTTTAGAGTGTTTGTTTGAGCTTGGAGAAGAAGTAGAGAAAGAGCAAGAATTTATAAAAGCTTTAAACTTGTATGCTTCAAATTTAAATAATGAAGAAAAAAAACAAAAATTATTAGAGCTAAAAATATCAAATAATCCTATGCTAGGGCGTTTTATTTTTGAAAAATATTCTTTATTCTTAGAGCAAAATTTTAGTGATATTTGTGATCTACTTTATAAACAAGATCAAATTTTTAATTTGGAAAATCAAGAGTTTTTAGAATTTTTTTATGCTTTAGGCTATATTGGTAAAGATCAAATTCCAAGTCATCTTGCTTTTAAAAATTCAAATTTAAAAATGTTAAAAATTTTACGCGAAAACTCTTTCAAAGCAAGACTTGAATTTTCTTATCGTTGTTCAGAATGTAAAAACATAATGCCTTTATTTTTTTATCATTGTCCAATGTGCTATGAATTTAATACTTGTAAGATTATTTGTGAAGTGAAAAATGATGAAATGTGTTGAAATTTATACTGATGGCTCTTGTCTTAATAATCCAGGTTTTGGAGGATGGGCGTATATAGTGTGCTATAAAGGGCATCAAAAAGAAGGTTTTGGATCGGAAAAAAATACTACTAATAATCGTATGGAATTAATGGCTATCATTGAGGCTTTAAAAATTCTAAAAGAGCCTTGTGAAATTAAAATTTTTACTGATTCAAATTTGATGGTTCAAAGTATTAATGAATGGCTTGATAATTGGATTAAAAAGGATTTTAAAGGTAAAAAAAATGTAGATTTGTGGAAAGAATATTTAAAAGTATCAAAATCGCATCAAATTCAAGCTTTTTGGATCAAAGCGCATAATGGACATGAGGAAAATGAAAGATGTGATTTTTTAGCAAGAGAAGCTGCTTTAAAATTGCAAAAGGAAAATGATGAAAAATATTGAGATTTTGGAACAAAGTTTAGGTTATCAATTTAAAGATAAAAATCTTCTTATACAAGCACTTACTCATAAAAGTTGTAAAAAATCTTATAATAACGAGCGTTTGGAATTTTTAGGGGATGCGGTTCTTGATTTGATTGTAGGGGAATACTTATTTCATAAATTTGGAAAAGATGCTGAAGGAGATTTGTCAAAATTAAGAGCTGCTTTAGTCAATGAAAAATCTTTTGCAAAAATTGCCAATAGTTTAAATTTGGGTGATTTTATTTTTATGAGTGCATCTGAAGAAAATAATGGAGGAAGAGAAAAACCTTCTATTCTTTCTGATGCTTTAGAGGCGATTATTGGTTCTATTCACCTAGAATCAGGTTTTGAATATGCAAAAAATATTGCTCTAAATCTTATAGAAAGTAATTTTCCAAAAATCGATGCAAAAAATCTGATCAAAGATTATAAAACAAAATTGCAAGAGATTACTCAAGGTGTCATAGGAAAAACTCCAGAGTATGAAACATTGCGTGCTTTTGGTCCTGATCATTTAAAACAATTTGAAATTGCTTTAAAGCTAGAGGGTAAGGAAATTGCAAGAGCTATTGCAAAAAGTAAAAAAGAGGCGCAGCAAATGGCTGCAAAAATTGCACTTGAAAAATTAGAAAATTTATCATGAATACTTTTGGTACAAGATTAAAATTTACAAGCTTTGGGGAGTCTCACGGGGTGGCTGTGGGTTGTGTGGTAGATGGGATGCCTGCTGGAGTTAAATTTGATGAAGAATTTTTACAAAATGAACTTGATAAACGCAAAGGCGGGAATCAATTTTCAACTCCAAGAAAAGAGGGTGATAAAGCACAAGTTTTAAGCGGAGTTTTTGAGGGATACACCACAGGCCATCCTATTGCCATAGTTGTTTTTAATGAAAATATACGTTCTAAAGATTATGATGATTTTAAAAACATATTTCGCCCTGCACATGCTGATTTTACTTATTTTCATAAATATGGCTTAAGAGATTATAGAGGTGGTGGAAGATCAAGTGCTAGAGAAAGTGTTGCTAGGGTAGCTGGGGGTGCTGTATGTGCTATGCTTTTGAATGAATTTGATATTTGTGTTCAAAGTGGAGTTTTTAGAGTAGGAAATTTAAAATCAAATTTAGATGAGAGTCAATTTGATTTTCAATGGGCGCAAAAAAGTGAAATTTTTTGTCTTGATCCTAATTTAGAGGATTGTTTTAAAGCAGAAATTTTAAATGCTAAAAATTCAAAAGATAGTATAGGTGCATCTGTTTTTACAAGAGTTACCGGGATGATAAAAGGATTTGGGGAAGTTCTTTATGATAAGTTAGATTCTAAATTAGCTCATGCTCTAATGGGTATTAATGCCGTTAAAGCAGTAGAAATAGGTGAGGGTGTTAATGCAAGTAAAATGTATGGATCTGAAAATAATGATATTTTAAAGGATAATAAATTCTTAAGTAATCATAGTGGAGGAATTTTAGGTGGAATTTCAAATGGAGAAGATCTTATTTTAAAAACTCATTTTAAACCTACACCTTCGATTTTTAGGAAACAAGAAAGTATCGATCAGTTTGGAAATAATGTAGAGTTAAAAATAAAAGGTAGGCATGACCCTTGTGTTGGTATACGCGGAAGTGTTGTAGTTAATGCTATGATACGTTTAGTTTTAGCTGATTGTTTGCTTTTGAATGCAAGTTCAAATTTGAATAATTTGAAAAAAATTTATAGCATAAAATAAAAAAAAGCCCATTTTCAGGGCTTGATTGCAATATTTTGAAAAGATTTATATATAATATCGTCTATTTTTTAAAACTTTTAATACTTTTTATAACTTTTATTAATTTAAAAAAATAAATTAATATTTTTTTATTTTTAAATGTGTAAAAAAAGAATGAAATTCATTTTTTTTATTTTTTAATTTAAAAATATTGATAAAAATTACCATTTTTATTTTAAAATAACTAAAATATTATTTTAGGAGGGGTTTATGGAATTCAATAAAAAGAAAATTGTTCGTTTGTCGTTAAACTTAACGCTTCTTAGTGCTTTGTTTCCTTGCGTACTGCTATCAGCAGATTTGCGTCAAAGAAATGGTAATATTATTGTTTCAAGAACTACTGATATGGTAAAATCTAGCAATAATACAGATGTAATTAATATTAAAAATCCAAATAAAAATGGAGTTTCGCATAATCAATTTGAAGATTTTAATGTTAAAGATGGGGTTATTTTTAATAATAGCTTAATTGATGGCAATTCTCAAATTGGTGGATGGGTAAATAAAAATCCTAATTTAAAACAAAATGCCAATACTATCATTAATGAAATTTTCAGTAAACAAGGTTCTAATATTAATGGCCCTGTTGAGGTATTTGGAAAAAGTGCTAATTTAATTTTTGCCAATGAAAATGGTTTTAGTGTTAATGGGGCAACTTTTTTGAATACCAAAGGAGTTACTCTTAGCGCGGGTAAATTTAATGGAGATTTTACAACAGAAACAACAAGCAATGGTAGAATAGATATTGGAGAAAAAGGTGTTGTAGTTGATGGAGATTATTTCAATGTAATTAGTCGTAGCATAGGTATTGCTGGTAATATTGCTCATTATCAATCAGGAAGATACTTATCTAATATTAATTTTATAGCTGGACTTAATAAAATAGATTTAAGCAATAACAATATTCCTAAAATTCTTGCTTCAAGACAAACAAATGATAAGATTGATTATGGAATTGATGGTAGGAATTTAGGTTCTATGTATGCAAATACAGTTACCCTTGTTAGCACAGAAGAGGGTGTTGGTGTAAGACACACTGGAATTATAAGAGGCCTTAAAGATATTATTGTTAAAGTCAATGGTAATGCAGAATTTCAAGGTCTTGGCGTAAATCAAGGAGGAAGTATTGATGTAAATGCCAGAGATGTTACAACTTCTTTGATTGATGCAGATAATATAAGATTAAATGCTGATGGAAAAATCACTAATGAGGGATTATATAGAGGTAAAAATATTAAAATTGATGCTCAAGATTTTGAAAATGCAAAACAAACTCATTTTAATAAAGAGACTAAGGATGTGTTTAAAATTAATGTAGAAAATTCACAAATTGATACTGATAATTTAGATTTACATGCTAAAAATAAAACGATCAATTTTGGTTCTATAAATACTTTAGACGATGTGAAAATCAATACAGGATTTTTTGAAAACCAAGGCAAAATTTCAGCAAATAAAGATGTATATTTAACTTTAAACAATGATGATTTTATTAATCAGGGAAAAATTTTTAGTCAAAATAATATTTATTTACAAGCTAATAAAAATTTAACCCTTAATAATGGTAATTTATATGCAAAAAATTTACTTGATATTAAAAGTTTGGGTGATTTATATATTAATTCAAAGCTTGAAAATTCTTCTTCAATAGGACTTGAGGCAAAAGATATTTTTAATAAAAATCTTGTTGCTAGTGGAAAGGATTTAACTCTTAATGCGAGAGGGAGTATAATCAATGATGGATATTTCTTGGCACGCAATGATTTGAAAGCAACTGCTTCGCATATTACCAATAATTCTACTTTTAATAGTTTAAATAATGCTTATTTAAATGCTGATATTATTGATAATAATGGTTTGATTGTCGCTAACAAAGACATTAACATTGAAGTAAAAGAATTGAATAATAATGCAAGTTTAACAGGCTCTATTCAAAGCTCTGATGAAAAAATTAAAGGTAATGGTTGGGCTAATTATGGTGATACACTTTTTAAACGTTGGAATATGGAAGCCGGAATTGATATTTTAAAGTATGTTAATAACTTAGATGCTAAACAAGCTTCTATTCAAGCAGGTGGGAATGTCAATATCAATACTACTTCAAAAAATAAATCAGCACAAATTAATAATAGTGGTAAAATTATAGCTCAAGGTAATATTGTTTCTTATGGAAATATTAATAATAAATCTTTAAGTCAAGATCTTAATATAGAAGATGTTTTATCTCATGTTAAACTAGATGGTTTTTTTGCTAAAGAGTATTTAGGATCTTGGAATACTAACTGGACTGATTATTTTACCAAAGGCGGTAGCTTGCTTGACGCTTTAAAATACTTTGCAAGTAATAAATCAAAAGATCATCAACGAGAATCTGCTTGGAATGCTCTTAAAGATGCTGCTGCTCATAATGAGACTTTGCATTTATATTTTTCTTTATTGTTTGGCAGTGACTATGCTTCAAAAAGATTTGTTCCAGACCCAAGTCAATGGAATCATGATGCTAAAATTGTTTTTAAAGCAAAATCTGAAGCTTTAATAGCATCTAATGGAAAATTAAATTTAAATTCTAAAGAATTTAATCAAGGTTTGGTAAGTTCTTTTGATGAGAATTCTGCTTTGATAAAATCTCATTTAGAAGATGCAATAAATAATAAAGATTTAGCTTCGCAACTGATACCAGATATTGCTGATTCTGGATTGTTTCATTTTACAAATACAAAAAATGGAAATATTTCTTATCAGTATACATCAGATTCTGTAGCAGTGGATGCAGATAAGTATTTTGGATTTAAAGATGTTGCAAAAGAATTTAAAGATAAAAATTTAGATGATGCTACTGTTGTAGGGGATTCTTTCTTTCAAAATCAACTTATTAAAGATATGTATTCAAAATTGGGTATGCATGGTACTTTAAGTGATGAGGATATTAAACGACTTCTTGAAAATGGGGCAAAATACGCTAATGAACATGGTTTGAAATTAGGCCAAGGATTGGGTAAAAATCAAATGGCTGATGATATGATTTTATTTGAAGAAGTTAATAGAGATGGAAAAACAGTCTTTGTACCTAAATTTTATTTTTCTCATAAAACTTTAGAGGCAAATAAAGGTGGGGTAAATATTGTTGGAAAAGATGGAATTGATATAAATACAGATAGATTTGATTCTTCATTGGGCAATATTGCTTCGGAAGGTACAGTTAATATCAATGTTGATGATAAAATGAATTTACATAGTTCAAGTGTAAGCGGAAAAAATGTTAATATCCAAGGTAATGAAGTTAATATAGATACGCTTTTGGGTGTTGATGAAAAAGGTTCTCATAATTCCATCAATAAAAGTCAAATCAGTGGAAAAGATACTGTTGATGTTAGTGCCAATAAGGACATAAATATTAAAAATAGCAATGTTGTAGCAGATTCTGAAAATTCTAAAATTACTTTACATTCCAAAGATGGAAATATTAATATAAGTAATGATTATGCTAATTCATCATCTTTTAAAAATACTAATACAGATGCTGAAAATACTAACGCTTTACAGACAACAGATAAAGTTTTAAGTTCAAATTTTAAAGCAGGCAATATAGATATTATGTCTAATAAAGATGTTAATATAGTAGGTAGTAATGTGGATGCAAATCATGAAATTAATATTAAGGGTAAAGATGTTAATATAAAAGATGCTCATGAAAAATCTAATGTTACTTTTGATGGAATACGGTATGGAAAAGCATCTATCTCTTATGAAAAAGGTGATTCTGAAATTACTAAGTCGATTGGTAGTAATTTAAATTCAAAAGGAGACATTAAAATCGATGCCGAAAATAATGTAAATGTTGTAGGTTCTAATGTTAAAGCTGAAAATTCAATTGATTTAAATGGAAAAAATATTGATATAAAAAATGGAGAAAATACAATTTCTTCTTCTTTAGATTCTTCAACTCTTAGTGCATTAGGATATAGACATGATTCTGTAAGTAGTGATAGCTCTTTAGCTTCTTCGTCTAATGTTGAAGCAGGTAATTTAAATTTACATGCAAAAAATAAAGCAACTATTACAGGAAGTCATTTAGACGGTAAAGATATTAACATACATGCTAATGAGGTTGATTTTGTAGCAGCAAAGAATCAAAAACATATGCAAAGTAATTCTTCGGCTATAGGATTTTTTGGTGATGCTAATATAGGATTAGGTGGACATGAAGTTGGCGCAAAATACAGTTTTACAGATCAAATATCCAGTGCTGGTGCAACATATAATGATAATTTTAGAGGATCTAGTACTTTAGGTTCTTCTGAAATAGGAATAGAATTTGCCAAAACTCAAAAAACAGAAGATGAATCTTCTTATCTTTCTAGTTCAGTTAAAGGAATGAATATCAATATTGAAGCAGATGGCACTTTGGATATAGGTGGAGGTAATTTTGAAGCAGATAAAGATGTTAACTTAAAAGGAGGAGAGGTTAAAAGCACTAAGTATGAAAATACTAAAACTGAAGATAGTACAAAATTTGGTATTTATGCCAAAGAAAAACTTGAAGCAGGTGGTTTAGCAGTATCTGCTCTTAATCAGGGAATTGGTAATCTTAATAATGATAAAGGGCCAAATTATGTGGTGCCAACAGCTCAATCTGTTTTAAATACTATTGGTGTAATTCATGATAATATTGCAGAAGCAAGTTCTGGTGAAAGTATAGGTTTTACATTTGAAAAAGAACATGAGCAAAGTTCTAAAGAAAATACTACCCATATTAAAGCTGGAGGTAAATTGAATATAGAAAGTACAAAAGGAGATATCATTTTAAATGGGGTTGATGCTAAGGCAGATGAAATTGATATCAAAGCAAAAGATAATTTTATAGCTAATGCTGCAAAATCAAGCTCTTCTGCTTCAAGCGTTTCTTTTGAAATGGAAATGGGCAATAAAAGAGTAGCAGGATATAATGTTTTTGATGGAGGAACCGCTGGAGGTGAAATTGAGTTTTCTGCTGGAGGATCACGTTTTAAACAAGATGAAGCTAAATATTATAATTCTAATTTTGATGCAAATAATGTTAAGATTACTACAGGAAAAGACACCACATTAAATGGTGCTAATATAAAAGCTTCTAATAATGTTGATTTAAACATAAATGGAGATTTAAAAATTAATTCTTTAAAAGATCAATTTTCTTCAGAAAAAATGAGTGGTTCTTTAGGTGGATCTGTAGGGTTAGATTTATCGTCAAATCATATTATTACAGGAGATTTTTCAGGGACAGTTGGTATAGGATATGCTAAAACCGATAACCAAACTGTAGGAACTCAAAGCGGTATTAGTGCGGGTAATGAGTTAAGTGGTCGTTTAAATGGAGATTTATCATTAGAAGGAGGAATTTTAAATTCTGATACTAAAAAAGGAAATTTATCGCTTGGTGGAAAAGTTATAGGATCTAATATAGATATTCATGAAAAAAGCGATGGAGCTAATGTTACATTAACTGGAGCAACAGGACATTCTTATAGAGGAAAAATTGATTTAAATGATCATATTGATAAGACAGGTAAAGTTAATTCCGCAATGAATATTGATATTAATGGTAAAAAAGATTATGACTTGAGTCAAAATACTCAAAATACTCAAAATACTCAAGATCATTCTTGGAATGGTGGAACTATAGATACTAATGGAATATCTATTCCAAAAATTAAAGACGGAGTAAATAACTTTATTCATGCTGGTTCTGATTCTAGCTCAGATCTTCATCATCAAACATCAAATTTGATTAGAAGAGGTTATGAGTGAGGTTTGTTAAAATTATATTTTTAATCATGAGTCATCTTTGCTTATTACAAGCAGATGACTCAGTAAAGATGTTGAATTTATTGGATAAAAGACAACAGCAATTGCATATACAAAAAGAATTTGATGACTTAGAAAAAAAACAACAGAAAAAAGAAGATGTGCATTTAGAAAATGAAGATTCTAAATCTAAAATTTATGTTTTTAAACAAATTCGATTTAAAAAAAATGATAAGCTTACTATACAAGCTGAAAGTATTTTAAAAAAATACATAAATAAACCTTTAGGGGTTGATGATATTTATAATATAATTAAAGAGCTTACCAATTTTATTGTTTCAAAGGGTTATTCAACTTCTAGTGTAACTATTAATGAAATAGATTTGCAACATGATATACTTTTTCTTGATTTAGAATACGGTTTTGTAGGAGAGATATATCTTAATGGAGATAATAATACAACGAGATTAGATTTTGGTATGCCTTTAAAAAAAGGTGATAAATTTAATATTTATGATTTGGATACTGGAATAGAAAATCTAAATAATGGTGCAAAAAATGTTAAAATTACTGTAAAAGCTAATGAAAATTATGGTTATTCTGACATATTTGTCAATCTTGAACCAAAGCTACCAGATTTGATATTAGATTTTGATAATAGTGGATCTAAGGCTAAAGGAGAATATAAAGCTAGCACATATCTTTCTTTAAGTAATGTTTTTAATCTAAATGATTCTATACAATTTGGTTTTATTAAAGGGTTATTGAAAAATATAGGCCAAAATCACGAAAATGTTTATATATTAAGCTATAATTTACCTATACAAAGTTATCAATTATTATATTCTTTGCAATATAGTGATAATAGAAGTTTGATAGAAGGGTATAATAATTCTTTTATAAGCAATAAAGATACAAGTTTAAGACATAAAATTATGCTAAAAAAGATTTTGCATCGTACAAATAAAGACAAATTTTCAATCTATGCTAATTTAAATATTAAAGATGATATTAATGAAATTGATAATTTTCTTTTAGAGAGTTCAAGCGGTAGATACTCAAGTATTGCCAGTGGAGTTGAGTATTCAACAGTAGTATTTGGTGGATTTTTGTTTTTAAATCTAGAATATGAAAAAGGAGTTCCATTTTTAGGTTCTAAAAGGGATTCTGAATATTCTTTATATAAATTTGAATTTAATAAAGTAAATTTTAATTCAAGTTATCAAAAAAATTTTTACATAAATGATGATATAGTATTTTTATATCAAAATAGTTTTGGTGCAAGTTATTCTAATGATCCGTTGTTATATATTAATAAATTTTTAATAGGCGATGAGTATACGGTTAGGGGATTTAAGGAAAGTTCTGCTGCTCTTGATTATGGAATGTATAGTAATAATACAGTTTATTTGAAATTTTTAAACGGTTTTAAATATTTAAGAAAGCTAGAGCCTTTTATTGGAATAGATATGGGTTATGGCAGGGATTATCTTTTATCCAATAAAGACTTTTTAGCTGGAGTTGCTTTTGGATTTAGATATAATTTAAATCATTTTTCTTTAAATTTAACAGCTTCCAAAGCTATACATAAATCTTCTAATATGCCAAGCGAAACAATTCCTATTTATCTTAGAGCTTCTGTATTTTTTTAGTTTTAAGAAATAAAAAATGGACTAATTTCTTTTTTATCTTCAAAGGCTAAACTTTTATAACTTCGGTTTTTAAATTTAAGTTCATAGCTTTTTTTTG
Source organism: Campylobacter sp. RM10537 (assembly GCF_022369435.1). Classification (NCBI taxonomy): domain Bacteria; kingdom Pseudomonadati; phylum Campylobacterota; class Epsilonproteobacteria; order Campylobacterales; family Campylobacteraceae; genus Campylobacter; species Campylobacter molothri. The sequence continues at coordinate 1,234,576 of NZ_CP059597.1, read as the reverse complement.
CTTCGTGTTTGGTATAGGTTAAGGCTATTTTTAAGGCAAGTTCTAAGTCTTTTTCTGAAATTTTTTCATCTACTAAAGAATAAGCCCCAATTAAATCTCCAAGTTCTATTGCTTCATATTTAGATGTTTTTAAATTTTTTAAAAGTTCATTTTCTAATTCATTACGCCCTATAATCATTTTAGCACCCATAGGTAATCTTAAATGACGTCCGTATTTTAAAAGTTGTGCATCATTTACTTGCATATCTTTATCAAATTCTATAAAGTCACGAATTTTTTTAGCAAAACTATCAAGAGTTAATAAACATCCACCACCTGGGCTTTCAAAATCTTCTAAGCCAAATTTAGCTGCAAGTTCGAGTTGTCTTTTGCGACTTCTTCCGCTAATGCCTTCAAGTTTTTCCCTATCTACCCAACCTTCTCTTTCAGGTTTTGTTAAAGGTAAATTTTTCGCACACATAGGACGCAAGATAAGATCCTCTTCATCAAGTGCTAGTTTTTTAACTTTTGCCATTGCATCGCTTCTTTGGCTCATTGGACGTTGTCCTAAAACTTCACCAGTAATGATAAAGCTTGCGTTTTCTTCTTTTAACATAGCAAGGGCAGTTTTAAACATAAAAGCATGACAGTCTATGCAAGGATTAAAATGTTTGCCATAACCATATTGTGGATTAAAAAGCACTTCTTGCAAATAAGAATTTCTTACATCAATCATCTCAAAATCTGCACCCACCATTGCAGCTCTTTTTTTCATAATTTCACTTTTATCACTTGTGCCTCCAAAACCTATATTGATATTTAGAGCTTTAACTTCTATACCTTGTGAAGTGATAAGTTTCATCGCGAGCATACTATCAAGTCCGCCACTAAAAAGGGCCAATGCTTTCATTTACATTCCTTTTTAAAAATTGAATTTTAGTATAAATTAATTAACTTTTTGTCGATATTAAAATTACAATTGTATCAAATAATTTTTAAGATTATAATTATAAAATATTTTATTTTTTAAGCTTTGTCATGAGAAAATTACTTTTTGTTGTATAGATTGTTTTATAGGTTCTTTTGCTTATGGTAAAACTAAGAACAATAATAAAAGTCCACAAGCGAGAAGTTTTTGCGTTGATTATGAGATAAGATTGAAACAATGCAATTCTTTATCTACTCAATATCAAAGACAAATGTGTTGTTTAGGTTTATTTGTGGCTTGTAAATAAAATAAATAAGCCCAAGTTAATGCTTTAAAATTTCTAAGAAATTATTATGGATAAATTAACAATCAATGATTTTAATGTTTCTTTACCAAGTTCTCAAAATGTTACAAATCGTAAAGAAATTTTAGAATTAAAAAAAAGAAGAGCAAGAAAAAGTCAAAGTAAATGATGTTTCAGATAATCAAATTTCAGGTTTTAAAGTGGTTTTTGAAAGCAAACAAGGCGAACTTATGGCTTTAAAAATCAGTGATGAAAATTATAAAAATTTACAAAGTCATTTTGGCTCTTTTACGAATTATATCGCTAGAGATGATCGAACTATAAGGCTTAATGGCGAAGCTAATGAGTTTATTGCTAATTGGTTTGAAAAAATAAGCAGCGAGTTTTTTAATCCAAATTCATTAAATAATAAAGAAGAATTAAATCATATCAATGTGAAATTTCATAAAAATACCTTATTTGAAAGTATGCAAAATTTAGCTTTTAAGGGCGAAGATGACTTAAGTCAAACCACAGATTTACAAACTAGGCTTAATTTTGCTATGGAAAAAGATGTGAATTTTGATGGAAATGTCAATGAATTTGACGAGAAAAAAGAAAGCTTGACGGAAATTTTAAAAGATATCAAGAATGCATCGGGCGGAAGTGCAGATGCTACCAAAATCACAGATCCACAAAAAAGTGATGAAAATGATGAGGTAAAAGTCAAAAAGAAAAAAGACGATAAAGACTTACTTGAAATTGCCAAGGAAAAAGGACTAAGCGCTTTAAATGCAGATGAGCAAGCTAAACTTAAAGCAAGTAATCCGCAAATTTTTGAAGAACTTCAAAATAAGTCTTTAGAGAATTTAGGGCAAAATTTAAAAAAAGATTTAATGGTACAAATAAATAACAATGAAGCTATATTTGTTGATAAAAGAGTATAAATAAAAATATTTGGCGAATTTTATCCTTTTAAGCTATATATAATAGGGAGTATAATTCTTAAATCATTTTTATAGTAAGGAAAATTGACTGAAGCCTTACGAATGCTTTCTAGAGCATTTTTATCTAAGAGAGTGTATCCAGAACTTTGAACTATCTTTAATTCTGCTAAAGTTTTATTTTTTTTCCATAAAAATTCTACCTTAACAATTCCTTGTATACCCATTCTTTGAGCTTGTCTAGGATAGTTTTGGGCTTTTTGAATTGCTTTTTGAATTTCTTCAAGCAATGGATGTTTATCTTTGCCTTGTATGAGTTGAGTTATCTGAGATGAAGGATTTGTAACTGCTTGATTTGTTGTCGGTTTTGACTCAATTGTGTTTAATTTTTGTTCTATTTTTTTGATTTTTTTTGTATCTTTTTTTATAGGCTTTGGTTGAATTTTATTAATTTTAGGTGTGATTTTTTCTATAATTTTATTTTCTTGCATGGGTGCTGGATTGATTTGAGCAAATTGTTTCATTGATAAGGTAAAAATTTCTTCATTTTTAAATTTTATCTTAAAAAAATCAGCGGAATTAAAGATTAAAAAAAATACAGGTAAAAAGATCACAAAAGATAGATAAAAAGCTTGATATTTATGATTTAAAAATAAGTTTTTCACTTATTTTTCTCCGTTATGATTTGAAAATTTTCATGCTCTTTGTTTTTTAGCAGATCAATAATTTGTATAAAACTTTCAAATTTAGCATTCCTATCGCTTTTTAATTCTACGATGGTTTTTTGATCAAGTTGAGATATCGCATCTTTTATTTGTTCTAAATTTACTATTTTATCATCTAAATAAAAAATATTTTTTCCATCAATGGCAATGAGAAGTTTTTTTTCATGATTATTATGACTTGTAGAACTCTCACTTTTTGGAAGATTAATTTGAATTTTACCTTGCACAATAAAGGTCGAAATGCTAAGAACAATAGCAAGTAAAACAAGCATAATATCTATAAAAGGAACGATATTTAACCCTTCATTTTTTGGCAATTTAATCATTTTGATTTATCCTATAAGTACTACTTAAAAGAGAAATTTTACGTAATAAAGCATTATAAGCTATAAGAGTTGGAATTGCAACTAAAAGACCCAAAGCTGTAGCTTTAAGAGCTAAAGAAAGTCCTATAACTATAGATTTTACATCTATATTACCTGCTAAACCCATTTCATAAAAAGTAACCATAATACCAATAACAGTTCCTAAAAGACCAATATATGGGGCATTAGAATAAATAATATATATGGTAGTTAAATTTTCACTAATTGCATTATCAAATTCTTCTTGATTTTTATAATTTGTAAAATTAATTTTTCTAAAAAATAATAATCTTTCAATAACACACCAAAGTGCTATAAAAGCCATGATTCCTAAAATTAAAAAAATGATTAAATCAATATAGTTTCTTAAAAATTCCATACAAAATCCCATTAAATATTTGTTAAAATCGCACGATTATACTACAAGAAAAATAAAACTATAATTAATAGTAATTATCATAATTTTTAAAAATTTAAACCTTAAAAAATGGATGATTTAAGGTATAATAAAAATTAAATAATAAATTTCTAAGGAAAATAGTATGCAGCAAAATCATAATTTTACTTCCTTTGTGCTTTTAGGTAATGAAGAGTTTGATTTTTTAAAATTACAAAATTTACTCAATAATGAATTTGATATTTTGATTCCAGATGAGAATTTTAATCAAGATGGAGTTATTTTTTATCATAAAAATATGCTAGTAACTTTAAGCTTGATTAAAAATCCTATACCTAATAAAGAAGCTGAATATTATGCGAATTTTAATTTTATGTGGAAAGACGCTTTAAAAGAAACAAAAAAGCATAAAGCTCATCTTTTAATTGCTGTACTTAGTCAAAGTGAAAGCAAGCTTGAACAAGCTAAGCTTTTTACTCAAGTTTCATCAGTATGCTTGCAAGATAGAAATGCTTTAGGATTTTATACAGGTGGAGTTGTTTTAGAACCTAAATTCTATATCGAAAATGCTAATATGTTAAAAGAAAATCGTTTGCCAGTTTATAATTGGGTTTATGTAAGCGTATATCCTTGTGAGAATGGTGTTAATGCTTATACTTATGGATTAAGAAATTTTAATCGTTTGGAATTTGAAGTTTGCGAAAGTAAAATGGAGGAAAAGGAATTGTTTTTTTCTTTATATGATATTATTTTGCATATTTTAACTTATGATATTGAGTTAAAAGATTTAGATACTTTAAAATTTGAAAATGGCAAAAATATTAGTTTCTCAAAAAGTAAAGGAGTAAGTGTTGAAGGAGATAGCTTAAAAATAAATTTTTAAGCTTCACACTTGCTTCACAAAAATTAGATTTAATTCTTGCAACCAAAATAAAATAAGGAGAATTAATGAAAATAAAATTAGGTTTAGTAGCTTTATTGGGAGCTACAGTACTTTTAGCTAAAGATATTATCGTTCCTGCTAGTACTCTTCCAAAAAATGCACAAGATTTTATTGCCGCAAATTTTAAAAATGCTCAAATTGCTTTAGTTAAAAAAGATATTGATTCTTTTGATGTAACTTTAAGCAATGGAACTGAGATAGATTTTATGATTAATGGAGAATGGAAAGAAGTAGATGGAAAATATCAAGCATTGCCTAATAGTATTTTGCCAAGCATTATGTCTAAAATAAGCACTTCTTCAAACGCACAAATTTTAGAAGTGAGCAAAGAAATAAATGGATATAAATTTGAATTAAATAATTATATGAAAGTATATACAGATATGCAAGGTAATATCTTAGGGCAGAAAATGGATCATTAATTATAAAGTGTTAAAAAATAATTAAAATATTTGAATTTTTCAAATATTTTAATTAAAACTGAAATAATATTTTATTATAGTTTTATAATACTTCCTTATATCATAAAATTTTACATATTTATTAATTTTTAATTTATAAAATATTTCACAAAAATTAATTATATAATAAAAATATCTACAATATTTACAAAAATTTTGATATAATAATTTGCTTATTTTATTGTTAAAAAGGAAAAACAGATGGATACTTCTAATAATAAATGGACCAGCCACGATATAAGGTGGGTGTTATCTCTTTTTGGAACAGCAATTGGTGCAGGTGTCTTGTTGCTGCCTATAAGTGCAGGGCTTGGCGGATTAATTCCCTTGCTAGTAATACTTGTTTTAGCTTTTCCTATGACTTATTTAGCTCATAGAAATTTATGTCGCTTTGTTCTTTCAAGTTCTAATCCAAAAGATGATATTACTTTTGTTGCAGAAAGTTATTTTGGCAAAGGTGGTGGTTTTTTAATTACCGTATTGTATTTTTTTGCTATATTACCTATTTTACTTGTTTATAGTGCAAATCTTACAACTACTTTGATTGAATTTTTAATCAATCAATTTCATTTTGATGCAACAACACTTCATGGAGCTCGTATATGGATAAGCTTTTTAGTAGTAGGTGCTTTAGTTCTTGTTTCAATTTTTGGTGAAGGTGTAGTTACTAGGGCTATGAGTTTTCTTGTTTTCCCTTTCATTATATTTTTATTTATTCTTTCATTGCTTTTAATCCCTCAATGGAATGCAGCTCTTTTTACAAATATAGATTTTTCAGTATTTCAAACAAGTAATTTTTGGGTGACTTTATGGCTTGTGATTCCTGTCATGGTATTTAGTTTTAATCATTCTCCTATTATTTCATCTTTAGCTTGTTTTTGCAAAAAAGAATATGGCGACAATGCAGAATTTCGTGCCAGAAGAATTATTTCTTCAGCTGTAGTTTTAATGGTATTTGTGGTAATGTTTTTTATCTTTTCTTGTGCTTTGACTTTCACTCCTGAAGAATTTGCATCTGCTAAAGATCAAAATGTTAATATTTTAACTTTTATCGCAAATAAATTTCCTCAAGTAGCTATTTTAACTTATGTTGGACCTATTGTTGCTCTTGTTGCGATTAGTAAAAGCTTTTTAGGACATTATTTAGGTTCTCAAGAAGGTTTAAATGGTATTTTATATAAAGCAAGTAATGGAAAAATTCAAGGTAAATTAGCACAAACTTTAACAGCTATTATTACTTTTATTGTTGCTTGGTATGTGGCTTATAAAAATCCAAGTGTTATAGGTATTATTGAAACTATAGGTGGTCCTGTTTTAGCAATATTACTTTTTTTAATGCCGATTTATTGTATCTATCGTTTTGATATTTTGGCAAAGTTCCGCAATAAAATTTTAGATATTTTTATTGCTATCATGGGGATTGTAGCTATTTCAGCTGTTGTACATAATTTAATTTTAGAATATTTTGTAAAGTAGTATATGATGAGTAATTTAAGTATTTTTAAAATAGGAGTAGGTCCTTCATCTTCGCATACTTTAGGACCTATGCTTGCTGGAAATTTATTTTGTAAGAAGATTATTAAAAGAATTGATGAAATAACTAAAATAGAAGTTATTCTTTATGGTTCTTTGTCTTTAACAGGCAAAGGACATTTAAGTGATAAGGCAGTAATTTGGGGTTTAAATGGTTTAGAGGCTAAAAATTTAAGTGCTTCTATACAAGAAGAAGCCAATAAAAACGCCTTAGAAAAAGGTAAAATTAATCTATGTGGACAAAAAGAATTAAATTTTAATTATGAAAGAGATTTAATTTTTTCTAAAGATTTTTTACCTTTGCATGAAAATGGAATGCAAATTAAAGCTTTTAATGAAAAAGGTGAGCTTATCGATGAAGAAACTTATTATTCTGTAGGCGGTGGATTTGTTTTAACTGCTGCAGAATTAGAAAAAAGAAATAAAAATTCAGGTCAAAACTTATCAAGCAAAAATGAAATTGAACTCAATAACGCCAAAGAAGTTCTTGAATTTTGCGAGAAAAATAATTGGAATTTAGCGGAATTATCGTATCAATACGAATTGCAGTTTCACACAAAAGAAGAAATCAGATCTTATTGTCTTGAAATTTGGGAAGTGATGCAAGAAGTTTATTATAATGGAATTCATCCTACTGAGGAGTATTTACCTGGTAAACTCAATTTAAAACGTAGAGCCAAGGGCTTACATGAACGTATATCTATGACAGCTGATCCTATGGGAATTATTGATTTTATCTCATTATATGCTCTTGCAGTTGCAGAAGAAAACGCAAGTGGTGCTAGAGTAGTTACAGCTCCTACAAATGGAGCTTGCGCAGTTGTTCCTGCTGTAATGCTTTATCTTAAAAATCATACTGTAGGTTTTAATGATGATGAAGCGGTAAATTTCTTATTAGCAGCTATGCTAATTGGTTCATTATATAAGAAAAATGCAAGCATTAGTGGGGCTGAAGCTGGATGTCAAGCTGAAATTGGTAGTGCAAGTTCTATGGCTGCTGCTGCAATGGCTACAGTTTTAGGCGCAAATGCTTTTAAGGCTTGCAACGCTGCTGAAGTGGCAATGGAACATCATTTAGGTTTAACTTGCGATCCTGTTGCAGGACTTGTTCAAATTCCTTGTATTGAAAGAAATGCTTTTGGAGCAATTAAAGCTATCAGTGCAGCAAGGATGGCTATGACTCGACAATCAACTCCTAAAGTTGGTCTTGATGAGGTGATAGAAACGATGTATGAAACCGGCAAAGATATGAATTATAAATATAAAGAAACTTCTTTGGGTGGTCTTGCTACAAATTTAAAAACAGTATGTTAAAGCATTATGCTTTAACATTTTTTCTTTTTTTTAAAAATTCTTTTATTTCTTCTTTTGAAAATTTTTTTAATAAATTAATATGTCTAAAAAGTAAATTAGTACTAATAGAGCTTGCAATTAATACTATAATACATAGAATTAAAAACAATAAGTCAAGAATGCTAAATTCCATTAAAAACAAGCTAGCAAAAAATAAACTTCCAAAAAATAAAAAAGACAAAAGTAGGCTTTGTTTTGTTTGAATTTCTCCAAGATTATCTGAATTTTGTGTTAAATTTTTAAAAAATATGATTTTTCTACCAATGCTTAAAACAAGAATTTCATCATTTTCTTTAAAAATCTGTTCTTTTATTCCTTGATAGATAAAAGTTTCTCCATTTGGATTAATTTCATCTTTGTAAGATTTTAAAATATAATCTTTTAAAATGATATTTTTAATACTACTTTTCTTTTCAATTTTAAGGAAATTAAAATCATATTTTATGTGAAAGAAATTATTCAGATTCATAAATGCCATAAGTATCATTTCCTAAAAAATTTTTATAAAGAGGTTTTAAATTTAAAGATATTGTAACATTTTTTTGATTATTTAAAATGGAACTTTGAAAAATTAAAAATAAATCTATTTCATTTTTTAAACTTTTTAAAAAATTTTCTCCCCCTTCATACATTAAAAATTTAGCTTTTTCTGGAATTTTGGTATAAATTTTACGATTTGGAATTTGAAATAAAGGAATATTATGATCAAAATTTTCTAATTTTTTATGACTTAAAATACAAAGATCAGGCGCTTTTCCTTGACAAAGTCTTGCATCTAAAGTTGGCTTATCTATTCTTATGGTATTGCCTCCTATGACTAAAAGATCAATAATTGATCGGATTTTATGAGCATAAGTTCTACTTAATTTATTGCTTACGATTTTTCCTAAAGTTGATCCATTCATAGAAAGGGCTAATTTAAAAAGTTTAAATTGTCCCTTTTGCCATTTTAAAAAAGGTTTTAAGAGATCTTTTCCTTCTTTTTCAAGTATACCAAATTCTATTTCTATACCTTGATTTCTTAGAAAATCTGCTCCCCCTTTTGCAATATCATTTTCATCTTTAACGCTGATAAAAATTTTTTTAAAACCAAGTTCGCTAAAAAGCTTTGCGCAAGGAGGAGTTTTGCCTTGATGAGAACAAGGCTCTAAAGTAACAAAAGCTATAGCTCCTTTAAATATATTTTGATGATTTTTGCAAATAAAATCATGCAAAGCATTGGCATCTTTAGGTAAAAGAATTTCAGGTCTTATTTTTTTTAAAGCATCAGCGATTGCATTTAATTCCGCATGTGCTAAACCCGCTTTTTCATGTGCTTTTATAGCTAATATTTTTCCATTTTTGTCTAAGATGACACAGCCTACTGCTGGATTGGGATAGGTTAAAAATTGATATTTCCAAGCCTCATTTAAGGCTAATTGCATATAAAATTCTTTCATTGTTTCCATTAAAATTTCTTTTTTAGTAATGATTATATAATATTATTATTTTTTTGTATAGTATATTTAAGAAGTTAGTGGCCGGGAGAAAGGGATTCGAACCCCTGGAGGTGTTACCCTCAACGGTTTTCAAGACCGCCGCTTTCGACCACTCAGCCATCTCCCGATTATAATCTTGTGCCTTTTGGAGGCGACATCCGGATTCGAACCGGAGATCAAGGCTTTGCAGGCCCATGCCTTACCGCTTGGCTATGTCGCCCTGATAAATTTTAGAAAGTGGTGCCCGAGGCCGGACTTGAACCGGCACGGAAGAAAAATTCCGAGGGATTTTAAGTCCCTTGTGTCTACCAATTCCACCACCCGGGCGGGTGATATGGAGCGGGAAACGAGATTCGAACTCGCGACCCCAACCTTGGCAAGGTTGTGCTCTACCCCTGAGCTATTCCCGCAAAGTTTAAAGATGAAATTCTAGCAAAATAAACTTAAAATGAGTTTATTTTGCTATTTACATATAAATAATGCTTTAGCACTTAAGCTTTGTTCTGTATTTTTAACAACAGGTAAGGATAGTTGCATATCATTGGATTTTGTAGCAAAAAATCTTGGTGATATATTTGCATTTAAATTTGTATCTAGAGTTTTTAATATACAAGTTTTATTTAAATCTTTAGAGTAAATTTCTTCATAAGAATATGCTTTTTGTAAAAGTTGGTTATAGAGTTTTTCTTTATTTTCTTGTAAAAGTTTTTTTGAAAATCTAGGCTCTAAAGAGGGTATGGAAACTCCTATAAAAGAGCTTTTTTTAACTATAGTATTTAAATCATTTACAAAATGGTTAAAATTTTCAAGATCATTTTCTTTAATAATACATTCTAAATTCGCATTTAATTTTTGTCCTTTTATAGTTTGTATGCCATCTTTATAAGAAAAATTAGGCTCTAAAGAAAAACTTCCTCCGCTACAAAAATTATCTTTTTGAGTGCGTTGTATGATTTGATTAAAAGTTTCGGCAATTTGTTTTTTTTCATCATCGCTTAGAGTGATTTTAGTGTCAAGATTTTCATTAGCCCAAAAATTAATATTTGTATAAAATTCATCAGGTTTTAAGTGGGTGCCAATTTCAATATTTCTTGAAAAATTTAAAGCTTGATTTGGATATTTTTTTTCTAAAAATTCAACATTAAAAACTACTCCGGCAACAAAAAGCAAAAGACATAAAAATCCTATACCTAAGCCTTTGAAAAAAGCCAACATATTTACTCCTTTTTAAAGAATCATTTTTTATTATTTTATCAAAAAAATCTAAAATTTTTTGATATACTTTGATTTATGCAAAAACAAATCATTGAAAAACTCCAAAAGAAATTACTTCTTTGGTATGAGGAAAAAGGGCGCAAAGATTTACCTTGGAGAAATTTACAAAGCATTCATTGTGATGATAGATTAAGACAGATTGATAGGGCTTATGGGGTTTATATTAGTGAAATTATGCTTCAACAAACTCAAGTAAAATCTGTTTTAGAAAAATTTTATTTTCCATTTTTACAAAAATTTCCTACTTTACAAAGTTTGGCTAATGCTAATGAAGATGATCTTTTAAAGGCTTGGCAGGGACTTGGTTATTATAATCGTGCTAGAAATTTAAAAAAAGCAGCTTTAGAATGTATGGAAAAATTTAGCGGTATTTTACCAAAAGAACTTAAGAAATTAAAAAGTTTAAGTGGCATAGGAGCCTATACAGCAGGTGCAATTGCTTGTTTTGCTTATGATCAAAAAGTGGCTTTTGTTGATGGTAATATACGTCGTGTTCTTTCTCGTCTTTTTGCCTTAAAAAATGCAAGCATGAAAGAACTTGAGTTAAAAGCATATGAAATCTTAAATTTAAATGATACTTTTAATCATAACCAAGCTTTACTTGACATAGGTGCTTTAATTTGTTTGCCAAAAAATCCAAAATGTGGAGTTTGTCCTTTTTATGATTTTTGTAAAGCTAAATTTAATCCAAATTCTTATCCAGAAAATAAAAAAATTCTTTATGAAAAGTTAAATTTATTTCTTATTTTTATGGAGTATAAAGAACAAATTGCAATTAAAAAAAGTCAGGAAAAACTTTATAAAGGTATGTATAATTTTCCTTTATTTAAAGAAGATGAATTTAAAAAGCAAAAAAATATGATATTTTTAGGGGAGTTTAAACATAGCTATACTAAATATAAAATCAATATTCAAGTCTATCATCAAATTTTAAAAATCAAAACTAAAGATTATGAATTTAAAAATTTTAAAGAATTAAAACATATTCCGCTATCAATACTTTCTTTAAAAGCTTTAAATTTAATCAAGTTTTGATTTTTATATTGTAATAAAGTTTTTATTATTGTTATTTGAAAAAAGTAAATTCAATGTAAAAAATGATCTATGCTAAATTTATAAGTTGTGTTGCTATTAAGATTTTTGTTATTGTAAAAGAATTTAAAATCGTCAAAACTTTTTCAATCAAAGATAAGATTAAAAGTTTATAGGCTATACAAAGTCAAACTATACTTATTAAATTTTTAAGAATGAATTTTTGTTAAATTTTCTAACTTAAATATTTAATATTTATAAAAAAATGAAAATTAATGCTACTATTTTACTTGAAAATTAATAAAATAATTATTTTTGGAATAAAAATGAAATTTAAAAAAATTTATATAGAATTAAGTGATATTTGTGGTTTAAAATGTGATTTTTGTCCTTCAAAAAAAGCAATTCGAAAAATAATGTCTAAGGAAAATTTTATCACTTTGTCAAAGCAAATTTACAATCAATCCAAGCTTTTTACCTTGCATCTTTTAGGAGACCCTTTACTTTTATCAGATTTAAAAAGTTATTTAGAAATTGCTAAAGATTATAATATGAAACTTGAAATCACTACAAGTGGTTTTTATTTTGATGATAAAAATTGTGATTTATTACTAAATTATGAAAATATTCATCAAATTAATATTTCCTTGATGGCTTTTTTAAGTCAAAGTAAACTTCCTCTAAAGCAATATTTTAAACCTATTATAAATTTTTGCAAAGAACATATAAAATATAAAAAAACAAGTTTTATTAATTTTAGACTTTGGAATTTGGACGTTGATTTTAAAGCACCTAGGGAAAATTTTATTATTTATGAATTTTTGTCTAAAGAATTTCAAAAAGATATTGATCCTACTTTGACAAAAAATTATTTAGCAAGGCATATTATCCTTCATCAAAATAAACTTTTTAAATGGCCAAATCTTAGTGATAAATCCCTATATCTTCATGGAAAATGTCATGCTTTAAAAGATCAAATTGGAATTTTAAGTGATGGGACTTTAGTTCCTTGTTGCTTAGATGCCAAAGGAGATATTAATTTAGGAAATGTTTTTAAAGACGGTTTTGCAAACCTTTTAAATTCTGAACGTTTAATAAAAATGAAAAAAGCTTTTGAGGAAAACAAACGTATCGAAAAACTTTGTCAAAGTTGTGAATTTTTTAAGACGAGGTTGCAGAATTAGCTTTTTCTAATTCTGCTTTAAATTCTTCAATTCTATCTATAATTTTAGGACTTAGGCGTAACAGCAAATAAGTATTTTTATAGGTATAGATTTGATTTTTTTTAACTGCTTTAGTATTTTTTAATAAAGAGTTGTTATTTAGTAGATTTTTTTCAGTTGCATTGATTCCAAAAATAAGCAAATCAGGATTTTGCTTCAGTATGTATTCTTCTGATATTATCGGACGTGCTATATTGCTTTTTGGACTTAAATTTTTTATTCCAATAAGTTTTAAAATATCAGCAATTAAAGAATTATCGCTAAAAGCCATCAAAGGATTACTAGAATAAAGATAAATTGCACTTTTATTTAAAGGATTTTTTTCTAAATTTTTTAATTTATTTTCGAAATTTTTTAAAATTTTATCCCCTTCTTTTTCTTTTTGTGTTATTTTTGCAAGAATTTTTATATTATCTTTTATATCATTAAGATGTTGCGCCTTTAAAACCATAGTTTTGATACCAAAATTATCAAGCTTTTGTTTCAAGTTGAGAGAATAGGAGCTTAAAATTACCAAAGTTGGATTAAGAGAAATAATTTTTTCAACCGATGGATTTGTAAATGTTCCAACACTTGCGATTTTAGAAGTTTTTTCTTTTGGATAAATATCTGAATGTGTCAAAGAGGCAATGCCTATGATTTGATCATCTGCTTTTAACATAAAAAGTGTTTCAACACTTGCTGGATCAAGAGATATAATACGTTCTTTTGCTTGGAGTATTATTATAAATGTGAAACACAAGATTAGTATTTTTTTCATTTTATTTCCTTTAAAGCTAAAATATAAGGTTTTGAATTTTCATAAATGATTTTGCAATTTAAATTATAAATTTCTTTTAAAATTTCTTGTTTTAAAAGTTCTTTAGTGGTACCAAAATATCGCACTTTTCCTTTTTTTAAAAAAAGTAGTTTATTGCAAAAAAGTGATGCAAGATTTAAATCGTGCAGTATTGCTATAATAGTAATTTTTTGTTTTTGGATTAAAGTTTCACAAAAATTTAAAAGCTCTATAGCATGATTTAAATCAAGTGCTGATGTAGGTTCATCTAAGAATAGAATTTTTGGTTGCTTCAGTAAAGCTCTAGCTAATAATATTTTTTGAAATTCTCCACCACTTAAAGATAATACATCTCTTTGCAATAATTCATCTATTTTTATCATTTGGGCTAATTCTTGAATTTCTAATATATCTTTTTTGGAGTATGTATTAAAAGAATTTTTTAAATGAATATATTTACTCATTAAAAGTACATCTAAAACTTTTAATGGTGTTTTAAGTTCCGAATTTTGTGGAACAAATCCGCAAATTTTAGCAAATTCTTTAAGTTGAAAATCTTTAATATTTTTATTAAAAAGTATTATTTCACCAGTTTTTGGAGCTAAATTTTTAAGCATAAGTTTTAAAAGAGTGCTTTTGCCTGATCCATTAGGACCTAAAATTCCTACAAATGTTTGGTTTTCAATATTTATATTAATATTTTCTAGCAATATTTTTTCATTATAGGAAAAATTTAAATTTTTTATTTCAAGCATTATAATAACCTTTTAGCTTTCAAAGTTAAGTATAAAAATATTGGTGATCCAATAAAAGCGGTTAAAATTCCTATAGGAATTTGTATAGGTGCTATAATTGTTCTAGCTAGAGTATCGCAAATAAGCAAAAAAAGTCCCCCAAAAACTGTACAAAAAGGTATTATTAATATATTATTATAATTTTTAAATAGAATTCTTACTCCATGAGGAATAATAAGGCCTACAAAGCCAATTAATCCTGTAAAAGATATAGCAAAAGATACTGATAAAGAAGAAATTATAAGCAGGTTAATTTTAAGTTTTCTTGCATCTACTCCTAAATTTCTAGCTTCATCATCACCACTTAAGATAATATTAAGCTCATTTCTGTGTATATAAAAATATAATAAAGATAAAAATAGTGGAGGTATCAAAATGGCAACCTCATGCCAAGAGGCTGATCCAATATTTCCCATTAACCAAGCAACTATTTTAAAAGAATCTTCTCCTATAAGATAGGTAAAAAATGAAGTAAAAGCTCCTAAAAAAGACGATGTTGCTATTCCTATGATAAGTAAAGTGGCTATGGAAGATTTTGAGGAAATTTTAAAGATTATTAAGGTGAAAAAAGCAGAGCAAAAAAATCCTAAAATTCCATAAAAATAATCTGGTAATTTTAATAAATAAGCCAAGACTGCGCCAAAGGTTGCTGCTGAAGCTATGCCAATAATATAAGGATCGGCTATGGGATTTGAAAAGACATTTTGAGTTATAGCTCCACTACTTGCTAAAAGCATTCCGATTAAAATAGCCATTATAATTCTTGGTAAACGTCCATCGATTATAATTTGGCGTAAAATTTCATTTTCTGAAATAAGATGAGAAATAAGTTGCATAGGGCTTAAATTTTCATCTCCTAAACAAAGAGAGATAAAAATAACCCCTAAATAAGCAATAAAAATACTAATACTCCAAATGAAATTTTTAAAAAACATATTTTAACTCTAAATAATAATTTCTACCGCTTCCAGCTAAATATTCATCATTAAGACTATCTTGATAGGTGTAGTATTGTTTATTAAAAAGATTTCTAATTCCACTAGAAATTTGTAATTTTTTATAATAATAACTTAAGCCTATATCGGTTAGAGTATAATCTTTTATCCAAGTATTCTTGCTCATTTTTCCAGTTTTTTCATCTATCATTCCACCATCTTTAGCACGAGAATAATAAGTCAGATCTAAAAAAGTGCTAAAATTTGAATTGATAGCATATTCAATACCCACACTAGCTTTAATTTTTGAAACATAAGGAATTCTTTTTCCTTTATTGATTCCTTTTGAAATTTTAGCATCTATATAAGCTATACTTTGTCTTAAAATAAGTTCATCATCTAAAAAACTTTGATCTAAATTTAATTCTGTGCCAATGCGATGTGTTTGGTCGATATTGTAATATTTCCAAAAAGCACCCGCTTCAGAATGTGGATTTCCAAGATAAGAAATTTCATCTTTGCTCAAGGTATAAAATAAAGTTAAATTAAATCCATAAAAATCCCACCAAAGATCATTTATTCCTAGTTCAAAAGTATTAAAAATTTCAGAATCTAAATTTGAAGAATAATATTTTTGCGTTTTTTGATCTTTATTAACAAATTGTGCTGGTGATGGAGATATAAAACCTCTTTCATATTTAAGATATAAGCTTCCTGTATTTGAATATTTAAAATTTGGAGTGATTTCAAAGGCGAAATTATTACCTTGGTTATCGGTATTGAAGGTTTCGGTATTATTTTTAGGTCGATTAGAAATAAGCATTTTGCTTGTATAGTTTCTATTAGTTTTATAAAAACTACGTTCATATCTTAATCCGCTAGAAATGCTAAATATATCATTAAATTCATGTGAGTCAAGGGTAAATAAAGAATGGCTTTGTTTTTTCATATCCATAAGGGTTGTCATGGTGTGATTGATTGAAAAATTAGGCATATTTACATCATAATGGATAATGCTTTTTCTTTTGGCATCATGATTAGCAAATTCATAACCAAAGATAAAATAAGAATTGTCTTTATAGTTATATCTGCTTTTGAGATTTATTCCTGTGAGAGTATCTTCAAAACTACTTCCATTTTGATATACAGGCAAGGTTATACCCATAACAGTCATCGTGGAAATATCTTTGAGATAATTGATTTTTTGATTTTGCCAGAAAGTTCCTAGATCAATTTCTAAAGCATCATCAAGATAATAATGATAATCTAGAGTGATTTCAGGTCTATTAATAGAGGTGATATTTTCTCCATTGCCTTTTTGTTTAGGATTGTCTTGAATTTGTGTTTTTGTTAAATATCCACTTCCTGTATTTTTGCTTTTAAAATAATTATATCCTAAAATTAAATCACTTTGTTCATTAGGATTGATATAAGTTTTAGTGTTTATAAAATAGCCTTTTTCGTTATAGCCATCTTGATAGCCATCTTGATTAAAACCTTCTATATTAAAACTAAAAGCTAGATTTTCGTTGATTTTTTTAGCTCCATTAACTTCTAAATTGCCTCCTAATTTGTGTTGATTATATCCATTCCCTTTTATCGCCATAGAAAATAAATTTTCTTTTTGTTTTTTTGTAATGATATTAATTACACCTCCGCGAGTGCCATTTCCATAAAGCACGGAACCACCACCAGGGATAATTTCTATACGTTCGATATTATCAAGATTGATACTATTTAATGGAGTTATTCCGTGAGAATTATCAAGCATATTAATAGATTTTCCATCAATCATAACTTTAACAGCAACATTAGATTTGTCTCCTTGACCTCGCATATCGATATTTCTTCCTAATCCAAAATTAACAAAGTTAATTTCAGCGGTTCTTTCTAGAGCTTGTTCTATAGAGTTAAAGCCTTTTTTTTGCAAATCAGATCCATTAATAACGATGACATTTCTTAAACTATTATCAAATTCCTGATTATTTGCAGAAACAACGACTTCATTAAGCTTAACTTTAGTTTCTTCGTTATTTTCTTGCGCATTAATATCAATGAGTAAAAAATTAAATAAAGTAAAGAATTTTATCAACGTTATTTTTTTATACAAGATTGACTCCTTAAGATTATAATGATAATATATATCATAATATGAAGTAAGAAATTTATCGTTTATTATCTTAAAAATAAATAAAATTTTTGATTTTAAAAATATTGGATTAGTCTTTAAGATTTATTTAATTTGATAATTGATATCATTTTAAAATTAAAATTTTTCAATAAAAGGAATGAAAATGAATTTAGAAAGCATTATTTCTCATATGAATGAGCATCATCAATCAAATTTAATTGATCTTTGCAAAAAATTTGGAGGTGTAAAAGATATTAGAAATGTAAAATTAAATCATGTTGATTTTGAGGGTTTGGATATAATTTATAATGAACATGAAATTTTACGTATTGAATTTCCAAAAAAAGCAAATGAAGAGACTTTAAAAGATACAATTATCTCTCTTTGTATGAGTGCAAAAGCTGAGGAGAATTTTAATGGAGTAGCTAAAGAAATTGAAGAATTTAAATCAAGTTTTAATTCTGTATGTTTAGCCACTTTAAGTGAAAACAATGAAGTCGTTTGTTCTTATGCTCCTTTTGTGGCAACAAATGAGGGTAATTATATTTATATTAGTGAAGTTAGTGAACATTTTGATAATATCAAAAAGAATCCATACAATATAGAAATAATGTTTTTAGAGGATGAAAGCAAAGCTGCCTCTGTGATACTTCGCAAAAGATTACGCTATAGAGTTGATGCAAGTTTTATAGAAAGAGGGGAGCAATTTGATAAAATTTATGATGAATTTGAGAGACAAACAGGTGCTGAGGGCGGCATAAAAACTATAAGAAAAATGCTTGATTTTCATTTAGTTAAACTTGAATTTAAAAAAGGAAGATTTGTTAAAGGTTTTGGGCAAGCTTATGATATTAATCAAGGCGTGATAAGCTTTGCAGGAGCTAGTGGAAATCCACATAAATTTCCACATAAACATTAAAAAAAGAGCAAAATTATAAATTTTGCTCTTGCAAAGACTCAGCTTGATAATGGGCTATTAAAGGTTCAATAATTTCATCAAAAAGTCCATCTTGCATGATGGAGTCTAAACGATATAAAGTTAAATTTATACGATGATCGCTAATGCGATTTTGAGGAAAATTATAAGTACGTATACGTTCACTTCTATCTCCACTTCCTACTTGAGATTTTCTCGCTTCACTTTCTTGTGCTAAACGTTCACTTTCTTGCATTTCAAAAAGTCTAGCTTTTAAAACTTTCATAGCACTTTCTTTATTTTTATGCTGACTTTTTCCATCTTGATTAACAACAACAATACCAGTAGGAATATGTGTGATGCGAACAGCTGAATCAGTAGTATTAACGCTTTGTCCACCATGACCTGAAGAACGCATCACATCGATTTTAAGATCATTAGGATTAATTTGTATTTCAATATCATCAACTTCTGGCATAACAGCTACAGTGATGGCAGAAGTATGCACTCTTCCTTGAGATTCTGTTTGAGGGACTCTTTGAACTCTATGAGTTCCTCCTTCATATTTGAGCCTAGAATAAGCCCCTATGCCTTTAACCAGCATTATAATTTCTTTAAATCCTCCAACGCTTCCTTCGCTTGAACTGACTATTTCTAATTTATAATTGCGATTTTCTGCGTATCTTGAATATGCTTTTACAAGATCTCCTACAAATAAAGAGGCTTCATCCCCGCCAGTACCGGCACGAATTTCTAAAAAAATATTTCTTTCATCGTTAGGATCTTTAGGTAAGAGTAAAATTTTAAGCTCTTCTTCAAGTTTTGGTTTAGAATCTTCTAGAATTTTTAATTCTTCTTTGGCAAGTTCCCCAAGTTCACAATCGTTAAGTAAGGCTTTATTCTCCTCTATGCTTTCTAAAGTTTTTAAATATTCTTTAGCCTTTAAAACAATAGGTTCTAAATTTTTTTGTTCTTTAGAGAGAGAAGTCATCTTTTCGATATCATTAACGATATCAGAGCTACTAAGAAGAGAATTTAACTCTTCATAGCGTTTTAAAAAAGGGTCTAGTTTATCAGCTAACATTAAAAAATAAAATTATGCAATTTTATTAACTAAAAGAGCTAAGCGACTTACACGGCGTGAAGCAGTTTGTTTTTTAAGAAAACCACGACTAACCATAGCATGAATACTTTTATTAGCTATTTTAAAAGCTTCATTTGCAGCATTTTTATCGTTTTTAGCAGCTGCTTCTCTTACAGCTTTTGTAATGTTTTTAAGTCTTGTTCTATAAAATCTATTTCTTTCTGTTTTTTTAATAGTCTGTCTTGCTCTTTTCTCAGCAGATTTATGGTTTGCCATTAAATATTCCTTTTTTGAAATTTTAAGGGTTAATTATATAAGAATAAAATTTAAAATTTCATTAATTTAAGAAAAATTTCAAAATAAATCTATTAATTTTTTATCCCAAAATAAAAGATTAAATTTAATTAAAATCCCATAGATTACAGCACTTAAAAGCCCAGCAAATAAGCCTGCTATCATATCATCTAACATCACTCCTAAGCCGCCTTTAACTTTTTTATCAATTTTTCCTATAATAGAAGGTTTGGCGATATCAAACAAACGAAAAAATATAAAAGCCATGATAAAATTTAATAAAGAATTTGATGTATTAGCTGCTATGGCACAAGCTAAAAAAACTCCTGCTACTTCATCAATAACAATGTGTTTATCATCATGAATTCCAGTGGTTTTTTCATAATCATCAATAATGCGTATACTGATCAAAAAAATCAAAAGGCTAAGTAGTATTAATGTGGAACTTCCTAAATATTTTAAAATAAAAAAAGCAGGGATTAAAGCAGCAATAGTTCCAAAAGTCCCAGATGCTTTTGGAGTGCAACCTGAATAAAAAAAAGTTAAGAAAATTTTTTGCATTATTACCTTTCAAACAATATAAGACATTTGATATGCTTCTAAAAGTTTTTTATAAAATTCTTCATCTTCTTTATCCTCTAAAATGCCATCTGTGGCAAAAAGATCGTTATATATTTTTTGAAAATTTTTAAAACGCTTTGGAAAAATTGAAGATAAAATCATACTTGAAATTTCTTTTCGCATAAAAAGCGCAGGTGGAATAATACCTAATCTTAATAAATTTTTCAAAGATTGAGAATTATAATGTAAATGATGATGAAATCCATGAGGACAAGATCTAGTGCTTACGATCATATGGCAAATATTGCAAAAGACAAATTCAGGTAAAATAATCACTTCTATATCATAATCTTTGGAAAATTCATCCAAAATCGACTTGGGTTGATTTTCATCATAAAACATTCCAAGGCCTGTATGATTTTGCCCTACTACAAGTTTGGTGCAGCCTAAATTTTTGGCTACTATGCTTTCAAGTGCAGGATTTAAATGAGAATGAAAAAGATCAATATTTTTTAAAGGAAAGATGAAAATTTTATCAGGTGGTAAATAGTTTTGTATGAGTTTTTGTAAATATTTTTCTTTTAAATCAAATTCAAAGCCATTTTCATCAAAAGATTCCACTAAAAATATCACAACTAAATCTGCTTTATCTATAGTCCAGCGTAACATTCTTTCATGTGCTCTATGTAAAGGATCAAGATTTGCAACTAAGGCCGTTATTTTTTGAGCATTGAGTTTTTCTTTTACAAGTTGAAATTGTTGTTTGATAGTTTTTATAGCAGAATCATAAATTTTTATTTTTCCACTGATGCAAATTTTTCCATTATTTTCTAAAGAGCAAGTTCTAGAGCTAAAAATACTTGAAAAATTTTTATCATTTTTGAATTTATTTTTAAATTCTATATGTCCTACTATTTTTTCATTACAAATGAGTTCAATTTTATCTTTTTCTTTGATATTTGCTAAGATTTTTTCTGCATTTTTAGGGGCAAAGATGAAAGGGTAAGGAAAATTTTCTTCTTTTAATTTTCCAGTTTTTAAAATTTCTTTACTTTCATTTTCATCCATTAAATGATCGCAATTTCCTAATAAACCTTCTTCTATAAGAGATAAAATACCTAATTCATTTTCGTCAATTGTGATTGTTTTATTTTTTTTTGAGGTCATATTTTTTCCTTTTTTGCCATAAGGATTTTCGAGAGATCCCTATTTTTTTAGAAAGATCTGTATCAGAGAGCACATTTTGATAGTTTAAGACAATGTATCTTATATATTCATCAATAGTTAAAATTTCATCGCTAATGATACCTTTTTGATCATCATTTAGATCTATTTGATTGAATTTTGTATTTTCTATTTGAGAATTAGTATGTAAAATCACAGGTTTATTTTTAACAAAATTAAGTAAAATTTCTTTTTCTGATGTTTTTAAAATTTGAAGATTGTTTAAAAATAAAAGAGTATTTTCAAAATGAAAATTCATCACTTTTTCGATAGCATTAGTAGCTGCTAAGTCAATATAAGCAAATGTCATATTGTGTTCATAAAGATATTTAAAAACAAAAGCATCGGCTGAATTTTGAAGATTGGATTTTAAGATAAGTGGGAGTTTTATTTTTTTATAGTTATATTCTGGAATTTTTATCATCTTTATACGAGATTTTATGTAGCTCTCATAGGTTTTATTTGCTGCTAAAAGTTTTCTAAAATCTTGATGATGTTTTATTTTTCTTATTAATTCTTCTATCATAAAAGGTTTTTGTATATAATCACTTGCGCCCATTTTTAGAGGTGTTGAAACCACATCAGTGCTTATATAAGAAATCAACAAAATAATAATATTATTTTTAAAATGCTCTACAGCTTTTAAAAAATTACTAGTGTTAGCTGAAAGCAATATAATATCATAGCGTTTTTCTTCATTGTACTCATCAAAAGAATTGATAATAGTGCAATCATAACCTATATTATTAAGCTTTATACCGATACTTTGTGCTAAGTAAATTTCATTTTCTATGATTAAAACTTTCATAATTTTGTCCAATCAAAATATTTTAAATTCGCATTGCTTAAAACCGCTATACCTTCTTTGCGACCAATAAATCCTAATTGCTCTGTAGTGGTAGCTTTTACATTAATTTTATGTTCGCTAATATTAAGAGTTGAGGCTATATTGGCTCTAATTTCTTCTTTAAATTTATGTAATTTTGGAGCTTGTGCAATGACGCAAATATCAGCATTAATAAGTTCTAAGCCGATTTCTTTGACTTTTTGATAAGCTTTTTTTAAAAGTTCCATAGAATTGGCGTTTTTAAATTTTATATCAGTATCTGGATAAAGTTCCCCTATATCGCCTAAACCAGCCGCGCCTAAAATTGCATCAGTTAAAGAATGTGCTAAAACATCGCCGTCTGAATGTGCTTTTAAGCCCATGCTAGGATGAATTTCAATACCGCCTAAGATTAAAGGTCTTGTTTGACCAAATTCATGCACATCAAAACCATTTCCACAAAAGATTTCATGACTAGGTCTAGGGAGATTTAATTTAATCAAATCTTCTTTAAAGGTTAATTTTCTAGCATTTTCTTCACCTTCTATAAACCAAATTTTACCTCCTAAAGCCGCAATAGCAGTGCTATCATCTGTAAAATCAGAATTTTGCTCTAAAGCTTTTTTGAGTAAATTTGTACGTGAAATTTGTGGTGTTTGAATCAATTTTATTTTTTCTCTTTGTATGGCTTGTTCATCAAAAAGAGTAGTATCGCAAACTTTTAAAGCAGGGGTAATGCAATCTGCTTTATCAATATTTTCAAGCAAACGATCAAATAAATTTTTGCTGATAAAAACTCGTGCAACATCACTAACCATAACAAATTCTGTTTCGATTAATTCTAAAGCTTTTTTTAAAGATTGTGCTCTTGTTTCACCACCTTCTATAATTTCATAATTTTTTGTAAATTTTTTCATATAAGAAACATTACCAGAGGTAACAACTATCTTTTTAAATGGATAAAAAGAGCTTAAATTTTTTGTTGCGTAAAGCCACAAAGGATCTTCTCCTATGCGTAAAAATTGTTTTTTAACTTCCATATTTAAACGTGTAGAATTTCCAGCTGCTAGCATAATTAGACTTAATTCTCGCACTTTTTATCCTTAAAATTTATAATTTTATCTTACATATATAATGTTACCATATTATACACTTACAAAAAGCTAAATTTTAGATTTTTATTAGTAAAATTAATTTTTTAATTTTTTAAGGAAAGATTAGAATTATGAAAGAGCAAATTTTAGAAAAACTTAAAAGTGTTAAATATCCTGGCTTTGAAAAAGATATAGTTAGCTTTAATTTTGTTAAAGACGTAAAAGTAGAAAATAATGAAGCTTTAATTAATATAGAAATTGCTTCATCAAATCCTGAAGTTTCTAATGAAATTCGCAAAAATATTAATGAAGTTCTATCAGCTTTAAATTTAAAAAATATAGAAATTAATATTATTACACCAAAAATTCCTGAAGAAAAAAGCAATTCAAGAAGTGGTAAAAATATCGTTCCTCAGGTAAAAAATTTCATCATGATTTCAAGTGGTAAAGGTGGTGTGGGCAAATCAACTACAACTGTAAATTTAGCTATTTCTATGGCAAAAATGGGTAAAAAAGTAGGAATTTTAGATGCGGATATTTATGGACCAAATATCCCAAGAATGCTTGGAGAAACCAAAACTCAACCTGAAGTAGTTGGACAAAGACTAAAACCTATTTTAACTCATGGAATTTATATGATGAGTATGGGAGTTTTGATCGAAGAAGGTCAAGGGCTTATGTGGCGCGGTGCGATGATTATGAAAGCTATGGAACAATTGCTTGCTGATGTGATTTGGCCTGAACTTGATGTTTTATTTTTAGATATGCCTCCAGGAACTGGCGATGCGCAAATCACTTCTGCACAAAGTATTCCAATCACTGCAGGTGTTTGTGTAAGTACTCCACAAACTGTTTCTTTAGATGATAGTAAAAGAGCGCTTGATATGTTTAACAAACTTCATATTCCAATAGCAGGTATTGTAGAAAACATGAGCGGATTTTTATGTCCTGATAATGGTAAAGAATATGATATTTTCGGCAAAGGAACCACTGAAGAAATGGCGAAAGCTTACAAAAGCGAAGTTCTAGCACAAATTCCTATTGAAATGATCGTTAGAGAAGGTGGAGATGATGGAAAACCAGTGAGTTTTTACCATCCTGAAAGTGTAAGTTCAAAACGCTATTTAATGGCTGCTGAAAAAATTTGGAATTTTATAGAAAAGATTAATAATGAAGGCGGTGCGGATAATTCCGCAATACAACCTATTATGAATGGAAAAAGTGCTTGCTCTCATTAATTATTTAGGGTTTATCCCTAAATATTATTTTTACTTCTTATTTTTTTAATCGCTTTTAAATTTTTATTACTTCTTATTAAAGTATTTATGGAATTAGTGTTAAACTTATATTAAGATTTTTTTGGAGTGCAAAAATGAAGATATTGCAAGAAGCATTTGGTGAATATAATGATGAAAAAGTAACGAGAATTCGTTTGATCAATGACAATAATATAGAAATTTCTTGCCTTAGTATGGGGGCAATTTGGCATCAGTTTTTAGTTCCCACTAAGGATAAAGAGCATCAAAATTTATTATTGAGTTTTGATAACATTAACGATTATTACTCAAATCCTCAAAATATTTGCAAATCAATCGGCAGGGTTGCTGGAAGGATCAAAAACGCATCTTATAAACATTATAAATTGCCACAAAATGATCATGGTAATACTCTTCATGGTGGGCCACACGGCTTTTCAACTTGGAATTGGGAATATTCAACTTCGGTTGATGAAAATAGTGTGAGTGTGACTTTTCAAAAAAAGATCGATGAAAGTATGGATGGCTTTTTTGGAGAGATACAAGCTAGTATTGTTTATACCTTGGATAATCAAAATAAAGTAAGCATTGCATATAGTGCGATAGCTGGCGAAGAAGATACCTTGTTTAATCCAACCTGCCATGTTTATTTTAATTTGAGCAATCGTCGCGATTTGACAACGCATGAATTACAAATCAATAGCGATCATATTTTAGAAACTGATGAGTATTTAATCCCTACTGGAAAATTTATCGCTGTTGATAATACACCTTATGATTTTCGTCATTTTAAAAATGTAGAATCCGTGCTTAAAGAAATTAAAGGACTAGATACAGCTTATGTGCTTAAAACAAATTTGGCTGCCATTTTAAAAGATAAAGAAAGCAAGCGTCAAATTATCGTGCATTCTGATCGTAATGGACTTGTTGTTTATACGCCTGAAAAGATCGAAGGACAAAATATTTCATTTAGCCGAGATAAAGGCACTTTGGCAAATAAAAATGAAGGCATTGCATTAGAGGCACAGACTTTACCTGATGCGATTCATCATGAAAATTTTGGTGATATTATATTGCCGCGTCATAGTAAGCAAAGCTACTATATATCATTTACATTTAAAAATGATTAAAAAGTGAAATTTATTGGTTTGAAAATAAATACTTTTAGGAAATTTTTTAGTTTTACATCTAGAAAATTTCTAAATCTTTTATGTTATTATAGATATACTTATGTATTATTTAGCCTCTTTTTAAATTTCTTTATGATAAAATAAAATGAAATTGCTTGCAGAATATCTTATAGTTTTAGCCTCTTTTTAAATTTCTTTATGATAAAATCCACACAATAACACTAGAAATCATTTTAATGTTTTAGCCTCTTTTTAAATTTCTTTATGATAAAATATCTGGGCTTGTGAAATCTGCATCAACTTCGTTTTAGCCTCTTTTTAAATTTCTTTATGATAAAATACATTTTTATCAAATACAAGGAAAATAAGGTTTTTATATAGAAATTTTTAAAAAAATATGCTATGATTTTTCCTAAGAAATTTAAAAAGAGGCTAAAATAAGTGGTTTTCGGTTATCCACGCAGGGTTACAATCCCATTAAAACCGTTAAAATTCAAATAAGCTTTGTTGCTTGATAGTTTTTGTTCTTTTTTGTTTTTGTATTTTTTCAGTATTGTATTTAAAATTTTGACTTTTTTCATCATACTCAAAAAGAACTAAATTCTTATCATTATTCATTTTTTCATTCAAAGAAATTCCGCCTAAAAGTATTTGCATATTATCAAACTGCTTTTCTGTTATAATTAAAACTCTGATGTTTCCATAGGGCGGTAGAAATTTTTTTATAGATTTTATAGTACTTTTTGCTGAACTTAATCCTTTGCAAATTTTTACATAAACACTAAATTGCATCATGAAAAATCCAAGTTTTATTAATGAAGTTCTAAATTTAGAGGCGTGCTTTTGATCTTTTTTGCTTTTAGTGGGTATATCAAACATCAGCAACACTCTCATAAATTTATCTTCTATCATTTTAAATTTACCCAAAAAAGTTCTTGGTTTTCTAATAAAGCATTTTTAAAATTTTGCACATAAAAATTGATGGCTCTATTTAAGGGATAAGATTTATTTTCTAAGATAAGTTCTTCTTGTAAAATTTGAATGAGTTTTTGCTTACTTTCCTTATCTAAAAATTCACTTTCCTTGGTATCTTTTAAGTTAAATACACAAATATCAACTAAAGGGCGAAAAACTTCTATTAAATCATCACAAAGGTTAAAGCTATTATAAATATTATTGTGTTTTATACCTTGCCATGGCAATAAACCACTGATGCATACAGCTCGAATAATATTTGATCTAATAATAGCATAGCCATAATTTAAAGCAGAATTAACAAAGCAGATTTCATTTCTATAAAAATTTTTTCCAAATAAGGTTTTAAAATATAAAGATGCTGCAGTAGATTCTACATTTTTAGCATCATTTAAACTCACTTTTTTGCACAAATTTATAAGTTCTTTGTATTCTTGCATATGATTAAATAATTTTAAAACATAAGCTTGGTTTGAAATTTTATTTTTAATAATTTTTTGCCATAGAATAGCTTTTCTTTGTGAGCTAACAGCCACTTGCTCTCTAGCTACTTTTGCACTTATAAAATGCCCTAAAAATGGAGAAAAAATTCCATTTATATTATGCATTTCATCACAGGTTAAGAGTATAATTTTATTTTCGGCTAAGGCATTTAGCAAACTCGAGCTAAGACTAGCTTGTAAGGATTCTAAAATGATAAAATTGATATCTTTTAGAAAAAATTTAGCCTCTTTTTCTTTTTGTTTGATTACAAGATGGTTATATTCTAAGCTTAGCTTTGCTTGAGTTGTGATCAAAATGCTTTTAAAAGCTTC
This sequence comes from Campylobacter sp. RM10537, assembly GCF_022369435.1. NCBI lineage: Bacteria > Pseudomonadati > Campylobacterota > Epsilonproteobacteria > Campylobacterales > Campylobacteraceae > Campylobacter > Campylobacter molothri. The sequence continues at coordinate 1,206,844 of NZ_CP059597.1, read as the reverse complement.
ATCATAAGCCATATTTTTTACTTGTTTTTAAAGAAATATTTTGTCTTGGTTCTATTTTGGCTTTTATTTTTTCTCCTAATGGTGTTATGATATATTTTTCAAAAGTTTTTAAATTTTGAATTCCTAAACTCTTTGCTTGAACGTTTTCTTCTTTTGCATTGGTAAATAATAATTTTTGATTTAGGGTTAAATTTTCGATTTTATTGTCATGTTTTTCTATGCAAATACTTACAGTACTGATACCAAAACTTTTAAAATATGCAAATTCTGGCTCTTGCATTTTGCTTTTTTGAATCAATATCAAATCATCTTTATATAAAGAAAAACAAAATTCATAACTTTCATCTATTGTTTTCCATTTTTTTGGAATATTATTTTCTTTTCCTGAAACCGCTATTTTATCTGGCAATACTCCTAAAGCATAATCCATGGTATAAATAGGAATAGCATAGAATTTATTTTCTTTTTTGAAAATATCAATTCTTACCATAGTATCATTTCTGACATATTTTGTTCCAATTTTTCTGATTTTTCCACATTCTAAGGCTCTCTTAACTCCTTCTTCTGAAGCATACTCTTTTATAACTTGCTTTTGAGATAAAAAAGTTTCTTCATGTAAAGCTCCTCTTGCTCTTTTTCTTGGAGGTCTTGAAACAAAAATTTGATCTATTTTTGTTTCAATTTTTTTTCTAAAGTTTTCAAAAGGTTCAAAAAATTTAGCTTGATGCTTATAATCCTCATCTGTAATTTTTTTAGCATAGAGTTGCGCCTTTAAAAGTTCTTGATTTTTTTTAAAATCAGAAAAACTTTTTATCATAGAAGGAGTGCTATAAGCAATTATAATAGCATCTATGGCATGATGGATATGGTTATTTCTATCTTTTTTGGAAAATCCCCAAATATATCTTAAAACAGATGTAAGCATTCCATTGATCGTTTGAACGTGAATTTTACTTCCTTTTTCTCCGCTTGATAGATTAAGATTTTCATCATTGCTTAAAGGTAAAAAATTTAAATATTCTTTTGTATATTTAGCTATCAAAGTAGTAATATATCTTGTATCATTTAAATTTCTTGAAATAAATTCTTGTTGCTTTTTGTCTTTGAAATTTTCATCTAAGATCTTTTGACTTTTTTTATAAGGGAGTTTTTGTGCTAAAGCTGTGATTGTATTCCATCTTTCTTGATTGTCTTTAAAAGCTTCAAAAGGTGTTTTGTTGCGTTTTTCTTGATTTTCTTTGGTAAAAACTAAGACTTTATTATTAAATGAATCATCAAAACTTCTAGAATAAGGATATATATGATCAACCTCTAAAGCTTTTTCATCTTTTAAATGCTCTATGGTGATCTTTTTTCCACTATAAATACAAAATTCGTTTTGCTCTCTCCAAAGTTTTAATTTTAAAATATTTTTAGAATTGGCTTTTAGGCTAAATTTCTCACATTCTTTAATTGCCCAAGTATTGATTTCTTGATTTTCTTTTTGCTCTTTTTCTATAGCTTCTCTTAATTTTTTGCTAGTTCCTATATCTCTAGCTAATTCTATATGGATTTTATGCATTTTTCCGTATTTTTTAAGCAGAGCATTTAAAACTTTTCTATACTCGCTTATGGCACGATTGGCAATAGGATTGCTAAGCTCTTGTGCATAAATACTTTCGCAAAATGGTGGAAGTGAGTCAAATTTTTGATCATTAGATTTTGTTTTTAAGCTAAGTTCTTTACAGGCCTCATCATATCTTAACCCCTTTTTCATTAGCGGCAAAATCATTTTTAAAGCCTTAAAGCTAAGATTGATATGATCGTTAAATTCAATTTCTGATAAAGCTTGAATTTGTTCTTTGCTTAGATTGTATTTTTCTAAAATATTTTTAAGTTTGTCATTATCTTTTGTTAAGGTTATGTGAGAGGCTATTTCATCAAGTTGTTCTTGATTTAAGGAATGCTCTTTAAGCGCTTTTTTAAATTCAGTCAATTTTTTAAATTCTATAAATTTGGTATTTTCGGCATTTTCTTTATTGTATTTTAGATTTTTAAATTTTATCTTTTCATCAAGTTTGATATATTCTCTAAATTTTTTATAACTGATATTGCCTTTTTCTAAAATGTGATTAAGAATTTTTTCAATATTATCGCTAGAAACGATTTCACCTGTAATTTTTTCTAGACTTTTTAATTCATTGATGATTTTAGTCAAGGCTACAAATTCCCAAGCGCTATAAGAATTTTTACAAGCTCTTTTTTCATTTTCAAAAAAAGTGCATAAGCCAACCAAATGAGAAAAATCCTTTAATGGACGTTGAAAGAAAGTAATTTTTATAATTTCATCTATAAATTTTTCATTATATTTAAAGCCAAATTCTTTTTGTTTTTCTAAAATAAGTTTTAATTCTTTTTCTAAATCGCTTGCTAAAACACAATGTTCGTAATTTTCTTTTGTATTACGTATTTTGATAAAATTTTTGGTATTTTCTTTAAATTTTTGAAAATATTCTTGATAGAAATATTCCCCAACACTTCTATAATTTTGCAATTTTAAAGAATTATTTTTTAAGGCGCTTAGAATTTTGCCTTTTTCACTATCTTTAGAATTTTTAGCATTTTTATTGATATAACCACGATGCTTTGCTATATGTAAAATCACTCTTGCTAGATCTTTTTTATCAAGCTTTTCATTTAGAGCTTGATATCTTAATTTATAAGGACTTTCGAGTTTTCCTTGATAAGCTTGAGGTAAATTTCCATCTTCGGCTACATAATCTTTATAATTTAGATTGAATTCTTTTGAAATAATATGTTTTAATGCAATGAGTCTTGATTTTTTCCTAGCAAGACGTCTTCTATTACTTCTAGCATTTCTTCTTGGCAATGCTAAGGAATCTTTTGTTTTTGGATTTTCCGCTGCTGTAAAAATTCTAACCCCACAATCTTTTAATTCTTTATTTTCAACAAAAGCCCAGCCTATGGAGCTAATTCCTATATCAAAACCTAAAATTCTCATGACAATTCCAAAATTTTTTGTTTGTATCATATATTAACAATCTTCAGTATAAGCTTAAAATATTTATTATTTAATTATTATTTGTAAAAATTTTTAGCTTTTAATTTAAAATAAGATTTCAAGTTTTATTTGATATAATCATTTGTCTAAAATTATAAAACAAATAACAAAAAGGAAGAAAATGTCGATAAACACCAAAGAAGATTTTTTACTTTTAATCAAACAAATAGAACAAAAAAGTGGATATAAACAACCTAAAGCTTTTGGTATAGCAAGACTTGATAGAGGGCAAATTAATAAAAATAAAATCTTACAAGCAAGTTTTGCTTTGATAAATTATGAGCAGAATTTTAGCTCAGCTGCAGTTATGCTTGAATCTTTTATGCAAAGAGGAATCGAGATTGATTTTAATGCGAGTGAATTCACTCAAGTTTTAAAAATGGAAGATATTGAATTTGCTTTGTCTTGTTTTAAACCTTTTTTAGAGGAAGAAGGGCATAAAAATATTGACTTATTAAAATTAATTAAAGAGAAATTTAAAGATGATGAATTTGCCTTTGTATGTCTTTTTGAAGATAAAGAGCCTTTGAGTGTTGAAAGTGTTTATCTTAAGCTTTATTTACTTTCCACAAAAAAAGTACCTTTAAGGAGTATCAATTTAAACGGTGCTTTTGGACTTTTAAGTAATGTTGCTTGGAGTGATGATAAGCCTATAGAGCTTGATTATTTAAGAGAAAATGAAATGCGTTTAAAAATGACTAATCAATATCCAAAAATTGATTTTGTCGATAAATTTCCAAGATTTTTAGCACATATCATACCTGAAGATAACACAAGAATTTTAGAAAGTTCAAAAGTGAGAATGGGTGCTTCTTTAGCAGCTGGAACAACGATTATGCCAGGTGCTTCTTATGTGAATTTTAATGCTGGAACAACAGGAGCTTGCATGGTAGAGGGTCGTATAAGCTCAAGTGTAGTTGTAGGAGAAGGATCTGATATAGGCGGAGGAGCTTCTATTTTAGGAGTATTAAGCGGCACAAGTGGAAATGCTATTAGTATAGGTAAAGCTTGTCTTTTAGGTGCTAATTCTGTTACAGGTGTTCCTTTGGGTGATAATTGTATCGTTGATGCAGGAATTGCAGTGCTAGAGGGAACTAAATTTTTATTAAAAGATGCGCAAGAACTCGCAAAGCTTAATCCAAATTTCACTTTTGATAAAGAAATATACAAAGGTTTAGAACTTCAAGGCTTAAATGGACTCCATTTCCGTCAAGACTCTACAACTGGAGTAATGATCGTTGCTTTAAATAAAAAAGCAGTCAAACTCAACGAAGCTTTACATTAAGATAAATTCTCAAGCTTGGCTTGGGATTTTTATGATAAAATTTTTTAGATTGTTGTTTTAAGATAAGAAGTAAATCCTAGCTAAGAAGCTAGGATTTTATTAAGCTACAAATTCAATAAAAGCCATTTCAGCAGCATCACCACGACGAATTCTTGTTTTGATAATTCTAGTATAGCCACCATTTCTTTCTTTAAATTTTGGAGCAATTTCTGTTACTAATTTATTAGTAGCATTTTTATCTTGCAATGAAGCAAAAACAGCTCTATGTGCATTAAAATCGCCCAATCTTGCTCTTGTGATAAGTCTTTCTACATATCCTCTTAATTCTTTAGCTTTTGGTAAAGTTGTTTCTATTTTGCCACTATTAACTAAAGCTATCGTTAAATTTTTTAACAAAGCAGCACGATGAGATGAAGTTCTGCCAAGTTTTCTATATCCGTGTTTATGTCTCATTTTTTATCCTTCATTTTGTGCTTTTAATTCAGTGATTTTTTTGCTTAATATATCTCTGTTATCACTTAGTTTAGAAGTTCCTACAGGGAAACCTATACTTTCCATGATATTTTTGATTTCATCAAGTGATTTTTTACCTAAATTTTTAAGTCCTGCAAGTTCATTTACACTCATTAAAGCAAGTTCACCTATATAAACAACTCCTGCTTTTTCAAGGCAATTATAGCTTCTTGCGCTTAAATTTAAGTCAGTAATATTTTGCAATAATTTAGTATTTTCTAACTCATTGCTAGTTGCTTGATTTTTAATAATGCTTCTAACATTAGTAATTTTATCAAATACTGATAATTGTTTATACATAGCTTCTAAAGCATTTTGAAAAGCTTCATTTGGAGTAATTTGTCCATCTGTAGTTATAGTTAAAACTACTTTTTCATAATCAGGATTATCTTCAAATAGAACTTTTTCAATATCATAAGTCGCTTCTCTTACAGGTGTAAAGAAAGCATCCAATGCGATAAATTTAGGATCATTTAAAAATTCTTTGATTTCTTCGCTTGGAACATAGCCAATACCTTTTTCTATAATCAAAGTAAATTTAAGATCTGCATCTTCATTGATAGTTGCTAAATATGCATCAGCATTTACCACTTCAACTTGATCATTGTTTAAATCTTTGCCATAAATTTCTTTAGGGCCTTTGAAACTAAATTCTACGATTTCTTTATCAGAATCATTTTTAATCTTAAAACGTAATTTTTTTAAATTAAGAATAAAAAGCGCAATGTCCTCAAACATACCACGCATACTATCAAACTCGTGTGATATTCCATCGATATGAATCGCGGTTGGAGCATAACCTACAGTGCTTGTATAAAGCAAGCGACGTAAAGGATGGGCTAGGGTAATCCCGTAGCCAATTTCAAAAGGCCAAGCGCTAATTTTAGCCACAGTATCGCTAATATTTTCTATTGTAAATTCTGTTGGCGTATAAGCGGATGTTGTAATTTTTCTCATATTTAGCCCCTATTATTTAGAGTAAAGCTCAACGATAAATCTTTCCTCTACCGGAATGACAACTTCTTCTCTTTCAGGTTTTCTTGTAAAAATTCCAAATCTCTTATCTTTTTCTACATCAACCCAAGCTACTATACCGGTTTGTGCTGTAAGCTCTATTGCTCTTGTAATTTGAGGATTATTTTTGCTTTTTTCTATAATTTCGATTTTAGCACCTGCTTCTACTCTAAAGCTTGGAATATCAACTCTTTTACCATTAACTAAAATGTGTCCATGAGTGACAAGCTGTCTTGCAAAACGACGAGTAGTTGCAAAACCCATTCTATAAACTACATTGTCTAATCTTTGCTCTAAAAGCTGGATAAGTAAAACCCCAGTATTTCCATCTTTTCTAGCTGCCTCTGCAAAAAGTCTTCTAAATTGCTTTTCGCTAACTCCATACATAAATTTAGCTTTTTGTTTTTCTCTTAATTGAAGTCCATATTCGCTAATTTTACCTTTTCTTGCTCCGTGTTGTCCTGGTGCATAAGGGCGTTTATCTAATGCACTTTTTCCTGCTAATCTTCTTTCTCCTTTTAATGCCAAGCTAACACCAAAGCGTCTTTCTAATTTTTCTACTGGTCCTCTATATCTTGCCATAATAATCTCCTAAATTTTTCTTATATCTTAGACACGACGACGCTTAGGCGGTCTACAACCATTGTGAGCTAATGGAGTGATATCCTTTAAGAAAGTAACTTTGATTCCTTCCATAGCGCCTACACTTTTTACAGCAGTTTCTCTACCGCTTCCAGGTCCTTGAACTTTTATGCCCACTTCTTTAATTCCGTGTTCTTTTGCTTTATTTAAAGCATCCTCTACTGCTTGTTGTGCTGCATAAGGGGTTGATTTTTTAGAACCTTTAAATCCTAAACCACCTGCACTACTCCAAGCAATTGCATTTCCCATTTCATCAGTTACTGTTACCATAGTATTGTTAAAAGTTGCACTAATATATACAATACCTTTTGCTATATTTTTTTTAACTA